>NZ_JBHRXN010000001.1:0-234385 GCF_042648525.1 Vogesella facilis
TATCGGTTATTTGGTTTGTTAAAGAGCGGGCTGACTTCGTTTCGTTGCGTCGTCAGCAGAGGAGGCGAACTATACCCACCAGTCCGACCCCCGTCAACACCCGCAACCGCAAAAAACCTAATCAATTCGACAAGTGATTGATCTGTAAGGGCGAAAAAAAACAAAAAGGTTGGCCGCGGCCAACCTTTTGCTTGAACGATGGTGTAATCAGCCCTGGTGATAACTGGTAACGCGCTCGACTTCTTCTTTGGAGCCCAGGAATACCGCCACGCGTTCGTGCAGACCTGCGGGTTGAATATCCAGAATGCGCTGGTGGCCGTTGGTGGCCACACCGCCCGCCTGCTCGACGATGAAGGCCATCGGGTTGCCCTCGTACATCAGGCGCAGCTTGCCCGGCTTGGATGGATCGCGCGCGTCTTTCGGGTACATGAATACGCCGCCACGCACCAAGATGCGATGCACTTCGGCCACCATAGAGGCCACCCAGCGCATGTTGTAGTCCTTGCCCAGCGGGCCTTCGCTACCCGCCAGCATCTCGTCGATGTAGCGGCGTACCGGTGCTTCCCAGTGGCGCAGGTTGGACATGTTGATGGCGAATTCCTTGGTGGTCTCCGGCACCTGCATGCGCGGGTTGGTCAGCACCCAGGAACCCAGCTCGCGATCCAGAGTAAAGCCGTACACGCCCTGACCGAAGGTCAGCACCAGCATGTTCTGCGGACCGTACACGGCGTAACCGGCGGCGACCTGACGGCTGCCCGGCTGCAGGAAGTCCTGCTCGGTAGGCTGGGCATTGCCTTCCGGTGCTTCCAGTACCGAGAAGATGGTACCCACCGAGATGTTGACGTCGATGTTGGAGGAGCCGTCCAGCGGGTCGAACATCAGCAGGTAACGGCCGCGCGGCATGTGATCCGGGATGGAATGCGGCAGCTCCATTTCCTCGGACGCCATGGCGCCAAGATTGCCGCCCCACTCGTTGGCTTCCAGCAGGATGTCGTTGGCGATCACGTCCAGCTTCTTCTGGGCCTCGCCCTGCACGTTGCCGGTGCCGGCATCGCCGAGCACACCGGCCAGCGCGCCCTTGTTGACGGAATGGGCGATGGCCTTGCAGGCACGCGCCACGGTTTCGATCAGCAGGCGCAGATCCGGCGGCAGGGCACCGTGCTGACGCTGTTCTTCAATCAGGAAACGGGAAAGGGAGATACGGCTCATGCTGGTCCTCGTATCGCAAGCTATTGATAAATTCGGTTAAAGGCAGTTTACCACCGCACTTTTCGGCTGCGGAATGTTGGTGCATAACTACATGAAAATAGCCATGAAAAACGCCCGACAGGCGGGCAACGGCGAGAAACCGTTGCGCTGTCGGGCGTAGAGGCAGCCTTGCGGCCAACCTTAGACGTTCAATTCCTTGGCCAGGTACAGCCAGGTTTCCACCACGGTGTCCGGGTTGAGGGAGATGGTTTCAATACCTTCCTCTACCAGCCACTTGGCGAAGTCCGGATGATCGGACGGGCCCTGACCGCAGATGCCTACATACTTGTCGAGCTTGCGACATGCCTGGATTGCCATGTGCAGCATGGCTTTCACGGCTTCGTTACGCTCGTCGAAGGTGGAGGCGATCGGGCCTCCGGAGTCACGATCCACACCCAGGGTGAGCTGGGTCATGTCGTTGGAGCCGATGGAGAAGCCGTCGAAGAACTGCAGGAACTTCTCGGCCAGTACCGCGTTGGTCGGCAGTTCGCACATCATGATCAGGCGCAGGCCGTTTTCGCCACGCTTCAGGCCGTTGGCGGCCAGGATCTCGATGACTTTCTCGGCTTCGGCCAGGGTACGCACGAACGGGATCATCACTTCCACGTTGGTGAGGCCCATCACGTCGCGCACTTTCTTGATGGCGCGGCATTCCAGCTCGAAGCAATCGCGGAAGCTGTCGGCCACGTAGCGGGCAGCACCACGGAAGCCCAGCATCGGGTTTTCTTCGTGCGGCTCGTACAGTTGGCCGCCGATCAGGTTGGCGTACTCGTTCGACTTGAAGTCGGACATGCGCACGATGACCTTTTTCGGGGTGAAGGCTGCGGCCAGGGTGGACACGCCTTCGGCGATCTTGTCGACGTAGAAGTCAACCGGGCTGGCGTAGCCGGCGATGCGGTCGCTGATGGTGGCTTTCAGGTCGGCCGGCAGGCGGTCGAACTCCAGCAGCGCTTTCGGGTGGATACCGATCTGGCGGTTGATCACGAACTCCATGCGCGCCAGGCCCACACCTTCGTTCGGCAGCTGCGCGAAATCGAAGGCCAGTTCCGGGTTGCCCACGTTCATCATGATCTTGACCGGGGACTTGGGCATCTTGTCCAGTTCCAGGTCAACGATTTCCACGTCCAGCAGGCCGTCGTAGATGTTGCCGGTGTCGCCTTCGGCGCAGGATACGGTGACCTGCATGCCTTCTTTCAGCACGGCGGTAGCGTCGCCGCAACCTACCACGGCCGGGATGCCCAGTTCACGCGCGATGATCGCTGCGTGGCAGGTACGGCCGCCGCGGTTGGTGACGATGGCGGCGGCACGCTTCATCACCGGTTCCCAATCCGGGTCGGTCATGTCGGTTACCAGCACATCGCCCGGCAGTACGCGATCCATTTCGGAGGCGTCCTTGATGGTGCGTACCACGCCCTGGCCAATCTTCTGGCCGATGGCGCGGCCTTCGCACAGCACGGTGGACTTGCTGTTCAGGCGGTAGCGACGCAGGGTGTCCTTGCGGTTTTCCTGCGACTTCACGGTTTCCGGACGCGCCTGCAGGATGTACAGCTTGCCGTCTTCGCCGTCACGACCCCACTCGATGTCCATCGGGCGGGCATAGTGTTTTTCGATGATCAGCGCGTAGTGGGCCAGTTCGGCCACTTCGGCGTCGGTGATCGAGAACTGTTTGCGCAGTTCCGGCGCCACGTCGACGGTGCGTACCGAGCGGCCAGCTTGCGACGCGTCGGTGAACTCCATCTTGATCAGCTTGGAACCCATGGTCTTGCGCAAGATAGCCGGGCGGTCGGCCTGCAGCGTCGGCTTGTGCACATAGAATTCGTCCGGGTTCACCGCACCCTGCACCACGGTCTCACCCAGGCCGTAGGAGGCGGTAACGAATACCACGTCCTCGAAACCGGACTCGGTGTCGATGGTGAACATCACGCCCGCCGCACCGGTATCGGAGCGCACCATGCGCTGGATACCAGCCGACAACGCTACCACGTCATGGGCAAAGCCCTTGTGTACGCGATAGGAAATGGCACGATCGTTATAGAGAGAGGCGAACACGTGCTTGATGGCGTCTTTGACGTTATCAAGGCCACGGATATTCAGGAAGGTTTCTTGCTGACCTGCGAACGAGGCATCGGGGAGGTCTTCTGCGGTGGCAGAGGAGCGGACTGCTACGGAGATATCGGCGCCGCCGGCATCGGCAACCATTTTGTCCCAGGCTTGCTTGACATCCTGCTCAAGCTTTTCTGGGAACGGCGTGTCGATGATCCACTGACGGATTTGCTTGCCGACTTTCGCCAGCTCCGTCACATCATCGACATCCAGCTTGCCAAGGGCGTCGTTAATCCGGTCGGCAAGCCCGTTGTGTCGAAGAAAATCGCGGTAGGCATCTGCGGTAGTCGCAAAGCCGCCCGGCACTCGCACGCCGGAATTTGCCAGCTGGCTGATCATTTCGCCGAGCGAGGCGTTTTTACCGCCTACGCTTTCGACGTCAGTCATACGCAGCTTCTCGAACCAGATGACGTAGTTCTCTGCCATCACTTCACTTCCTGTGTTGGATTGGACGATAGGGAAGCCCGCATTCTAGCCGAACAACTCCTTGTTTGCGTAGCAACTTTTGCAATGCACAACGCGGGGTTTTCCCTTGCCTGAACGGGGGATTGGCTTCCGTCCATGATCCTATCTCATTGTTGGACAAGGTAAAATGTAATTTAACAACTACATGAAACTGCAAAATGCCTGTCACACGGCACGGCGTGATCTTGTCGCTGGCGGCAATTGGGCACAGACTGTAGCGCGCACCTCCAATCCCTAGCAGGACATAGCATGCCAAACCGTCGCACCGTCTTCTTTGTTTCCGATCGCACCGGTATCACCGCAGAATCGCTCGGCAACACCTTGCTGACCCAGTTCGATACCGAGGAATTCAACCGCGAGACCGAACCGTTCATCGACACCGTGGAAAAGGCGCAGGAGTTGGCCCGCCGCATCGACGACATTGCCGCCAGCGACCTCCGCAAACCGCTGGTTTTCACCAGCATCATCAAAGCCGACGTACGCGCGGCGCTGCAGGTGAAAAACGCACTGGTGATCGACTTCTTCCAGACCTTCATCGGTGAACTGGAAGCCGAGCTGGGCGAAAAGGCCACCATGTCGGTGGGCAAGGCGCACGGTATGGATGACGAGGAGAAGTACGACCACCGCATCGAGGCGGTGAATTTCTCGCTGAACCACGACGACGGCGTGAAGCTGAAGGATCTGGACGAAGCCGACGTGGTGCTAGTGGGCGTGTCGCGCTCCGGCAAGACCCCCACCTGCCTATACCTGGCGCTGCAGTACGGCATCAAGGCGGCCAACTATCCGCTGACCCCGGAAGACCTGGACAGCCCGACGCTGCCCAAGATGCTGCTGCCGTTCAAGCAGAAGATGTTCGGCCTCACCATCGACCCGTCGCGCCTGCACCATATCCGCTCCGAGCGGCGCCCGGATTCACGCTACGCCAGCATGGACAACTGCCGCCGCGAGGTGAACGAGGCGGAATCGATGTTCCGCCACCACGGCGTGCCGTTCATCAGCACCACCCATATGTCGATCGAGGAAATCGCCTCCACCATCATGCATAACGCCCATCTGGTGCGCCGTTTCTAATCTGCGGCCAACTATCGAACAGCGCTTGACGCGATGCAATAAAGCGTGTTGAGATGAACAGCATGAATACCCGCAACGCAACTTCCTTCAGCTTTTTTACCTGGTGGCGCCACTAACGGCGGCACCCAGGTTGCGTACGCACAAGCAAACCCGGGAGCAGCCGACAAGGCGCCCCGGGTTGATTTTTTCCAGCAGTCCCCTCCCCCAGCGCCGAGTCGGTCTCCCAGACAACGGAGATCAGCATGGACAGCCTCGCCCACATCACCAGCAACGACATCATCCTCACCGGTGACCGCACCACCGGCCCGCTGCACCTAGGCCATTACGTCGGCTCGCTGCGCAACCGCGTGATCCTGCAGGAGCGCTGCCGGCAGTTCCTGCTGCTGGCCGACGCCCAGGCGCTCACCGACAACATGGGCAACTACCTGAAAGTGCGCGACAACGTGCTGCAGGTGGCGCTCGATTACCTGGCGGTAGGCATCGACCCGGCCAAGAGCACCATCTTCATCCAGAGCCTGGTGCCGGAGTTGATGGAGCTGGCGTCCTACTACCTGAACCTGGTCACCGTGTCGCGGCTGGAGCGCAACCCCACCATCAAGGACGAGATCAAGCAGCGCGGCTACGAGCGCGACATCCCGGCCGGCTTCCTCACCTACCCGGCGGCGCAGGCCGCCGACATCACCGCCTTCAAGGCCAGCATCGTGCCGGTGGGCGAAGACCAGATTCCGATGATCGAGCAGACCAACGAGATCGTGCGCCGCTTCAACAACAGCGTGGGCCGCGAGGTGCTGGTGGAGTCGCGCGCACTGGTGCCGGCCGCCGGCGCCCGCCTGCCGGGCATCGACGGCAAGGCCAAGATGTCCAAGTCGCTGGGCAATGCGCTGGCACTGTCGGCCAGTGCCGACGAGATCAGCCAGGCGGTGAAGATGATGTACACCGACCCCAATCACCTGCGCGTGGACGACCCGGGCCAGGTGGAAGGCAATGTGGTGTTCGCCTACCTGGACGCGTTCCACCCCGACGCCGCACGGGTGGCCGCGCTGAAAGCGCACTACCAGCGCGGCGGCCTGGGCGATGCGCAGATCAAGCGCGAGCTGGAAGATATCCTGCAGGCGCTGTTGGCGCCGATCCGCGCCCGGCGCGAGGAATACGCCCGCGACCCGGCGCAGGTGATGGAGCTGCTCAAGCACGGCACCCGCCGGGCACGCGACGTGGCCGCCGCCACGCTGGCGGAAGTGAAGCAGGCGATGGGCCTCAACTACTACTGAGCCGTGGCGGCAGCGGCCGCCGTTTGAACCCGTGCGGCCAACGTTGGCCGCACGCACGTCGCAAGGGAGCACAGCATGGAATGGATCTACGACTGCCGTAACCTGGATGAAGTGCGCGAACAGATCGACCGCCTGGATCGCGCCATCGTCAGCCTGATCGCCGAGCGCGGGCTGTATCTGCAGCAGGCCGCCGGTTTCAAACCGGGTAGCGCGCCGGAAGAGGACGGCAAGCGCATCGACCAGGTGATGCGCCGCGTCAGCCGGCTGTCCGGTGAGCTGGGGGCCGATGCCGCGCTGACCGCCAAGATCTACCGCACCATGATCGGCCATTTCGTCGAGCGCGAACGGCAGTTGCGGCTGCAGCCGCCAGGCGTAGCCTCGTGAGCGGGCGTCTGCCGGCGGCCGACTGCCGCACGCTGGACGCCATCCGCGCCGGCATCGACGACATCGACCGCCAGGTGATCGCGCTGCTGGGCGAACGCTACGGCTACGTGCAGGCCGCTGCCGCCTTCAAGCGCGATGCCGACGCGGTGCGCGCGCCAGAGCGACTGGCCAGCATGCTGCGGCAACGGCGCGACTGGGCCACCCAGGCAGGGCTGTCCGCCGACGTGATCGAGCAGCTCTACCGCCAGCTGGTGGACTACTTCATCGCCGCGGAAATGCGCCACTGGCAGGATGCGGCCGAGCTGTCGCCGCCGGCCGCCTAAGCCGGGCGGCGACAGTCTGGCACCTTAGCCGGCCCTGGCAGCAGCGGTCAGCGCGTAGCCGGCCGGCATGCCTCAGGACAGCAGCAGCGCGCCGGCCAGACTCCACATCACCGCGCCTACCACGCCATCCAGCACCCGCCAGGACAGCGGCCGGGCGAACAGCGGCGCCAGCAGCCGCGCGCCGTAGCCCAGCGCCAGAAACCACAGCAGCGAGGCGCAGCTGGCGCCGAGCGCGAACCACAGCCGGCTGTCCGCCGGCTGCTGGCCGCCGATGGAGCCCAGCAGCACCACGGTATCCAGATACACGTGCGGATTGAGCAGCGTCAGCGCCAGCACGGTGGCCAGCGCCTGCTGCAGCGGGATCGCCACATTGCCGGCCGCCACCGCCAGGCTGTCGTTGCTCAACACCGCGCGCCAGGCGCGCAGGCCATACCAGAACAGGAAGGCCGCGCCGCCCCAGCGCGCCAGCTCCAGCAGCAGCGGGCTCTGTTCGATCAGCGCGCCCATGCCGGCCACGCCGGCACTGATCAGCAGCGCGTCGCAGACGATGCACACCAGCACCGTGGCGCCGACATGTTGGCGCAGCAGCCCCATGCGCAACACATGCGCGTTCTGCGAACCGATCGCCATGATCAGGCTGGCACCCAGCCCCATGCCCTTGAAAAACACCATGCTGCTCATGCCCGCCCCTCCGTATTGATTGGCAGCCAGCATGCCGCAAACGGCACAGCATCAACAGCAATATTAAATTTTCTGCCGTATCATAAATTTTGCTTAATTTATGGTTGACCGCATGAAACTCGACCCCAGACAGAGCGAAGCCTTCCAGGCCGCCGCCAGCAGCGGCAGCTTCGACAGCGCCGCCAGCGCGCTGCACATCACCCCGTCGGCGCTGTCGCAGCGCATCCGCGCGCTGGAGGAAAGCCTCGGCAAACCGCTGCTGGTGCGCAGCCGCCCCTGCCGCCCCACCCGCGAAGGTCAGCTGCTGCTGCAGCACCTGCAGCGTGCCGCTTTGCTGGAGGCCGACCTGGCCGCCAGCTTTGCCGGCAGCGACGCCGAGCTGCTGAGCATCCCGCTGGCACTGAACGCCGACAGCGTCGCCAGCTGGTTCCTGCCGGCGCTGGCGCCGTTCCTGATTGCCAAGGGCATCCTGCTGGAGCTGACGGTGGACGACCAGGATCACACCTACAGCCTGCTGCAGGCCGGGCTGGCGGTGGGCTGCGTGTCCACCGAGGCGCAGGCCATGCGCGGCTGCAGCGCGGTGGCGCTGGGGGTGATGCGTTACCGCGCCATGGCGGCGCCGGGCTACATGCAGCGCCATTTCGCCGCCGGGGTGACGCGGGAGGCGCTGCGGCGCGCGCCGGTATTGATCTACAACCGCAAGGACAAACTGCAGGACAACTGGCTGCAACAGCACTTCGGCCTGGCACAGTCGGCCTGCCCCTGCCATTTCCTGCCCGCCTCCGACCCGTATCTGCAGGCGGTACGGCTGGGGCTGGGCTGGGGCATGCTGCCGGAAGTGCAAGTGGCCGCGCATGGCGGCCACGAGGGTCTGCTGGATCTGCTGCCGCAGCGGCCGGTGGATGTGGCGCTGTACTGGCACAGCTGGAAGGTGCAGGCGCCGCGGCTGGAACAACTGTCGGCGGCGCTGGTGGCGGCGGCGCGCGAGGTGCTGCTGCCGTTACCGGCTTAGACGGCCCAAGGTTGGCCGCAGGCGGGCGCGGAGCAGCGCGGCTAGATCGCGCGCGCCAGGGGGTGGCTGGAGGAAAACGCCACGGCGCGCCGTTACAGCGCGTTAATGTGCATGCCGTCGCCGGCAACGCCTTGGCGCCGCAGGCTTGGCCCTGCGTGTTACTGTGGTGCCGGCTGTGGCAGCAGGCGCTCCATCAGCTGGCCACCGCTGTTGACCGGCGCCGGCAGCAGCTGCATGCCGCCCCAGGCCAGCAGCAGCATCAGCGCCACCACCGCGCCGCCCTTGATCATGAAACCATAGCTCCAGCCCACCTGCTCCTTGTGGCGCACGCCGTACAGCAGCGCCAGCGGCGGCACAAAGAACGACAGGCTGCCCCACACGATGCGGCCGTTATTCAGCGCCGCCATGGTCGCGCCCAGGCAGCCAACGTAGAACATCGCCACCGCGGCGGCGAATACCAACCCGACCACGCAGGTCAGTACGATCAACAGGATTTCCATCATTCTTCCAGGTTCTCGGCCGGCGGTTGCAGACCGTCAAAAGCCACGGCGACACCAGGCGGACACTGCGCGCTCAGCGCGTGGTATTCCAGCTGGTGCGTCATGTGAATCAGCCAGGTCTGGCCTGCGGCCAACCTTTGCGCCCAAGCCAGCGACGCCGCCAGATGCAGGTGCGACGGGTACGGCTCCGGCCGCAGGCAGTCGAGGAACAGCGTGTCCAGTCCCTGCAGCAGCGCCACGCTGCTATCCGGAATCTCCGACACGTCGGTGAGCCAGGCGGTGTTGCCGATGCGCCAGCCCAGGCACGGCCAGGCACCGTGCCGCAGCGGAATCGGCGTCACCAGCACCCCGCCGATGCGGAACGGCGCCGTCACCGTCTCGGTGAGCAGCACCGGCTTGTCCCACACCGGCGACGGCGGCGCCAGCGCGTAGTCGAAGCGGCGGCGGATATTGTCGACGGTGAAGTCGTTGCCATACAGCGTGACCGGCCCGCGCTTGACGTAGCAGAAGGCGCGCAGATCATCGATGCCGTTGAGGTGGTCGGCATGCGGGTGGCTGTACAGCACCGCATCCACGCGGGTGATACCCTCGCGCAGTGCCTGCTGGCGCAGGTCGGGCGAGGTGTCGATCAGCACACCCTGCTCGCCGATGCGCACATAGGCGGAGCAGCGGGTGCGCACATTGCGTGCGTCGCCGGAGCTGCAGGTGGCGCAGTTGCAGCCGATGGCCGGTGTGCCACTGCTGGAGCCGCAGCCCAGTACCGTCCACTGCACGGATGTCATCGCTAACTCCTTACGCCGGCGGGCGTTGCGCCTTGGCGAACAGGCGGAAATAGTTGTCGCTGGTGGCCTCGGCCAGCGCCTCGAACGCCATGCCGCGCAATTCGGCCACGTGCTCGGCCACGTGCTTGACGAAGGCCGGCTCGTTGGTCTTGCCGCGGTACGGCACCGGCGCCAGATACGGCGAATCGGTCTCCACCAGCAGGCGGTCCAGCGGCACCTTCTGCGCCACCTCCTTCACCACCGCGGCATTCTTGAAGGTAACGATGCCGGACAGCGAAATGTAAAAACCCAGGTCCAGCGCCAGGCGGGCGATGTCCCAGCTTTCGGTGAAGCAGTGCATCACCCCGCCCACCTTGTCGGCGCCGTGCTCGCGCATCAGCCGCACCGTGTCCTGGGCGGAGGAACGGGTATGGATCACCAGCGGCAGGCCGGTACGGCGCGCGGCGCGGATATGCACCGCGAAACGCTCGTGCTGCCAGCCCAGATCGCCCTGGCACCAGTGGTAGTCCAGCCCGGTCTCGCCGATGCCCACCACCTTGGGGTGGGCGGCGTGCGCCACCAGCTCGTCTTCGCTGAATTCCTCGGCCTCCGGATCGTCCGGGTGGATGCCGACGGTGGCGAACAGGTTGGCGTGCGCCTCGGCCAGCGCCAGCACTTCCGGGTACTTGGGCTTGCTCACCCCGATCACCATGGCGTGACTCACGCCGTTGGCGGCCATATTGGCCAGCACTTCCGGCATGCGCGCCGCCAAGTCGGGAAAATTGATGTGGCAGTGGGAATCGACCAGCATGATGCTTCTTCCAAAAAAATTGCGGCCAACATTGGCCGCAACGTTTGCCTGCGAAATTGTAGAAGAACGTCAAACAGTTGTGAACCGCTGCCGGACAAGACAGCCGGACATCAATAGAAGTTCTGCCAGATGTTCTCACGCAATTTGAGGGCACCTTGCGACAGCTGCTCCAGCGCCCCTTCTTCCGCCAGCCGCGCCCGGTAGATCACGATGGGGTTGGCATAGCGGGACTCTACCTGCTGCAGTTCGAGCAGTTGTGCGCCGGAGGAGAAGAACTTGCGTTCACGCACATAGCGCTGGATCGGGCGCAGCTCGGGCTGCTGATCCTTGCTGGCCGCCAGTGCGGCCGGTGCTTGCTGGATGGCCGCGCAGGAAATCTTGTTGGGCTGGGTGTGCACGGTGCTCTGGAACAGGTTGGCCGCATTCGCCTCGCAGTAGCCGGGAATACGGGTCATGTACTCATTGCGCGACCACTTGTGCAGCGGCACCGACAGGTACATGAATTCCGGCCGGCTATCCGGCAGTTCACGAGTCATGATCAGATAGCCGGAGACGACGTCGCGACTGATCAGCGGCCCGCCGCTCTCGGTAACCTCCTCCAGATCGTAGTCACTGTAATACACCTTCCAGTGCCCCCCCAGATCGAGCCGCTTGCCGGCAATGACCAGCACATCCAGCTCCTCGTTGTCCGGCAGCGCCGATTTGAAGAGCTCCCCTTTGGTTTTGGCGCTATCGAAGAAACTGAACTCGATATTCACATCCCGGGCATGGGCATTCGCCATCAACAGGCCGCTACACAGCACAGACAACAGGCGCTTTTTCATGCTTCCCCTCTTGATAAAATTATGACAAGCAAAATCCTTGTCGATTTTATATGCGCACATACTAAATAGAAAGCATAAAACGCCCAATCAGAATGATGGAAAAGCAGGCCGTAGCAAGGCGGGAATCAAACTGGAAATATGCCACTCACCCGGCAGCGACTGCGGCAATCGCCACACTCAGGCTGCCTTGTCGCCGGGCACTACGGCACCAAGGCGGTTGGCATGCAAGTGCATGCTCACGGCCACACGGCGGTGGCGGCCAAGAAACGGGAGCGTGGCGCAACAACGGGGGAGGAAACCGGACAGCACATACGGCGCCGCCCAGCGCCCTGTTCGATGCTGACTGGCGCCTGCAGCAGGCGCCAGCCGGAACAGCGGCGATTACATGGTATGGGTTGGCCGCGTGGAATTCAGCGCCCCGCCGAGCAGGGTTTCGATGCGGCTGCGCGCCTGTTTGCCGGCGTCGCTGTCGGCAAACTCGATGCCCACGCCCTGGCTGCGGTTGGTATTGCCGGCGGCCGGGGTCAGCCACACCACCTTGCCCTGCACCGCTACCTTCTGCGGATCGTCCAGCAGGGTCAGCAGCAGGAATACCTCGTCGCCCAGGTTGTAGCTGCGCGCGGTGGGCACGAAGATGCCGCCATGGTCGAGAAACGGCATATAGGCGGCATACAGCGCGCTGCGCTCCTTGATCGCCAGCGACAGCACGCCGGGGCGGGCAGCATCCGGTTTGGCATCGGCAGCGTGAGTAGTGGGTTCGGTCATCAGTTTTTGCCGCTGAACACTTTCAGGTAGTGCATCAGCAGGGCCTCCAGTTGCAAACGGGTCACCAGGGTGTGCTGGCCGAACGGCACCAGCAGGTTCAGTTCGCGCTGGCAATGCATCAGTTGCTGCATGTCCAGCCGCGGCAGCAGGCGCGCCAGCGCCGGCTGCATATCCGGATAATAGCGAACCATGCCGGCCAGCTTCAAACTGGCCAGGTCGTGCAGCCACTTGCCCAGCCAGCTCAAGGGCAGCGCCAGCGGCAGTTTGTGGCGATCCAGTTTTTCCATCGCCGCCAGCACGCTGCCCATACCGATCTGGGTCAGCGCCTGCACAAAATCGTTCCGTACCGCAGCCAGCTCGGCATCGTGTTCGAACACCGGCATGCCGCCATGAAACGCCAGCTCCGCCGCGGCGTTATCCAGCCCCTGCTGCGCCAGCCAGGCCAGCGCCACGTCGGGCGCCGGGGCGGTCAGCTGAAACTGCCGGCAGCGGCTCTTGATGGTGGGCAGCAGCCGTTGTGGCGCATCGGCCACCAGCAGGAACACCACCTCGGCCGGCGGCTCTTCTAGCACTTTCAGCAAGGCGTTGGCCGCCGCCGGGTTCAGGCTCTCCGCCGGCTCCACCACCACCACGCGCAGGCCGCCGCGGTGCGACGACAGGTGGGCGAAGTCGATCACCTCGCGCACGCCGTCGATCTTGATCACCGGCAGTTTGCGCTTGGCGGCCTTGCCTTCCTTGCCCTCGTCGTCTTCGTCGTCCTGCGCCGGACTGAGATGGCGGTAATCCGGGTGGTTGCCGGCGTCGAACCAGTGGCAGGCCTGGCACTGGCCGCAGGCGTGCTGGTCCGGCTGGCGGTTTTCGCACAGCAGCGCGCGGGCCACTTCGGCGGCGAACTCGCCCTTGCCGATGCCGGACGGGCCGGTGAACAGCCAGGCATTGGGCAACCGCGCGAAGTGTGCGGCCAACCTTTGCCAGTCGGCGTACTGCCACGGGTAACGCATCAGCCGGCGTCCTGCAGTGCGGCCAGCGCCGCGGCGATGCGCTGCTGGATGGCGGCGAGCTCACTGCTGGCGTCCAGCACCAGGAAGCGCTGCGGGTTGGCCTGCGCGCGCGCCAGGTACATCTGGCGCACGCGCTGGTGGAAGTCCTCGCGCTCCTGCTCGAAACGGTCCGGCAGGCGGCTGCCTTCCAGCCGCGCGCGCGCCACTTCCAGCGGCACGTCCAGCAGGATGGTCAGATGCGGCTGCAGGCCCTGCTGCACCCAGTGCTCCAGCACCGCGATGCGTTCCGCCGGCACGCCGCGGCCGCCGCCCTGGTAGGCGAAGGTGGCGTCGGTGAAGCGGTCGCTGACCACCCACTTGCCGGCGGCCAGCTGCGGGCGGATCACGGTGGAGATCAGCTCCTGGCGGCTGGCGAACATCAGCAGGGTTTCGGTATCCAGCGTGGCATCGGTGTCGATGTCCAGCAGGATGTCGCGCAGCTTTTCGCCCAGCGGCGTACCGCCCGGCTCGCGGGTGAACACCGCATCGATGCCCTGCTGTTGCAGCCACTGACGGATGAACGTCAGGTGGGTGCTCTTGCCTGCACCGTCCAGCCCCTCCAGGGTGATGAAGCGTGCGTTGGACATCATTGGCCTTTCTTCAGAATGTATTCGCGGACGGCGGCATTGTGCTCGTCCAGGGTCTCGGAAAACTGCGAGGCGCCGCTGCCGTCGCCCTTGGCGACGAAATACAGCGCGCGGCTGGGCGTGGGGTTGGCCGCGGCGTCCAGCGAGGCGCGCCCCGGCAGCGCGATCGGCGTCGGCGGCAGGCCGGCGCGGGTATAGGTGTTGTACGGGCTGTCGCGGCGCAGGTCGGCCTTGCCGATGTTGCCGCGGTAGCGCGCGCCCATGCCGTAGATCACCGACGGGTCGGTCTGCAGCCGCATGCCCACCCGCAGGCGGTTGACGAACACGCTGGCCACCATGCCGCGGTCGCTCTCATGCGCGGTTTCCTTCTCCACCAGGCTGGCCATGGTCAGCAGCTCGTACGGCGAGCTGTACGGCACCTCGGCCGCGCGCGCCTCCCACACCGTCTGCAGCTGCTGCTGCATGGACTGATAGGCGCGGCGGTAGATGTCCACATCGCTGCTGCCCGGGGTGTAGAAATAGGTGCTGGGGAAGAACAGGCCCTCGGCCACCTCGCCGCTGATGCCCAGCTCGGCCAGCAGCCGCTGCTCGCTCCAGCCGGCGCTGTCCTGGCGCAGATCGCTTTCCTTCTGCAGCGCGGCGCGGAACTGGCGGAAGCTCCAGCCTTCGATGATGGTGACGCTGCTCTGGTCCGGGTGGCCGTCGCCAAAGCGCGACAGGTACTGCCACATGGCGGTGGCGGCGCCGAACTGGTACATGCCCGGCTTGAGCTTGCGGTCGACCCCCATCACGCGCGACAGCGCCACCATCACCCAGCGGTTGCGGATGGCGCCGTCGTCTTCCAGCGTGCGCGCCAGCTGGATCATGGTGCGGTTGGGGCCGACGGTTACGCTGTAGGGTTGCCGCGGCGGGTTGACCGGCACCACGATGACCCAGGCCAGCCACAGGGCGCACAGCGCGGCCAGCAGCGCCAGCGCACGAAAAGAATGTCGAATCATGTCGGGATTGCGTTGAGGTAAGCGGGGGCGTTAGCCGCCGGCAACAGGCCGGCGGCGCAGGAACGCGCGTGATGATACCACGCGCCAGCAGCCTGCCAGCCGACGGCTGCGGCCAACCTTGCCGCGCGCTAGGCCGCCGGTTGCAGCACCACGCCGTAGCTGCCGCTCACGCCGCCTTCCGGCAGCGGTTTCAGCCGCAGCACGCCTTCCGGCAGGTTCAGCTGCAGCCGCAGCTCGCCGCGCTGCCACGCCTGCCAGCCGGCATCGTCCGGCAGCTGGCCGTCGACGGTGACGATCAGCTCCACCAGCGCCAGCAGGTCGCGGTCGTCCACCAGCGCCGGCTCGCCGCCGATCTCGATGAACAGCCGCCCATCGTCGTCCAGATAGGCCAGCCGCGGCCGCTCGGCGTCCATGTCCGGCATCAGCTGCCAGCCGTGCGGCTGACGGCTGGCGATGAACGGCGCCGCGTCCAGCGTCACGTACACCTTCTGCGGCCCGTTCTGCACGTAGTAGCGGCCCTCGCCGTCGCGCGCGTAATTGCGACGGAAGAAATCGACGATGGCCGGCTGCATCAGCTTGTCATCGCGCAGCCACCACTGGCCGCGTGCATCCAGCCGCAGCCAGCCGAACACCGCCGGCACATTCGGCCACCTGGCCATGGCGGCCAGCACATTGTTGTCCATGCTTGCTCCTTTACACCCCGCGCAGCACTTCCACTGGCGAGGTGCGGGTAATCGTTTTCAGCAGCGGCCACGCCGCCAGCACCACCAGCAGCGCGCCGCCGGCCAGCCCCATCACCGGCAGCTGCCAGTTGAGGGCGAACGGCAGGTCGAACAGTTTCACCGCCACCAGGCTGCCCACCGCCATCGCGCCCAGCCCGGCCAGCAGGCCGGCCAGCGCCCCCAGCGCGCCCAGTTCCGCCAGCAGCACGCTGCGCAGCTGTGCGCGCGAGGCGCCCAGCGCCCGCAACAGCGCGGCATCCGCCAGCCGTTCGTCGCGGGTGGTGGCCAGCGCCGCCCACAGCACCAGCATACCCGCCAGCAGCGTCAGCACGAACATCGCCTCCACCGCCAGCGCCAGCCGCTCGATCACCGCCTTCACCTCGCGCACGATGACGCTGATGTCGATCACCGTCACATTCGGCAGCGCCGCCACCAGCCGGTTGTTGAAGCCGGCATCCGGCGCACGGTAGCTGGCGATATAGCTGGCGCTCTGCTGCCCCAGCCAGCCGGGCGGCCCCAGCACGAAGAAATTGGGCTGGAAGCTGTCCCACGCCACCTTGCGCAGGCTGGTCACCGTGGCCTGGTAACGACTGCCGGCAATATCGAACGCCAGGCGGTCGCCCAGGCGGATGCCCAGCGTCTCGGCCAGGCCTTGCTCCACCGAGAACTGCGGCGTGCGTTCGCCGGCGGCCCACCACCGCCCGGCGACCAGATGGTTGCTGGCGCCCGGCGTGTCGCGCCAGGACAGGTTGAACTCGCGCTCCACCAGCCGCCGCGCGCGGTCGTCGGCATAATCCTCCGCCTTCACCGCGCGGGTGTTGATGCTGAGCAAGCGCGCCCGCGTCATCGGCAGCATCTGCGGCGGCGTGCGGCCAACCTGGCGGAACAAGCCGGCCAGCGCGTCACGCTGCGGCGGCTGCAGGTTGATCAGGAAGGTGTCCGGCGCGTCCGGCGGCAGCGAGCGCTGCCAGGCGCCGATCAGGTCGTCGCGCACCACGGTCAGCGTCAGCAGCGCCATCAGGCTCACCGCCAGCGCCGCCATCTGCAACACCGCCAGCCCCGGCCGCCGCGCCAGGTTGGTCAGCCCGTGGCGCCAGCCGGACTGGCTGCCGCTGGCATAGCGCCCCAGCGCCCACACCAGCGCCCAGGCCAGCAAGGCCACCAGCGCCAGGAAGCCGAACAGCGCCCCCAGCAGCCACAGCGCCAGCGTGGCATCGCCCACTTGCCACGCCGCCAGCCCCAGCAGTGCCGCCAGCGCCAGCAACGGCGCCAGCAGCGAGCGGCCGCGGCGCGGCAGGTCGGCGCGCAGCACCGCCAGCGCCGGCACCTGGCGCAGCGCCAGCAAGGGTGGCAGCGCGAAACCGGCCAGCAGGATCAGCGCCGACAGCGGCCCGGACAGCCAGGCCAGCAGCCCCGGCGGCGGCAGCGCATCGCCCAGCCATTGCCGCGCCAGGAAGATCAGCGCCGCCTGCATGCCATAGCCGGCCAGCGTGCCGAGCAGCCCGCCCAGCAGCGCCAGCCACAGCAGCAGGCTGCCCCACACCGTGGCCACCTCGCGGCTGGTCTGGCCGAAGGCGCGCAGCATCGCCACGCTCTGCCAGTGGCGGTTGAGGTAGCGCCGCACCGCCAGCGCCACCGCCGCCGCGGCCAACGTTACCGACAGCACCGCAGACAGGCCGAGGAAGCGCCGCGCCCGCTCCAGCGCGGCGCGCACTTCCGGCCGCGCCTCCTCGATGTCTTCCAGCCGCGCGCCGGCCGGCAGCTGCGGCAGCAGCCACTGCCGCATCGCCGCCACCGCCGGCGCCTCGCCGGCCATGAACAGCCGGTAGCGCACGCGGCTGCCTTCCTGCACCAGACCGGTGGTCGGCAGGTCAGCCAGGTTCAGCAGCACCCGCGGCACGAAGTTGTACAGGTCCACCGCGCCGTCCGGCTCGCGCAGCAGCTCGCCGGCCAGGCGCAGGCGGCGCTGGCCGACGCGGATCTCGTCGCCCGGCTTCAGGCCCAGCTTCTGCAGCAGGCGGCTGTCGGCCCAGGCCTCGCCCGGCGCCGGGTGCAACGCGCCCTGCCGCAGCCCGGCGGCGGTGCGCAACTGCACCTTGCCGCGCAGCGGGTAGCCGGCGTCCACCGCCTTCAGCGTTACCAGCGTGGCCTGCTCGCGGGCAAACACCATCGACGGGAAACTGGCGCTGTGCGCGGTGCGCAGCTGGCGCGCCGCCGCCTGCTGCTGCCAGGCCGGCGGCGCCGGTTCTCGGCCATTCACCACCAGGTCGGCCGCCAGCAGCTGGCTGGCCTGTCGTGTCAGCGCGCTGTCGATGCGGTCGGAAAAGAAGGCCACGCTGCTCATCGCCGCCACCGCCACCAGCAGCGCGAACAGCAGCACCGACAGCTCGCCGGCGCGCAGCTCGCGCCACAGCAGCCGCGCGCCCATGCGCAGCGACAGGCCGAGGTCCTGGCGCATCATGCCGCGCTCCGCTGCAGCTTGCCGTCGTGCAGCCGGTAGATGGCGCTGCAGCGCGCCGCCAGCTCGGCATCGTGCGTCACCAGCACCAGCGCGGTGCCGGCCTCGGCATTCAGTTCGAACATCAGCGCCACGATCTGGCTACCGGTGGCCGGGTCGAGGTTGCCGGTGGGCTCGTCGGCGAACAGCACGGTTGGCCGCATCACGAACGCCCGCGCCAGCGCCACCCGTTGCTGCTCGCCGCCGGACAGGTGGCGCGGGTAGTGCGCCAGCCGTGCGGCCAACCCTACCCGCTGCAGCATGGCGGCGGCGGCGTCGCGCGCGTCGCGGCGGCCGGCCAGCTCCAGCGGCAGCATCACGTTCTCCAGCGCGGTGAGCTGCGGCAGCAGCTGGAAGTTCTGGAACACGAAGCCGACATGCTGGCGCCGCAGCAGCGCGCGGCCGTCCTCGTCCAGCCCGGACAGCGGCTGGCCGGCCAGCATCACTTCGCCGGAACTTGCGCTGTCCAGCCCTGCCAGAATCGCCAGCAGGGTGGATTTGCCGCTGCCGGAGGCGCCGACGATGGCCACGCTCTGGCCACCGGCGATGGCCAGCGACACGTCGTGCAGGATGTTCAGCGTCTGGCCGTGGTAATCCACTTGCCGCGCCACGTGGCGCGCGCTGAGAATGGCATCTTGTTGCGAAGGAGTGCTCATGTTGTCTGCTCGATTCCTGTGGTTGTCCGGCGCGCGGCGCCGCCTGGCCCTGCCCTGCCTGCTGCTGTGCGCCGCCCTGGCCGCGCCCGCCGCGCAGGCGGCACGCGTGCTGGTGTTCGGCGACAGCATTTCCGCCGGCTACGGCATCAACCCGGCGCAGGGCTGGGTGAGCCTGCTGCAGGGCCAGCTAGGCAAACAGCATACGGTGATCAATGCCAGCCTGTCCGGTGAAACCACCGCCGGCGGCCTGAATCGCCTGCCGGCGGTGCTGAAACAGCAGCGCCCGGATGTGGTGGTGCTGGAGCTGGGCGGCAACGACGGCCTGCGCGGCCTGCCGCTGGCGGAGATGCAGTCCAACCTCGGTGCCATGGTGCGCCTGGCGCAGGCCGCCAACGCCCGGGTGATGCTGGTGGGCATGGCGTTACCGCCAAATTATGGCCCGGAATACGGCAGCAAGTTCCAGCAGGTGTACCGCGAGGTGGCCAAGCAGCAGCGGGTCGTGCTGGTGCCGCTGCTGGTGGCCGGTTTCGAGCGCGACCTGAGCCAGTTCCAGAACGACGGCATCCACCCGCTGGCGGCGGCGCAGCCGCGCATGGTGGCCAATGTGCTGCCCGGGCTGCAACCCTTGCTGCGCCGGCGCTGAACCCGCCTGCCTTGCTGTTTGCCCGCCAAAACGCAGCGTTTCGCGCCGCCCACTCGCTTTTCATGCCTGAACGGTTAACCTTGTGACCGGCATCGTGCCCACCCGCCGCGCGGGCCACCTCGCTTCCCACAAGGAAACCGCATGCTCTCCTCGCTCGCCCCCACCCTCGGGCGCCGGGTACTGACCCCGTTCCGCGGCCTGCCGCCGTCGGTCTACATCCAGGTGCTGGCCACCCTGATGAACACCATGGGCGGCATCGCCAAACTGTTCCTGCCGCTGTTCTTTCTGGAACGCTACCAGCTGCCCTATACCAGCATCGGCCTGCTGATGAGCTGCTACGGCCTGGGCTGCTTCGCCGGCGCCTATGCCGGTGGCGCGCTGTCCGACCGGCTGGATGCGCGCAAGTTGGCCGCAGCCCTGTTGCTGGCCGGCGGCCTGTGCACGCTGTGCCTGGCGCTGCCGTTGCCGCTGTGGGCCTATGTGCCGCTGCTGCTGCTCACCGGCCTGGCCGACGGCGGCTTCCGCCCCGGCAATATGCGGCTGGTGCTGGAGCCGTGCAGCCCGGAGCTGCGGCCCACCGCGCAGGGGCTGTATCGGGTGGCGTTCAACCTCGGCACCTCGCTGGCCGGCATCAGCGGCGGCCTGCTGGCGCATTACGGCTACCACTGGGTGTTCATCGCGCAAGGGCTGTGCAGCATGCTGGCCTGCGGCTGGATGGCCTGGGCCTATCGTCACTATGGCATCGCCCTGCCGCCGCGGCACGGCCACCCCGCCACGGCGGCGGCGGACGGCGCCGGCTCGCCGTGGCGCGATGCCGCCTTTCTGCAGTTCATGCTCGGCCTGCTGCTGATCGTGGCGGTGTTCGACCAGATGTACGGCACGCTGGGGCTGTTCCTGCGCCAGCACTACGGGCTGGGACCGCAGTGGCTGGGCTATCTGTTCACCCTCAACGGGCTGATGGTGGTGGGGCTGCAGGTGTGGATTGCGCAGCAGGTGGGCCGCTGGGGGCTGCGGCGCTGCTCGCAGCTGGCGGTGCTGTGCATGGGCGGCAGCTTTCTGCTGCTCAATGCCGGCCACGGGCCGTTGTGGGCGCTGCTGGCGATGGCGGTGCTGACCATCGGCGAGCTGCTGATGTCGCCGACCTGGTCCAGCATCGTGATGCTGCGCTCGGAGGGCCGCCAGCGCGGGCGCTACCTCGGCATCTACAGCGCGGCGTGGAGCGGGCGCGCGCTGTATGCGCCGGCGCTGGGCACCTGGGCCTACGGCCAGTTCGGCGGCGCCACGCTGTGGTGGCTGTGCGCCGCCATCGGCATCGTTACCGTGCTGCTGCAGGCCGGCCCGCTGCGGCGTATGCTGCCGGCGCGCTAAATGAAAAAGCCCTGCCGATTGGCAGGGCTTTTTGCAGCGTATCAAGGTTGGCCGCAGCCAGGCCTTGATTACAGCGCGGCGGCGTTCTCGGCCAGGTAGGAAGCCACGCCTTCAGCGGACGGCTTCATGCCTTTTTTGCCTTTGTTCCAGCCGGCCGGGCACACTTCGCCGTGCTCTTCGGTGAACTGCAGCGCGTCAACCATGCGCAGCATTTCGTCCACGTTGCGGCCCAGCGGCAGGTTGTTGACTACCTGGTGCTGTACCACGCCGGACTTGTCGATCAGGAAGGAGCCACGGAAGGCCACGCCACCGTCGGCTTCCACGTCGAAGGCCTTGCACAGCTCGTGCTGGATGTCGGCCACCAGGGTGTAGCCAACCTGGCCGATGCCGCCTTTTTCCACCGGGGTGTTGCGCCATGCGGCGTGGCTGAACTGGCTGTCGATGGACACGCCGATCACTTCCACGTTGCGGGCCTTGAACTCGGCCAGGCGATGGTCGAAGGCGATCAGTTCGGACGGGCACACGAAGGTGAAGTCCAGCGGGTAGAAGAACACCACGGCGTATTTGCCGGCGGAGGCGTCCTTGAAGGAGTAGTTGTCAACGATCTCGCCATTGCCGAGCACGGCGGAGAAGGACTTGGAACCATCGAAGAACGGGGCTTGCTTGCCTACGAGTACGGCCATGAAGATCTCCTTGGGTAATAGGGTGCGTTAGTAACTGGGGCCGCGTGTTGCCGGCTGCTGACGGGTTATAAACGCAGCCCGCCGCAGCGCTCAAATTGAAATTGTCAATTCCAGCCATAGCGACAGGCAATAAGCGGCTGGCGTGTGTCTCAAGATAGTAGCCGCCCAGGCAAATTCAAGATGCCGGCCCAATAAAAACAGGCTCCCGTGGGAGCCTGTTGCCTTGCTAGCCTGCGGCCAACCTTAGATCATATCCACGATCTCGCGAGCTAGAGCGAGACAAGGCGAAAACGGCTGAGGAAGCGGAATTGACATGGGGTCAATGCGCATCCCTGAGTCGAGTTCACGCCGTATCGCCGACGCGCAGCAGATCGTGAACAGCTACTTAAGCGGTCGGCTCGGCCTTCTGGCGCAAGCGCAGGTTCAGTTCGCGCAGCTGCTTGTCGTCCACCGCGTTCGGCGCGTTGGTCAGCAGGCACTGGGCGCGCTGGGTTTTCGGGAAGGCGATCACGTCGCGGATCGACTCGGCACCGGCCATCAGCGTTACCAGACGGTCCAGGCCGAAAGCCAAGCCACCGTGCGGCGGCGCGCCGAACTTCAGGTTGTCCAGCAGGAAGCCGAACTTGTTCTGCTGCTCTTCCGGCGTAATTTTCAGCGCGGCGAACACCTTCTCTTGGATATCGGCGCGGTGGATACGCACCGAACCGCCACCGATTTCCCAGCCGTTCAGCACCATGTCGTAGGCACGCGCGATGCAGGCGCCCGGATCGGTATCCATCAGGTCTTCGTGGCCCGGTTTCGGGCTGGTGAACGGATGGTGGCAGGCGGTCCAGCGGTCGTCTTCCTCGTCGTGCTCGAACATCGGGAAGTCCACCACCCACAGCGGGCGCCATTCCTTCACGAAGTAGCCGCCGTCCAGGCCGCGCTCGTGGCCGATCTTGATGCGCAGTGCGCCGATGGCTTCGTTCACCACCTTGGCCTTGTCGGCGCCGAAGAAGATGATGTCGCCGTTCTGCGCGCCGGTACGCTCGATGATGGCCTTGATGCCGTCGGCGGACAGGAACTTGACGATCGGGGACTGCAGGCCCTCTTCGTTCAGCTTGGTCACGTCGTTGACCTTGATGTAGGCCAGGCCCTTGGCGCCGTAGATGGCGGCGAACTGGGTGTAGTCGTCGATTTCCTTGCGGCTAATGGTAGCACCGCCCGGTACGCGCAGACCCACCACGCGGCCACCCACCATGTCGGCGGCGCCGCGGAACACCTTGAACTCTTCCGACTTCATCACGTCGGTCAGCTCGGTGAACTGCAGGCTCACGCGCAGGTCCGGCTTGTCGGAACCGTAGTAGTACATGGCATCGGCGTAGCTCATGCGCGGGAACTTGCCCAGCTCCACGCCCATCACGTCGCGGAAGATTTCCTGCGCCATGGTCTCGGTGATGTCCATGATCTGGTCCTCGTTCAGGAACGAGGTCTCGATATCGATCTGGGTGAATTCCGGCTGGCGGTCGGCACGCAGGTCTTCGTCACGGAAGCACTTGGTGATCTGGTAGTAGCGATCGAAGCCGGCCACCATCAGCAGCTGCTTGAACAGCTGCGGCGATTGCGGCAGCGCGAAGAATTCGCCCGGGTGCACGCGCGACGGCACCAGGTAGTCGCGGGCGCCTTCCGGGGTGGAGCGGGTCAGCATCGGGGTTTCGATGTCGATGAAGCCCTGCTTGTCCAGGTGGTTGCGCACGCCCATCGCCACCTTGTAGCGCAGGCGCAGGTTTTTCTGCATCGCCGGGCGGCGCAGGTCGATCACGCGGTTGGTCAGGCGCACGTTCTCGGACAGGTTCTCGTCGTCGATCTGGAACGGCGGGGTGGCCGCGCTGTTCAGGATCTCGATGTTTTTCGCCAGGATCTCGATCTCGCCGGAGATCATCTTGCTGTTGGCGGTGCCGGCCGGGCGCTCGCGCACGATGCCGCTGATGGCCAGCACGAATTCGTTACGCGCGCTGTCGGCGGTCTGGAACGCTTCCGGGGTGTCCGGATCGATCACCACCTGCACCAGACCTTCACGGTCGCGCAGGTCGATGAAGATCACGCCGCCATGGTCGCGGCGGCGGTGGGCCCAGCCTTTTACCGTTACGGTCTGGCCGAGGTATTTCTTGTCGATGAGTCCGCAATAATCGGTGCGCATTGCAATGCCTTTGTGTTGAATTGGGTAGTCGGATAACGATGAAGGCTGACGAAGCAGGGTTGGCCGCATCTGCGGCCAACCCGGTCAATTTCGCTCGTCGCTTGCGCTCAGGCGGGCGGTCTCTGGCACCGGCGGCGCCACCACCCCCATCGAAATCACGTATTTCAGCGCTTCATCCACGCTCATTTCCAGTTCGCGGGTTTCGCTCTTGGGAACGATGATGAAGTAGCCGGAAGTGGGGTTCGGCGTGGTGGGCACGTACACGCTGACATGCTCCTCCGCGCCCAGTTCTGCCTTCAGCTGGCCGCTGGGGGCGCCGGTCTGGAACGCCACCGTCCACGCGCCCTGATGCGGGAAACGCACCAGCAGCGCCTTGCGGAACGCCTGACCGGAATCGGACAGCAGGGTATCGCTGACCTGCTTCACGCTGTTGTAGATGGTGCTGACCACCGGCGTGCGGGTGAGGATCAGCTGCCACAGATCCAGCAGCCGCTGCCCCAGCACGTTGGCCGCCATGAAGCCGGTACCCACCAGTACGGCGAACGCCAGCACCACGCCGAGGCCGGGAATGCCGAAGCCGAACAGGCTTTCCGGACGCCAGACGCGCGGCAGCAGGTTGATGGTCTGATCCAGCGTACCGATGATCAGGTTCAGCACCCACAGCGTGATGGCGATCGGCAACCAGATCAGGATCCCGGTTACCAGATAGCCGCGCAGGGTCATCTTGATGTGCTTCATATTGGCTTCAGGCACAACCGCTGCTACCACAACCGCCGCTACCGCAGGCGGGGCCGCTGCCACTGTTTTTGAAGTCGGTCACATACCAGCCGTTGCCCTTGAGCTGAAAGCCCGCAGCGGACAACTGTTTGGCATAATCGCTACTGCCGCAGGACGGACACTGCGCAATCGGCTCATCGCTCATCTTCTGCAGATGTTCCTTTTGTGCACCACACGCATCACAACGGTATTCGTAAATCGGCATGTTTTACCACTCCAACTACAAGCACGGGAATTATCAAACTATATTGCAGTGCATCAAATCGCACCGCAACAAACAGTTCAGAATAATGGGGCCAGGCTGTCGTCACGACAAGCCTCGGCTGCCAAACCGGCGATTATATCCGACTGATACGCCAATACAAAAACGGTTTCATGGCACTGCAACAGGACGGCTGCAGCATCGCCCCTTCCCCAACCCCCAGCCCGGCTGGCACGCCAGCCCTTCAGGAGTAAACCATGACCCAAGCCCACCTCCCGCTGGCCGGCAAGCGCGGCCTGATCGTCGGCATTGCCAACCAGAACAGCATCGCCTACGGCTGCGCCAAGGTGCTGCATGACCTGGGTGCCGAAGTCGCCATCACCTACCTGAACGAAAAAGCGGAGAAATACGTGCGGCCGCTGGCCGAAACGTTGGCCGCACCGCTGCTGCTGCCCTTGAACGTGGAAAACCGCGACGAGCTGCAACAGGTGTTTGCCGCCATCGCCGAGACCTGGGGCGAGCTGGACTTCGTCATCCACTCGATTGCCTTCTGCCCGATGGACGACCTGCACGGCCGCGTCACCGACTGCTCGCTGGCCGGCTTCCAGCAGGCGATGCACGTGTCGTGCTACTCCTTCATCGAGATGGCGCGGCTGGCCGAACCGCTGATGAAGCGCGGCGGCACGCTGATCACCATGAGCTACTACGGCGCCGACAAGGTGGTGGAAAACTACAACATCATGGGTCCGGTGAAGGCGGCGCTGGAATCCAGCGTGCGCTACATGGCGCACGAGCTGGGCCCCAAGGGCATCCGCGTGCACACCGTGTCGCCCGGCCCGCTGAAGACCCGCGCCGCCAGCGGCATCGCCCACTTCGACCAGCTGATCGACAGCGCCATCGAGCGCGCGCCGCAGAACCGGCTGGTGGATATCGAAGACGTCGGCAATGTCTGCGCCTTCCTGGTGTCCGACGCCGCCCGCGCGCTGACCGGCGAAGTCACCTACGTCGACGGCGGCTTCAACATCATGGCCTGACCTGCGGCCAACATGCCGCGGAGCGCAGCTCACAACGCCACTGTGCACCGCGGCATGCCGGCCCTGCGGCATGGTCCGGCTCCGGGCCACGTCGCCTACCCTCTCACAGGAACAACAACATGACCCGTGACGAACACGCTTTTGCCGACATCATCGAACAGGCGCAGGCCAACGGCCCGCGCCCGATGGCGGTGGCCCACCCGTGCAGCACCGAAGCCCTGCTGGGCGCGGTGGAGGCCGCCGAACAAGGCATCGCCACCCCAATCCTGGTGGCGCCACGCAGCAAGCTGCAGAAGTTGGCCGCAACGCTGGACATCGACCTCGGCCGCTTCGAAGTGATCGACGTCGAGCACAGCCACGCCGCCGCCGAGCGCGCGGTGGCGCTGGTGCGCGAAGGCTTTGCCGACATGCTGATGAAGGGCAGCCTGCACACCGACGAATTCATGGCCGCGGTGCTGGACCGCAGCAAGGGCATCCGCACCGACCGCCGCGTCAGCCACGTGTTCGTGATGAAGGTGGAAAGCTACCCGCGCTACCTGTTCATCACCGATGCCGCCATCAATATCGAGCCGGACCTGGAAGCCAAGCGCGACATCTGCCAGAACGCCATCGAGCTGTGCCAGGCGCTGGGCATTGCCCTGCCCAAGGTGGCGATCCTGTCGGCGGTGGAAACCATCAGCCCCAAGATCCGCTCCACGCTGGACGCGGCGGCGCTGTGCAAGATGGCTGACCGCGGCCAGATCAAGGGCGGCGTGCTGGACGGCCCACTGGCGTTCGACAATGCCATCTCGCACGAGGCCGCCGACACCAAGGGCATTATTTCCCCGGTGGCCGGCGAACCGGATATCCTGCTGGTGCCGGACCTGGAGTCCGGCAATATGCTGGCCAAGCAGCTGACCTATCTGGCCGCTGCCGCCAGCGCCGGTATCGTGATGGGCGCCCGCGTGCCCATCGTCCTCACCAGCCGCGCCGATGACGCCGCCGGCCGTCTCGCCTCCGCCGCGGTGGCCAACGTGCTGGCCGCCCACCACAAGAAAGCCTGACCCATGAGCAAGGCCCTGATCGCCGTCAACGCCGGTTCCGCCACCCTGAAGTTCCGCGCCTACAGCCCGGACGGCCGCACCCTGCTGGCGCGCGGCCTGGTGGATCGCTTCGGCATGGAAGGCGGCGTGCTGACGCTGGACGCCGCCGGCCGCCGCGAGCAGCTGACGCTGGCCGGCGGCAGCCGCGACGAGGCGGTGGGCGCCATGCTCAACCTGCTGGCCGACCACGCGCTGCAGCCGCTGGCGGTGGCGCACCGCGTGGTGCATGGCGGCGCCGACTACCAGGCGCCGGTGGTGCTCACCGCCGAGGTGCTGGACGACCTGGCGGCGCTGATTCCGCTGGCGCCGCTGCACCAGCCGGTCAGCCTGGCGGTGATGTCGGCCTTTGCGCGGCTGGATGCGCAGCTGACGCAGATCGCCTGCTTCGACACCGCCTTCCACGCGCAGCAGCCAACCATCGCCACCCGCTTCGGCATCGCCCGCCACTGGCACGATGCCGGCATCCGCCGTTACGGTTTCCACGGCCTGTCGTATGCGTCGATTGCCCGCCACCTGCCGGAGCTGGGGCTGGCCGACGCCCGCGTGGTGGTGCTGCACCTGGGCAGCGGCGCCAGCGCCTGCGCGCTGCACGCCGGGCAGAGCGTGGCCTCCAGCATGGGCTTTTCCGCCGTGGACGGCCTGCTGATGGGCAGCCGGCCCGGCAATCTGGATCCGGAAGTGGTGCTGTACTGGATCGAGCACGCCGGCATGGACGTGGCCGCGGTACGGCAGGAGCTGTACAAGAAGAGCGGCCTGCTCGGCGTGTCCGGCGGCCTGTCCGCCGACATGCGCGAGCTGCTGGCCAGCAAGGAGGACGCCGCGCGCGAGGCGGTGGAGCTGTTCTGCTACCGCGCCGCGCGCGAAGTGGCGTCGCTGGCCACCGCCATGCGCGGGCTGGATGCCGTGGTGTTCACCGCCGGCATCGGCGAACGCTCGCCGGAAGTGCGCAACCGCATTCTCAAGCAGCTGGCGTGGCTGGGCTTCGAGGCGGATCTTGCGGCCAACCTGGCGCACGCTACCCGTCTCACCGCCGCCGGCAGCCCGCGCCACGCCTACGTGCTGGCCACCGACGAGGAAGGCGAGATGGCACGCCAGGCGGCTGCACTGCTGGCCGGCGACGTGGAACTGTAAGCCACCGCTAACAGCAAAAAGGCGACCATCACGGGTCGCCTTTTTTGTTAGCGCCTAGTTCGCCAGCCAGTCGGTCAGCATCAGCCCGACGCCGATGCCGCGCGAGTGGTGGTTGTAATCCAGCAGGTTCTCGCCGTAGCCGGAAAACCCCTGCACATAGCCGCGCAGCCGTCCGTTCACCGGGAAGGTCCAGTCCAGCTGCAGTGCCCCCTTGCCGCGCAGCGCGTTGTAGCGCAGCTTGCCGCCGATGGTGTGCGCGCCCAGGTGGTAGATGGCCTGCACATCGCCGTAGCCCATGAAGCGGCTCATGTCCGGGTTGTCGTCCTGCTGTTCCGCCTCCGGCAGCCGGTACCACCAGCGCCCCAGCAGCGACAGATTGCCGTACTCCGCGCCCAGCATCGCATACACCCGGTTCCAGCTACGCGACAGCGGGTCGGTCTGGCCATTGGACTGGTGCAACAGCCCCACCCCGGCCATGCGCAGGCGCCAATCGCCCCAGTGCCACTGCGATGGCAACGGCGTGGTCAGCATCAGCTCCGGCTCGTAATCGGTATCGCGGAACGGCGATGACTGCCGCTTGTTGTACATCTGCCAGTGCGACTGCTGGGTGTAGCCGAACCACAGGTCGGCCGGCGTGCCCAGCACGTTCTGCCACAGCTTGCTCTTGAACGAGATCTGGTACTTCACCTCGACATTGCTCAGCTTCTGCCCGAACAGCGCCACCGGCTCCTGCGTCGGCGTGCCCGGCCGCGCATTGGGCGAGAACTGGTACCACAGCGGCAGGATGTAGGTGGGCTGGTGCGCGCGCAGCACGAAGGTGCCGATCTGGCTGTCGCCATCCAGATCCCACTGCCGTGCCAGCGGGCTGCTGATCGCCGAGGTCACCAGCGGGGCGACGGTTTGCGGCACGTTCAGTGCCGGCACTGCGGCGTCGGCGCCCACCGTCGTCAGTGCCGTTGCGCTGGCAGCGGGCACCGCTGGCGGCCGGCTGGGCTGCTGTGCTGTGGTTTCTGCCGGTACTGCGGCATCAGTAGCCTGCGTGGTCAGCGACAGGTCGGCCGCCGGCAGGTTGGCCGCCGCCCAGGCGTCGTAACAGGCCAGCCGGGCGGGGGCGTCGCTCAGCGCGGCACAGGCGCCGGGCGGCGTCGCGGCGCGCGCCAAGAGCGGCGCCAGCAACAGGCAAAGCAAACGAAGCGGCATGGCAACATCACAAAAAAAGATGACAGACCGGGTTGGGCGTACAAAGTGCCCAGAAACACAAAAGGCCCCGCGATTGCGGAGCCTTTGCGTATTCTTTTGCCGTTCTGGCAGATCAGGCAGCCATTGCCTTGATCTGGGCGGACAGGCGGCTCTTATGGCGAGCGGCCTTGTTCTTGTGGAACACGCCCTTGTCAGCGATACGATCGATGACTTTGGTGGAAGTCTGGAAAACTACCTGAGCGGCAGCCTTGTCGCCAGCTTCAACAGCCTTGATTACTTTTTTAACTGCAGTGCGGAATGCAGTACGCAGGCTGGCGTTGTGCGCGCGCTGCTTGAGAGCCTGGCGTGCACGCTTGCGAGCTTGTGCGCTGTTAGCCATGTGTTTCTCCTGATGAGCGGAATCTGAAACCGGCGATTCTAAGCCCTAACATGAGGTTTTGCAACAACAAACCCGCCCGCGTAAACTGGCGGGCGTTTTGCTGTTTCAACCCGCTCACTCCCAATCAAAACATGAACTTGCTAAAAGCCCTGGCCAAAGTCAGCAGCATGACCCTGGTATCGCGCGTGCTGGGCTTCGTGCGCGACGCCATTATCGCGCGCGTATTTGGCGCCGGTCTGGCCACCGATGCCTTCTTTGTCGCCTTCAAACTGCCCAACCTGCTGCGCCGCATTTTTGCCGAGGGCGCCTTCTCGCAGGCCTTCGTGCCGGTGCTGGCGGAATACAAGGAGCAGCGTGGCGAAGCGGCCACCCGCCTGTTCCTGTCGCATGTCACCGGCACCCTCACGGTCGTGCTGGCGGCGGTCACCGCGCTGGGCATGTTGGCCGCACCGTGGATCATCTGGATCTCGGCGCCCGGCTTTGCCAACGATGCCGGCAAGATGGCGCTGACCAGCGAACTGCTGCGCATCACCTTTCCTTATATCCTGTTCATCTCGCTGTCGTCGCTGGCCAGCAGCGTGCTGAATACCTGGAACCGCTTCTCGGTGCCGGCGTTCACGCCGACGCTGCTGAACGTGTCCTTCATCCTGTGCGCGCTGCTGCTGACCAAGTATTTCCAGCCGCCGGTGCTGGTGCTGGGCTGGGCGGTATTCCTCGGCGGCGTGGCGCAGCTGGCCTACCAGCTGCCCTACCTGAAGCAACTGGACATGCTGCCGATGCCGCGGCTGGCGCTGCGCGATGCCGCGGTATGGCGGGTGATCAAACAGATGGGGCCGGCGATCCTGGGGGTGTCCATCGCCCAGGTGTCGCTGGTGATCAACACCATCTTCGCCTCCCTGCTCGCCTCCGGCAGCGTGTCGTGGATGTACTACGCCGACCGGCTGATGGAGTTCCCCACCGGCGTGCTGGGCGTGGCGCTGGGCACCATCCTGCTGCCGTCGCTGTCCCGCTACGCCGCGCGCGGCGACGAGGCGCGCACCGAGTTCAGCCACCTGCTGGACTGGGGCATCCGCCTGTCGCTGCTGCTGGCGGTGCCGTCGTCGGTGGGACTGGCGGTGCTGTCGCAGCCGCTGATCGCCACCCTGTTCATGTACGGCAAGTTCAGCGCCCACGATGCGCTGATGACGCAGCAGGCGCTGATCGCCTACGCGGTCGGCCTCACTGGCCTGATCGTGGTCAAGGTGCTGGCGCCCGGCTTCTACGCGCGGCAGAACATCAAGACCCCGGTGAAGATCGGCATCACCACCCTGATCGCCACCCAGCTGATGAACCTGGTGTTCATCGGCCCGCTGGCGCATGCCGGCCTGGCGCTGTCCATCGGCCTCGCCTCCTGCCTGAATGCCGGCCTGCTGTACTACCAGCTGCAGAAGCACGGCATCTACCGGCCGGACGCCGGCTGGCGCGGCTTCATCGCCAAGCTGCTGCTGGCCTGTGCGGTAATGGCCGCCGTGCTGCTGGCCATCCAGCACAGCGTCAGCATCGACTGGCATGGCCACAGCTGGCAGCGCGCGCTGTGGCTGCTGCTGCTGGTGCTGGCCGGCGCCGTCGCCTACTTCGGCAGCCTGTTCGCGCTGGGCATGCGCCCGCGCCAGTTCATGCGCCGCGCACTATAACGATAACGCCGCCCCCGCCTGGCCGCGAGGCGGCAGCAAGACTGGCGGCCAACTGCCATGTTGGCCGCAACACGAGGACGCACCATGACCCCGAGCTACACCCCGGAATTTTCCCCGCTGGGCAAGAAGGTGGACTACCAGGACCACTACGACGCCAGCCTGCTGTTCCCCATCGCCCGCCAGCAGAAACGCGACGAGATCGGCGTCGCCGACAGCGCGCTACCGTTCGCCGGCATGGACCTGTGGACCGGCTACGAGCTGTCCTGGCTCAATGCCAAGGGCAAGCCGCAGGTGGCCATCGCCACCTTCCGTATCCCGGCCGACAGCCCGCGGCTGATCGAATCCAAGTCGTTCAAGCTGTACCTGAACAGCTATAACCAGACCCGCATCGCCAGCTGGCAGCAGGTGGCGGCGCAGCTGGAGCTGGACCTGTCCAACGCCGCCGGCGGCAAGGTGGCGGTGAGCCTGCTGTCCCCGGCCGAATTCGGCCGCGAGCAGATCGTGGAGCTGGCTGGCGAGTGCATCGACGAGCTGGACATCGAGGTGGACAACTACGCGCCGTGCCCGGACGCGCTCAAGGCCGATGCGGCCAACGTGGTGAGCGAGACGCTGAGCTCGCAGCTGTTGAAATCCAACTGCCTGGTCACCGGCCAGCCGGACTGGGGCAGCGTCGCCATCAGCTACACCGGGCCGCAGATCGAGCGCGAGACGCTGCTGCGCTACCTGATCGGCTTCCGCCAGCACAACGAATTCCACGAGCAGTGCGTGGAGCGCATCTTCGTGGACGTGCTGCGCGCCTGCGCGCCCAGCAAGCTCACCGTGTATGCGCGCTACACCCGCCGCGGCGGCCTGGACATCAACCCCTGGCGCAGCAACGACCCGGCTGCCGAGCCGCCGGCCAATGTGCGCACCGCACGCCAGTAAGCCTGCGGCCAACGTTGGCCGCAGCGCACCCGCCGCTGTTAAAATCGGCGGCTGAGTTTTTTATTGCCAACCGTTTACGGGTACACCAAACACCATGGCTCAATATGTGATGTCCATGCTCCGCGTGAGCAAGATCGTCCCCCCCAAGCGCCAGATCATCAAGGACATCTCGCTGTCCTTCTTCCCCGGCGCCAAGATCGGCCTCCTGGGTCTGAACGGCGCCGGTAAGTCCACCGTGCTGAAGATCATGGCCGGCGTGGAAAAGGAATACGACGGCGAAGTGCAGTGGCAGCCGAACCTGAACATCGGCTACCTGGCGCAGGAACCGCAGCTGGACCCGGAAAAAACCGTGCGCGAGGAAGTGGAAAGCGGCATGGGCGCGGTAATGGGCGCGCAGAAACGGCTGGAAGAGGTGTACGCCGCCTACGCCGAGCCGGATGCCGACTTCGACGCGCTGGCCGAGGAACAGGCCAAGCTGGAAGCCATCATCTCCGCTGGTGCCGGCGACAATATCGAGCTGCAGCTGGAACTGGCCGCCGACGCGCTGCGCCTGCCGCCGTGGGACGCCAAGATCGGCCCGCTGTCCGGCGGTGAAAAGCGCCGCGTGGCGCTGTGCAAGCTGCTGCTGTCCAAGCCGGACATGCTGCTCTTGGACGAACCGACCAACCACCTGGACGCCGAATCGGTGGAGTGGCTGGAGCAGTTCCTGGTGCGCTTCCCCGGCACCGTGGTGGCGGTAACCCACGATCGCTACTTCCTCGACAACGCCGCCGAATGGATTCTGGAACTGGACCGCGGCGAGGGCATTCCGTGGAAGGGCAACTACTCCAGCTGGCTGGAGCAGAAAGAGGCGCGCCTGGAGCAGGAATCCAAGTCCGAAGCCGCGCGCATGAAGGCGATGAAGCAGGAACTGGAATGGGTGCGCCAGAACCCGAAAGGCCGCCAGGCCAAGTCCAAGGCGCGTATCGCCCGCTTCGAGGAGCTGTCCAGCTTCGAGCACCAGAAGCGCAACGAAACCCAGGAAATCTTCATCCCGGTGGCCGAGCGCCTGGGTAATGAAGTGATCGAGTTCGACGGCGTGTCCAAGGGCTTCGGCGACCGCCTGCTGATCGACAACCTGTCGTTCAAGGCCCCGCCGGGCGCCATCGTCGGCATCATCGGCCCCAACGGCGCCGGTAAATCGACGCTGTTCAAGATGATCGCCGGCAAGGAACAGCCGGATGCCGGCAGCGTGAAGATCGGCCAGACCGTGCAGATGGCCTTTGTCGAGCAGAGCCGCGAAGGCCTGGAAGGCGACAAGACCGTGTTCGAGGACGTGTCCGCCGGCGCCGACATCCTCACCGTGGGCAAGTTCGAGATGTCCAGCCGCGCCTACCTCGGCCGCTTCAACTTCAAGGGCGGCGACCAGCAGAAGAAGGTCGGCATGCTGTCCGGTGGCGAACGCGGCCGCCTGCACCTGGCCAAGACCCTGCTCAAGGGCGGCAACGTGCTGCTGCTGGATGAACCGTCCAACGACCTGGACGTGGAAACCCTGCGCGCGCTGGAAGACGCGCTGCTGGAATTCGCCGGCACTGTGTTCGTGATCTCCCACGACCGCTGGTTCCTCGACCGTATCGCCACCCACATCCTGGCGGCGGAAGGCGAATCGCAGTGGACCTTCTTCGACGGCAACTACCAGGAGTACGAGGCCGACAAGAAGAAACGCCTGGGCGAGGAAGGTGCCAAGCCCAAGCGCATCCGCTACAAGCCGATCACCCGCTAAAGCACCGCGGCCAACCCTGGCCCGCCGACGCCGCCCGCGCCACTGTGCGCGGGCTTTTTACTGTCGCTCTTATCGATAAGCGACAAATGTATATATATTCGCCCCCGTCATTAGCATCCGCTCTAAGGATGCGGTAGAACAGCCAGGCAACCGGCGCAAAGACGCCTTCATACCAAAGAGGAGACTTCATGAACTTCAAGACCGCACTCGCCGTTGGCGCCCTGTGTGCCCTGCCGGTACTGGCCCAGGCCCAGGTAGTACGCATCGTCACCGACATCAGCTATCCGCCGTTCTCCAAGCAGGCTGCCGACGGCAGCATCACCGGTTTCGACCCGGACATCGCCCGCGCCGTGTGCGCCGAGGCCAAGCTGCAGTGCGAGCTGAAGGCCATGGATTTCGACGGCATCATCCCGGCGCTGCAGGCCAAGAAGTTCGAGATCGCCATCGCCTCGATGAGCATCACCCCGGAACGCGCCAAGGTGGTGGATTTCAGCGATATGTACTTCAACGTGCCGGGCCGCCTGCTGGCACCGGAAGGCACCAAGATCGACGACGCCTGGTACAAGGGCAAGAACATCGGTGTGCTGCGCAGCGCCGTGCAGCAGCAGGAAGGCAGCGACAAGATGAAGCCGAAAGGCGCCAGCATCAAGATCTACGCCAAGATCACCGATGCCTTCCTCGACCTGTCCAGCAAGCGTCTGGATGCGGTGTTCCTGGAGTCCACCGTGGGTGAGGAAGACTTCCTGAAGACCCCGAAAGGCAAGGGCTACGCCTTTGTCGGCCCGGTGTTCAACGATCCGAAGTACTACCAGGGTTGCGGCATCGCCGTGCAGAAGGGCAACAAGGAGCTGCTGACCAAGATCAACGCGGCACTGAAGAAGATCCTGGCCGACGGCACCTACAAGAAGATCCAGGGCAAATACTTCAAGAACGACATCTACCCGTTCAAGAACTGATGCGTTGCGGCCAACGTTGGCCGCATGCCCGCGAAACCCCGTGCCCCGGCACGGGGTTTTTGCTTTTCCGGATGCGGTTTTTGCATCCGCAGCATGAAAATCTCTCATGCCCCGATGGCGATTAATCATTTGTGACGCTGCGGTGCCGCGATTAGCCTAGCTTCAACGGCCCCCCGAGACCGCAATACCAAACGAGAAACTGGAGAACGTCATGAATTGCAAGCATGCCCTCGCGCTGTCCCTGTTGTGCGCCCTGCCGCTGTTGGCCAACGCCCAGACCGTGCGCATCGTTACCGACGTCAGCTACCCGCCGTTCTCCAAGGTGAATCCGGACGGCAGCATCGTCGGTTTCGACCCGGACATCGCCCGCGCCATCTGTGCCGAAGCCAAGCTGCAGTGCGAACTGAAAACCATGGACTTCGACGGCATCATCCCGGCGGTGCAGGCCAAGAAATTCGAGCTGGCCATCGCCTCGATGAACATCACCCCGGAACGCGCCAAGGCGGTGGACTTCAGCGATATGTACTTCAACATCCCGGGCCGCCTGATTGCCAAGGAAGGCACCAAGATCGACGACGCCTGGTTCAAGGGCAAGACCATCGGCGTGCTGCGCACCTCCATCCAGCGCGAGGAAGCCACCGCCAAGTGGGTGCCGAAGGGCGTGAAGCTGAAGCTGTACGGCAAGGTGACCGACAGCTTCCTCGACCTCAACAACAAGCGGCTGGACGCGGTGTACCTGGACGCCAACGTCGGTGACGAGGACTTCCTGAAGAAGCCGATGGGCAAGGGCTATTCCTTCGTCGGCCCGGTGTACAACGATCCCAAGTACTACATGGGTTCCGGCATCGCGGTACAGAAAGGCAACAAGGAACTGCTGGCCAAGGTGAACGCCGCACTGAAGAAAGTGATCGATAACGGCACCTACAAGCAGATCCAGAACAAGTACTTCAGCTACGACATCTACCCGTTCAAGTAAGCGCCTGTTCCCTGCCGACCCGCCGCCGGGGCGCCCTGCCCCGGCATAAGGGCGCCTCGAAAAACCCGGATTTCCAATCGAGCTAAGACACGGCGAGACAAGGCGCGAATAAAAAATTCCGACGCAGCATATGGCTGATATGTAAGGAGGAATTTTTTATGAGTAACGCAGTATCGCGACGAAAGCTGGCGTTTTTCGAGGTGACCATGAAAGCCCCACCATGACCCGCACCGCCTACGCCGAAATCAATCTGCACGCCCTGCGCCACAACTACGCCGTGGCCAAGCGCCAGCTGCCGCACACCAAGGTGTGGGCGGTGGTGAAGTCCAATGGCTACGGCCACGGCCTGCTGCGCGTGGCGCAGGCGCTGCCGGATGCCGACGGCTTTGCGCTGATCAACCTGGAAGACGCGCTGGCGCTGCGCCACGCCGGGGTACGCGCGCCTATCCTGCTGCTGGAAGGCGCCATCGAGGCGCGCGAGCTGGAAGAGGCCGCCAGCTGGCAGCTGGACGTGGTGGTGCGCTCCGAGCACCAGCTGCAGTGGCTGCGGGCCTGCGGCCAACCTTTGCGGGTGTGGGTGAAGGTGAACACCGGCATGAACCGCTTCGGTTTCGTGCCGGAACGCGCCATCGAGGTGGTAAACGAGCTGCGCGTGCTGGGCTGCCAGGTGCAAGGGCTGATGACGCACTTCGCCTGCGCCGATGATCTGGCGATCAAGCTGGACGCGCCGTGGCAGCGCTTCATGCAGGTGGTGGATGCCACCGGCCTGCCGTTCACCGCCGCCAACAGCGCCGCCACCCTGCGCGCGCCGCTGACCCACGGCGCCGCGGTGCGGCTGGGCGGCCTGTTGTACAACAACAATCCGTTCTATCCGGATCGCAAGCTGTGGCTGGACGGGCTGCAACCGGTAATGCGCTTTGCCGCCCGCATCGTGCACACCAGCGAGCTGCAGGCCGGCGACAGCATCGGCTACGGCGCCGCCTTTACCGCCGAAAAGCCGATGCGCATCGGCATCGTCGGCGCCGGCTACGGCGACGGCTACCCGCGCGCCGCCCCCAGCGGCACCCCGGTGCTGGTAAACGGCCAGCGCGTGCCGCTGGTTGGCCGCGTGGCGATGAACGTGCTGGCCATCGACCTCACCGAGCAGCCGCAGGTGGGCATCGGCGACGAGGTGACGCTGTGGGGCGACCCCGTGCTGTCCTGCGACGAGATCGCCTGGCGCTGCGGCACCATCAGCGAAGAGCTGCAGTGCGCATTGACGAGCCGGCTGCCGATACGGCAGATTGTGGCGGACAACACTCTGTCCGCCCTGCCCGATGACCAAACTGCCCCCGCTCAATGCCTTGCGTATCTTTGAAGCGGTCGCCCGCCTGCAAAGCTTCACCAAGGCCGCCGAAACGCTGTACCTGACGCAAAGCGCGGTCAGCCACCAGGTGCGCAACCTGGAAGAACACTTCGGCTTTCCGCTGTTGATCCGCAGCCAGCGCGGCATCGCGCTGACGCCGGAAGGCGCCACCCTGCAGCACTGCCTGCGCGATGCGCTGCAGCAGATCGGCGATACCTGCGAACAGCTCAGCCAGCGCCAGCACAGCATCCGCATCAAGTCGCCGCCGTCCATCGCCGTACGCTGGCTGGTGCCGCAGCTGCAGGACTTCAAGGCGCAGTTTCCCGACCTGGACATCAACGTCAGCACGGTGTGGGAGGAAAAGCCGGCCTTCGACTGGGGCCTGTTCGACCTGGCCATCCAGTACGGCGAAGGCGACTGGCCCGGCGTCAACATCGAGCTGCTGCACCGCGAGGTGCTAACCCCGGTAGCCGCCCCCGCCCTGCTGAAGGGCAACAGCCAACTGAGCATCGAACAACTGGCCGACTACACCCTGATCCACACCAGCCGCGATCGCCACGACTGGCAGCTGTGGCTGGGTACGCCGTGGCCGAAAGGGCAGAAGGAACTGCTGTTCGACGCCGATGTGATGGGCATCGAAGCCGCGCGCCACGGTCTGGGCATCGCACTGGTGGACCCGTTCATCGTACAGGACGCGCTGCGCGACGGCAGCCTAGTTACGCCCTGCCAACGCACCGTGCCCTCCGGCAAGGGCTACTTCCTGGTACTGCCACCGCATGAGCGCCACCTGCGGCGGGTGCAGCCGCTGGTGAACTGGCTGCAGCAGGCGGTGTAAACCCGCGGCATAGCACGGCGAGCCAAAGCAAAAAAGCCCGCAATTGCGGGCTTTGTGTTGCTGACCGGATCGAAATCAGGCGATGTAGCGGGTGTCGCCAGTTTCACGCTGGGCGATGTAACGGGCGTCGCCAGTTTCGCGTTGGGCGATGTAGCGGGCATCACCGGTTTCGCGTTGGGCGATGTAGCGGGCATCACCGGTTTCGCGTTGAGCGATGTAGCGGGCGTCGCCGGTTTCGCGCTGGGCGATGTAACGGGTGTCGCCGGTTTCGCGTTGAGCGATGTAGCGGGCGTCGCCGGTTTCGCGCTGGGCGATGTAACGGGTGTCGCCAGTTTCACGCTGGGCGATGTAGCGGGCGTCGCCGGTTTCGCGCTGGGCGATGTAGCGGGTGTCGCCAGTTTCACGCTGGGCGATGTAACGGGCGTCGCCAGTTTCGCGTTGGGCGATGTAGCGGGCATCACCGGTTTCGCGTTGGGCGATGTAGCGGGCGTCGCCGGTTTCGCGTTGGGCAATGTAGCGGGCGTCGCCGGTTTCACGCTGGGCGATGTAGCGGGCGTCGCCGGTTTCGCGCTGGGCGATGTAACGGGTGTCGCCGGTTTCGCGTTGGGCAACGGTTTCAGCGTGGGCAGCACCGGCAAAGGCAGCAAAAATGGAAGCGATCAGTAGCAGTTTTTTCATGATGTAATCCTTTCGATATGCGGCCCCTCTTTTCTGGGCCGTAGTTTGTTCAGTTTTTCCGCCTTGTTCATGCTCGGGCAAAACATCGACCTGAATTGCGGATGGCCTTGCTTTGCTTGTTTCGTCTTGTAATGTGGTAACTATAGTGACTATCTATACTAGGAGAAAGCTCAAAGATTCGAACCAGTCGTTTTGATTTTTTGAACCATGCCGGCCGGCATCGGCAACGGGAGGCTAAGAGACCGGCTACAGGCCGCCAGGTTCCCCTGTCGTTACCATTAACGATGCCGGGTGCTGTACCAGCCAGCCGCACTGGCGCGCACCGGCGACAGACATGACAAAGCCCGCAGTTGCGGGCTTTGTCAGCAGTTGATCGACTCGGCGCTGGCGCGCGTCGCTTACGCTTCAGCTGATGTACCAGGAATCGCCAGTTTCACGTTTGGCAATGTAGAAAGCATCGCCGGTTTCGCGCCTGGAGATGTAGAAAGCATCACCGCTTTCACGCTTGGCGATGTAAAAAGCATCGCCGCTTTCACGTTTGGCGATGTAAAAAGCATCGCCACTTTCACGCTTGGCGATATACCAGCTGTCACCAGTCTCACGTTTGGCAATGTAGAAAGCATCGCCCGTTTCACGCTTGGCAATATAAAACGCGTCGCCGGTCTCGCGTTTGGCGATATAGAAGGCATCGCCGGTTTCACGCTTCGCCAGCATGGTCTGCACATCCTTGCCTTCATCCGTAGCGGGAACGCCTTCTGCCACGGCAGCCCCCGAAAACACGGTTAAGAGAGAAGCAAGCAGTATCAGCTTTTTCATGATGTGTTCCTTTCAAGACTTGGCTGCACTTGTTCAGGTCACTACCCCTCGCCCCGTCATACTGCGAGCTACGCGCAGGAAAAAGCCTGCGGGCACTCGAATGCTGATGCCGCGGCTTTGCTGGCTACTTGTTCTGATGGACTAACTATAGGTAGGCAGCAAGACGGCAAAAGCGCAAAAATTTGAACCCGGCATACAGTTTTCTTCAACCTATTAGTTGAAACTTTTTATCAAGATTTTTGCCAATGACGGCTGCTTGGCAACGCGCCCGCCCCCCGTCTCCCCGGCGGGTCGACGAGCGCAGCTCGCCCTACCAGCCTGTGACGATGAAAAATGCAAAAAGCTCCCAACCTCGGGAGCTTTTTTCCGGCAAAACAAAACCTTATTTACTTTCCAGCGCCATCAAACACCCAGGCATCCATGGTCACCGACGCGTATTCGATGCCGCGGTGCAGGCTGCGGCCAACCTTGCCGTCGGCGGCGCCCAGCGCAAAGAACAAGGGCAGCAGGTGTTCGTCGGTGGGGTGGTTCTGGCGCGCGAACGGCGCCTGCGCCTGCCAGTCCAGCAGCGCCGGCACATCGCCCTGCTGCACGCGCAGCGCCACCCAGTCGGCAAAGGCTTGCGCCCACGGCTGCGGCGGGGTGTCCGGCGCACCCAGCGCATACAGGTTATGGGTGATGCTGCCGGAGCCGATGATCAGGATGTCCTGCGCGGCCAGTGCCGCCAGTGCCTGCCCCAGCCGGTAGTGCGTCGCGGCGTCCTGCCGCGGCAGCGTGGACAGCGTCACCACCGGGATATCCGCCTCCGGGTACATCATCAGCAGCGGCACCCAGGCGCCGTGGTCCATGCCGTCGGCCGGGTCCTGCTGGTGGCCGATGCCGGCGGCGGTCAGCGCAGTGCTTACCTGCTGCGCCAGCGCCGCGTCGCCGTGCGCCGGGTAGCTCAGGCGGTACAGTTCGCGCGGAAAGCCGCCGAAATCATGCACCGTGCGCCACTGGGCGGCGCTGCCCACCAGCGGCTGCAGCGCCAGGTAATGGGCGGACATGATGACGATGCCGCGCGGGCGCGGCAGCTTGGCCGCATGCGCCTGCCAGATGTGGCGGGCCGGCGAGGCGTTGATCAGCACATCCGGGCCGCCGTGCGAGATGAACAGGGGGGCGATGGTCATGGTATTGCTCCGGCAAACCGACGCGGCCGGCAGCCGCGTCGGGATTCAAAATACGCGATTCAAAATATCTGCAGTTGCTCAGCGTTCACTGCGGCCCAGCGGTTTCAGCGCCAGCGCGCCATCGCCCAGCAGTGCCTGCACCAGCGCCGCTACCGCCAGGAACACCGGGTATTCCCAGCCGCCGCCCTGGTTGCTGAACACCCAGCCGTTGCCGCCGTGGCCGAAGATGGCGGCGCCCAGCAGCAACGGCACCAGCAGCAGCGCCACCTGGCGCGCGGCCACGCCCAGCAGGATCAACGCGCCACCACCCAGCTCGGCCGCGATGGTGACATAGCCCAGCCAGCCCGGCAGGCCGATGCTTTCAAAGTAGCCGGCGGTACCCGCCGGGGTGAACACCAGGACCTTCATCAGGCCGTGGGCGAGAAACATGATGCCCAGCGCCAGGCGCAACAACAGGGCGGCATAAGGTGCGGTGCGGGTATCGATCATGATGCTTTCCTTTCGGTGGGTGGCGCTGCGTGTCACAGCGATGAGTGCATTAAACACCTTGCCAGAAAGCGAATAAACAGCTATTCAAGCAATGAATTAATCACCAAAAAGAAACAATCATGGACAAGCTGGTGGCGCTGCGGGTGTTCCACACCATTCACGATAGCGGCAGCTTTGTCGCCGCCGCCGGCCGGCTGGAGATGTCCACCGCCATGGTCAGCAAATACGTCAGCGCGCTGGAACAGGAGCTGGGCACCCGCCTGATCCAGCGCACCACGCGGCGGCTGGCGTTTACCGAGGCCGGGCTGGATTACGCGCGGCGTACCGCACTGGTGCTGGCACAACTGGAAGAAGCCGATGCCGCCGCGATGCAGCAGAGCATGGAGGCGCGCGGCACGCTGCGGCTGGCGGCACCGCTGTCGTTCGGCATGCGCTACCTGGGCGACTGGCTGGCCGAGCTGCGCTGCCGCCACCCGCTGCTGCAGGTGGAGCTGGAGCTGTCCGACCGCCAGGTGGACCTGGTGGAAGACGGCTTCGACCTGGCGCTGCGCATCAGCACCCAGCCGCTGGGCGGCGGGCTGATCGCCCGGCCGCTGGGGCGCATCGACATGCTGCTGTGCGCGTCGCCGGCCTACCTTGCGGCCAACGGTACCCCGCACACCCCGCAGGATCTGCTGCAGCACAGCTGCCTGCGCTACCAGCAGGGCAGCCTGCCGCAGGCATGGCGCTTCTGGCAGGGCGAGGAGGAAACCGCGGTGGCGGTGGACGGCCCGCTGCAGAGCAATAACGGCGACGTGCTGGTCAGCGCCGCGGTGGCCGGCATGGGCATCCTGTTTCAGCCGCGCTTTCTGCTGGAAGACGCGCTGCAGCGCGGCCAGTTGCAGCCGCTGCTGACGCAGTACCGCACCCGCAGCGCCGATGTCTACGTGGTGTATCCGGCGCGGCGTTACCTGCCGATGAAGGTGCGCGTGCTGATCGAGCTGCTGCAGGATATGCTGGCGCGGCTCGGCCCGCCTGCCCCATCGGCCAGTGCCTGATATCCTGTGCTGGCGCGCCGCTTGCATTAAGCTGGCCCGCCGCCGGCCATCGCACCATGCCGGTGCGCACCGAGCCGCGATTATTGCCAGACTATAAATAAAGACAAAAGACGAGGAGCCATCATGAACAAACACGTCCTGCTCGCCATGTTGGCCGCATGCGCGATGCTGCCGGCAGCGGCGGCCGACATGAACAAGGTGCTGCGCGTGGCGATGAACGCCGCGGAAACCGGCTTCGATCCGGCCAAGGTGTCCGACCTGTACTCCAGCGCCATCAACGAGAACATCTACGACCCGCTGGTCACTTACGACTACCTGGCGCGGCCGGCCAAGCTGGTGGCCAACACCAGCAGCGCGCTGCCCACCGTGTCGGTGGACGGCAGGGTGTACACCTTCAAGCTCAAGCCCGGCATCTACTTTGCCGACGATGCCGCCTTCAAGGGCAAGAAGCGCGAGCTGACCGCCGCCGACTACGCCTACAGCATCAAGCGCCACCTCGACCCCACCGTGCGCTCGCCGTGGAGCTTCCTGGTGGACGGCCGCTTTGTCGGCACCGACGAGCTGGTGAAGGCCGCCGGCAAGGGCGCGCTGAACTACGACACCCCGGTGGACGGCATCAAGGTGCTGGACAAGTACACGCTGCAGCTCACCCTCATCGACACCAACTTCAACTTCCTGTCCATTCTGGCGATGCCGGCCTTTGGCGCCGTGGCGCGCGAGGTGATCGAGGCCAACCGCGACAATACCAACGCCCACCCGGTGGGTACCGGCCCCTACCTGCTGAAAGAATGGAAACCGGGTAGCAAGATCGTGCTGGAGGCCAACCCGGGCTACCGCAAGGTGCTGTTCAACAGCCAACCGGGCAACGACCCGGTGGACAAGGCGGTGGTGCAGGCGCTGCAGGGCAAGACCCTGCCGCGGGTTGGCCGCGTGGAAGTGGCCATCATCGAAGAAGAACAGCCGCTGTGGCTGTCCTTCCTCAACCGCCAGCTGGACATCAGCGGCATTCCGCAGGCGGCGTTGCAGGACGCGCTGGTGATCGACCCGAAGAACCCGCTCAAGGTGAAGCTGGCGGATAAATACGCGCGCCAGGGCATCCAGCTGCAACGCCAGCAGATGCAGGAGATCACCTTCCACTTCTTCAATATGCAGGACCCGGTGGTCGGCGGCGACAGCAAGGAAAAAATCGCGCTGCGCCGCGCCATCGCCATGGCGTTCCCGGTCAGCGAGACCATCGCCAGCATCCGCCGCGGCCAGGCGGTGCCGATGAACTACATCGTGCCGGCCGGAGTGGCCGGCCACAACCCGGCGTTCCGCGGCGCGCCCAAGTACGACCCGGCGGCGGCCAACGTGCTGCTGGACCGCTTCGGCTACCGCATCGGCAGCGACGGCTACCGCAGCCGCCCGGACGGCAAGCCGCTGTCCATCGAGCTGGCCAGCGGCACCAGCGCGCTGGACAAACAGTGGAACGAATACTGGCAACAGGCATTCGACAAACTGAAGATCCGCCTCAGCTTCCGCCAGGGCAAGTGGAACGAGCTGTCCAAGGCCAACCACCAGGGCAAGCTGCAGATGTGGGGCATGGCCTGGGGCGCAGACTACCCGGACGGCGAGAACTTCATGCAGCTGCTGTACAGCAAGAATGCCGGCGATTCCAACTCCGCCGACTTCAAGAACGCCGACTACGACCGGCTGTTCGAGGCCTCGCTCAAGCTGCCGGACGGCCCGGAGCGCAACAAGCTGTACGACGCCATGAACAAGATCGCCGTGGTGCAGCAGCCGTGGATCTACGGCGACATCCGCGTGCGCAGCACACTGGCGCAGCCGTATGTGAAAGGGCTGAAGCTGCACCCGCTGCTGAACACCAGCTGGCGCTACCTGGACCTGCAGAAATGAGCGGCCGCAGCGCCGGGAGCGGGGCCTAGATCATGCTGGCCTTCATCCTCCGCCGCGTAGCGCAAATGGTGCCGACGCTGTTTGGCGTGATGCTGCTGCTGTTCGTGCTGTTCAACTGGGTGGGCGGCGATCCGTCCTACATCCTGGCCGGCAAGAACCTCAGCCCGGAGGCGCTGGCCAATATCCGCCACCAGCTGGGGCTGGACCTGCCGCTGCCGCAGCAGTTTCTCATCTTCGTCAAACAGGTGCTGACGCTGGATTTCGGCAGCTCGTGGTCCACCCAGCAGCCGGTGTCCAGCATCCTGCACAGCCGCATCGGCCCGTCGCTGCTGCTCACCGGCAGCATGCTGCTGCTGGGCACCGTGCTGGCGGTGGTGATCGCCGCGCTGGTGGCCTACCTGCGCGGCAGCCTCACCGACCGGCTGGTGACGCTGATCTCCACCTGCGCGATGTCGATCAGCGGCCTGGTGTACATCATCGCCGGCCAGTACTGGCTGGCGCACAAGGCCGGGCTGTTTCCGATCATGGGCTGGAGCGACAGCGTGCTGGACAACCTGCGCTACTACCTGCCGCTGCCGCTGCTGCTGGGGGTCATCGTCGGCCTGGCGCCGGACATCCGCTTCTACCGCAGCTGCTTTGTCGAGGAGATGAACCACGACTACGTGCGCACCGCGCGCGCCAAGGGCCTGTCCGAGCCGGTGATCATGCTCAAGCATGTGCTGCGCAATGCCATGATCCCGGTGGTGACCTCGCTGATGATGTCGCTGCCCTACCTGATGATGGGTGCCATGCTGCTGGAGACCTTCTTCGGCATTCCCGGCATGGGCAAGGAGGTGGTGATGGCGGTGGACCGCAGCGATTTCCCGGTGATCAAGGCCATCACCATCTACATCGCACTGGCCACCATGCTGTTCAACCTGCTGACCGATATCGTCTACAAGCTGATCGACCCGCGCGTCCAGCTGCACTAATGCCATGTCCACACCTAGCTCGCTGCCGCCGCTGACTGCGGCCAACCCTTCCCACAACAGCCTGGCGCGCCTGGGCTGGCGCCGGCTGCGCCGCGATCGCCTCGGTTTTGCCGCACTGTGCATCGTCGCCGTCTACCTGCTGCTGGCGCTGGGCGCCTGGAGCGGCCTGCTGGCGCGCCACTGGCAGGACGAGGTGGCGCTACCGTTTGCCCCGCCGACACTGTTCGTCGGTGTCGGCCCGCAGCATGTGCAGCTGAATGCCACCGATATCGACGCCGCCAGCCAGCGCAACAGCGCTGCCGCCGGCGCAGACAGCAGCGCCGCCACTGGTCTCGCCGCCAGCGAGGACCCGCTGGCCGCCGACATGGCCGCCGCACAGCAGCAGGCGGCACAGTACCGCAGCGCGGAAGCGCCCAAGGCCGACCGCCTGCCACTGGGCGCCGACCAGCGCGGCCGCGACGTGCTGCAGAAAGTGCTGCAGGGCACCGCCACCTCGCTGCTGGTCGGCCTGTCCGGCGCGCTGCTGGCACTGGCGATCGGCTCCGCGCTGGGCGCTCTCTCCGGCTACTTCGGCGGCCTGCTGGATGACCTGCTGCTGTGGTGCTACAGCGTGTTCACCTCGGTGCCGGACATGCTGCTGCTGCTGGCGTTTGCCGCCGTCAGCGGCCGCGGCATCGGTACCGTGGTGCTGGTGATGGCACTCACCAGCTGGACCGGCAGCTACCGGCTGATGCGCGCCGAGTTCCTCAAGCACAAGAACCGCGAGTACGTGCGCGCCGCCGACGCCATCGGCGCCAGCCACCGCCGCCGCATGCTGCACCACATCCTGCCCAACGTCAGCCACCTGCTGCTGGTGCAGTTTTCCATGCTCACCGTGGCGCTGATCAAGTACGAGGCGATCCTGTCCTTCCTCGGCTTCGGTGTCGGCGTCAGCCAGGTCAGCCTGGGCGCCATGCTGGCCGAGGCGCCAGCCGAGCTGCTGCAGGGCTACTGGTGGCAGATGCTCACCGTCACCGTGGTGATGTCGCTGCTGGTGACCGCGTTCTCGCTGCTCACCGACAGCCTGCGCGACGCGCTGGACCCCAAAGTGAAATAACCCATTCGTGAAATAGCCGACCCGTGAAACTGCCCACCGCCGAGCCAGGCGCGCCAACTGCCAGCGACCCCGACCAGCAGCGCCTGAGTCCCCCGCCCTCCCCGCCGCTGCTCAGCGTGCGCAATCTGCGCGTCAGCTTCCGCGACGAGCACGGCCACTGCGTGCCGGCGCTCAAGGGCATCAGCTTCGACATCCCCGCCGGGCGCACCGTGGCGCTGGTGGGTGAATCCGGCTCCGGCAAATCGGTGACCGCCATGGCCATCACCCGGCTGCTGCCGGCGCATGGCTGCCAGATCGACGCCGGCAGCCAGATCGTGTTCGCCGGCCGCGACCTGCTCACCGCCAGCCGCCGCGAGCTGCGCCAGCTGCGCGGCGCCGACATCGCCATGGTGTTCCAGGACCCGATGACCTCGCTCAACCCGGTGTACACCGTGGGCGAACAGATCATCGAAACGCTGATGCTGCACACCAAGGTTGGCCGCAAGGCGGCACACCAGCGCGCGGTGGCACTACTGATGGAAGTCGGCCTGCCGACGCCGGACCACAAGATGCGCAGCTACCCGCACCAGCTGTCCGGCGGCCAGCAGCAGCGGGTGATGATCGCCATGGCCATCGCCTGCGAACCGAAACTGCTGATCGCCGACGAGCCGACCACCGCGCTGGATGTCACCATCCAGCAGCAGATCCTGCAGCTCTTGGCCGGGCTGCAGCAGAAGCACGGCATGGCAGTGCTGTTCATCAGCCACGATCTGGAGCTGGTCGGCCAGTTCGCCGACGAGGTGGTGGTGATGCACCACGGCAGCATCCGCGAGCATGCGCCGGTGCAGCAGATCTTCGAGGCGCCGCAGGACGTGTACACCAAGGCGCTGCTGTGCTGCCGGCCGCACCTGGCGCGGCGCCCGGCGCGGCTGCCGGTGATCAAGGATTTTCTCGGCGACGCCGGCTACAGCGAGCCGCCGCAGCGCCAGCGCGGCTACCTGCCGGACGACGAGGTGATCCTGGACGTGCAGGGCCTGAGCGTGGAATACCACAGCCGCCACGGCTGGTTCGGCAAACGGCACTGCTGCAATGCGGTACAGGACGTGTCGTTCCAGCTGATGCGCGGCCGCACGCTGGGCATCGTCGGCGAATCCGGTTCCGGCAAGACCACGCTGGGGCTGACGCTGATGCGGCTGCAGGCGGCCAGCGCCGGCCGCGTGCTGTTTGCCGGCCACGACCTGCTGGCGATGTCGCCGCGCCAGCTGTGCGACTACAAGCGCCGCATCCAGATCGTGTTCCAGAACCCGTATGCCTCGCTCAACCCGCGCATGAGCGTGGCGCAGATTCTCACCGAGCCGATGCTGCTGCACGGCATCGGCCGCGACCACGCCGAACGGCTGCAGCTGGCCGGCAACTGGCTGGAGCGGGTCGGCCTCAGCCACCAGGCGCTGGGCAAGTATCCGCACGAGTTTTCCGGCGGCCAGCGCCAGCGCCTCGCCATCGCCCGCTGCCTGACCATGCACCCGGACATCCTGATCTGCGACGAATCGGTGTCGGCGCTGGACGTGTCGGTGCAGGCGCAGGTGCTCAACCTGCTGCAGGACCTGCAGGACGAGCTGGGGCTGTCCTATCTGTTCATCTCGCACGACCTGGCGGTGGTGAAGCACCTGTCGGACCAGGTGCTGGTGATGCAGCACGGCCGCTGCGTGGAACAGGGCGACGCCGACACGCTGTACGCCAAGCCGCAGCACGCCTACACCCGCCAGCTGCTGGCGGCCATCCCGCAAGGTTGGCCGCACGGCGTCAAGCCGCAGGTGGCGTAAGCAGCGCCTGCAACACCCACGCCGCCGCCGGCCCCAGCGGCTGGCGCCGCGACCACACCGCGTCGATGCGCTGCCGCCGCGGCCAGCCCGGCAGCGCCAGCCGCTGCAGCCCGGCGCCGTAGCGCGCCACCAGCCAGTGCGGCAGCTCGGCCCAGCCAAAGCCGTACAGCGCCATCTCCATCAGCAGCAGGTAGCTGGGCGCCGACCAGCACTGGCCGCCGCTGTCCGGCTGCGGCGTGTCCTGGTAGGTGCGCAGCCGCAGCTCGCGCCAGCGCCGCAGCTCGGCCTCGTCCACACTGGCCAGCTGCGCCAGCGGGTGGCCGGCGGCCACGTACAGCGCAGTTTCCGCCGGCCGCGCCAGCGCCTGGTGCGCCAGGTCGGCGCGGTAGGTCGCCTGCGCGGTGAGCATGCCCAGGTGCGCGCGCCCGCCCTGCACCAGCGCCAGCACGTCATCCTGCTCGCCCACCAGGCACTCCAGTTCCACCTGCGGAAAGCGCTCGGCGAAGCTGGCCAGCATCACGTCGAAATCGCCGGTGTGGAAGGTATCGGACAGCACGATGGTGAGCCGCGGCTCCTGCCCCGCGGCCAGCAGCTGCGCCTGCTGCCGCAGGCTGTCCTGCGTCGCCAGCGTCTGCCGCGCGTACGGCAGCAGGCGCTGGCCGGCGGCGGTGAGCTGCGGCTGGCGCCCGGCGCGGTCGAACAGCTGCACCCCCAGGTCGATCTCCAGGTTGGCGATGGTTTCGCTGATGGTGGACTGGCGCTTGCCCAGGCTGCGCGCGGCGGCGGAAAACGAGCCCTGCTCCGCCGCCAGCACGAAGGCGATCAAGGCATCATTGGCAATCGACATATCGGTTACTCCGATGGAATCCAACTGTTATCCATGCAGAAAACCTATCACACTGCCACTCATCCCGATACCACAGGTTGGCCGCAGCATGCATACCGACGACAAGACCCTGCGCGAACGCATCTTCCACGCCGTGCTGTACGAGGCCTGCGCCATGGCGCTGCTGGTGCCGCTGGGCAGCTGGCTGGCCAGCGCCGACATGGGCCACATCGGCGTGCTGGGGCTGATGATGTCCACCATCGCCATGCTGTGGAACATGCTGTTCAACGCGCTGTTCGAGCGGCTGGAGCGCCGCTTCGGCTGGCGCCGCACGCCGGCGGTGCGCAGCCTGCACGCCATCGGCTTCGAAGGCGGCATGCTGCTGCTGACCATCCCGGTGGTGGCGTGGTGGCTGGATTGCAGCCTGTGGCAGGCGCTGCTGCTGGACATCGGCGTGCTGCTGTTCTTCCTGCCCTACACCTACGTGTTCAACTGGAGCTACGACCACGCCCGCGCCCGCCTGCTGGCGCGCCGCCGGCTGCGTCTGCAGCCCTGAACCGCCTGACGTCTCGCGCGAACGCATCGCGCGACAGCCTCGACGTGTCGGCTGTCTAAACATGGATGGGAGCCGTCTGCCCGCAGGCGCACCACATGGGCCTCGCGGCCCCTGCACAGCAAAGGAAGTCCCATGCGTGCCACTTTCCTTACCCTCACCCTCGCCACCGCGTGCACCCTGCCTGCCGCCGCCGCGGCCAACCTCAACTTCTACGCCTGGGCCGACTACCTGGCGCCGAGCACGCTGAAGAACTTCCAGGCCAGCAGCGGCATCCGCCTGCGCTACGACAGCTTCGACAGCAACGAGGTGCTGCAGACCAAGCTGCTCACCGGCCGCTCCGGCTACGACCTGGTGGTGCCGTCCAACACTTTCCTCGCGCGGCAGATTCCCGCCAGGCTGTACCGCCCGCTGGACAAGCGCCGGCTGCCGCACTGGCCGGCGCTGGACCCGGCCATCCTGCAGCTGATGCAGGCGGCGGACCCGGGCAACCGCTACGCGGTGCCGCTGTTCTGGGGCATCAACACCCTGGGCATCAACCAGGACAAGGTGGCCAAGGCGCTGGGCGGCCCGCTGCCGGCGCGGCAGTGGTCGCTGCTGTTCCAGCCGGAGACGGTGGCCAGGCTGAAAAGCTGCGGCGTCAGCCTGCTGGATTCGCCCAATGAGGTGTTTGCCGCCGCGCTGCACTACCTGGGCAAGTCGCCGGACAGCCGCCAGCTGGCCGACTACCAGGCCGCCGCCGCGCTGCTCAAGCGCATCCGCCCCTACATCACGCGCTTTTCCTCGTCCGGCTACATGGACGAGATGGCGCGCGGCGACCTGTGCCTGGCGCTGGGTTACGGCGGCGACCTGAACATTGCCCGCCGCCGCGCCGAGGAAGCCGGCAACGGCGTGCGCCTGCGCGCGCTGCTGCCGGCCGAAGGGGTGGGCGTGTGGGTGGACAGCCTGGCGATACCGCAGGATGCGGCCAACCTCGATGCCGCCTACCGTTTCATCGACTACAACCTGCAGGCGGCGGTGGCCGCCGACAACGGCAACTTCGTCACCTATGCGCCGGCGGTGGCCGCCGCGCGCCAGCTGATGGCGCCGCAGCACCGCAACAATCCGTCGATCTTTCCCGGCCTGGCCGAGCTGAAGAACAGCTACGTGCTGACCGCGCTGCCGCTGCCGCTGCAGCAGCGGGTCACCCGGCTGTGGCAGGCGTTCAAGACCGGCAGCTACTGAGCCGGCAGCAGGTGGATGCCGGCAAAGCCCAGGTGGTGGGTGAGTTCGCGCATGATCAGCAGCGCGGCGGCGAACTCGCCATCCACCGGCAGGCCTTCCAGCGCCGCCGGCCGCCCCTGCACCACCTCGGCAAAGCGGCCGAAGGTGTATTCCAGCTGCCCGGTCGGCAGCCACAGCACCCCGTCGCCGGCCACGCCGGCATGGCCGGCCAGCGCCCGCACGCAGGCATCGGCGCAGTACAGCTGGCTGGCGGCGGCCAAGGTTGGCCGCACCGGCGCCAGCGTGTCTTCCACCAGCATGATGGCGTGCTCCATCTCCAGCGCCGTCGGCGGCGCGTGGCGGAACAGGCTGGCGCCGAGCTGGGTGCCCAGCGCCAGCAATATGCTGCTGGCCGGCGCGGCGCCGCTGCCGCTGGCAAAAGCGCACTGCGTGGCGCTCAGCTGCAACACGCTGATGGCGCCCGCCGGCTGCAGGCCGCGGGCGCGTTGGTACAGCTGCAGCAAGGTGTCAGGGATGGCATGCATCGGGGTTCTCCATGGTAAATGCTGGCGGCGCGCGCTGGCGCGCTCAGGCCTCTTCGCCGGCAAACAGCGGATGGCCGGCGGTGAAGTCGATCAGGTAATCCAGCAGCGCACGCACCCGCGCCGGCAGCAGCCGCTGCTGCGGCCACACCGCGTAGATGTCGCGCGCATCGCCGCGCCAGTCCGGCAGCGCGCGCTGCAGGCGGCCATCGGCCAGCGCGCGGTAGGCCTGGCTCAGCGGGCAGTACAGGATGCCCAGCCCGGCGCAGGCCATGTCCACCGCCAGCTGGATTTCGTTCACCCGCAGCCGTGGCTGCGCCGGCGGCGGCAGGTTCAACCACTCGCCGCTGCCGCGGTGCTGCAGCCGCCATTCCATCAGCGGCTCGGCCAGCAGCAGCGCGTGCTGCGCCAGCGCCTGCGGGTGTTGCGGCCAACCATGCTGCGCCAGATAGGCCGGCGCCGCCACCAGCACGGTGGGCGCGCGCCCCAGCAGCCGCTGGTTGAGCTGCGAATCCGGCAGCGGCCCGACGCGCACCGCCAGGTCGGCACCGCTGCCGATCAGGTCCTCGCGCTGGTTGCTCAGCTGCAAGTCCAGGTTGATCTGCGGGTAGGCCGCCATGAAGCCGGCCCACGCCGGCTGCAGCACGCCGGTCGCCAGCGTCACCGGCGCCAGCAGCCGCACGTTGCCGGCCACGTGGTTGATGGCGCTGTCCAGCGCCTCGGTGGCCTGGCGCAGCGAATCCAGCAGCGGCCGGCAGCGCTGGTAGTACTGCCAGCCCTCGCTGCTGGGTACCAGCCGCCGCGCGCTGCGATGCAGCAGGCGGCAGCCCAGTTGCTGCTCCAGCCGCTGCAGCCGCCGCGTCAGCGTGGCCGGCGGCATGCCGGCGCGCCCCGCCGCCGCGTTCAGGCTGCCGCTTTCCACGATGCTCACAAACAAGGCCAGATCGTCCAGCATGATTCCATTCCTGCAATTTGATATTGAAATATTAGCGCTATTTGCACAAACCGTTGTTGATTAAGCTGCTGCCATCGTCACCCAAGGAAGCCGCCCGATGCCTGCCACCCTGCGTCTGCGCCTGCTGTTTGCGCTGTTGATGTCCGGCCTGATGTCGCTGCTGATGACCGCCTGGGTCACCTGGCTCAACCTCGGCGCCGGCGCCGGCTACCTCGCCCACTGGGGCCGCGCCTTCCTGGCGGCGTGGCCGGCGGCGTTCAGCGTGGTGCTGCTGCTGGCGCCGACGGTGCAGCGCCTGTCCCTGCGCCTGCTCGGCCAGCCGCGTGCGGCCAACCGTTAACTGTGGAGAAGTCTCATGAGCACCTTACGCCTGCCCTACTACCAGCTTTCCCCCGCCGCGCTGTCCGGCCTGCGCCACTGCAAGCAGGCGCTGGAAGACAGCCCGCTGGGCCTGCCGCTGATCGAGCTGGTCTACCTGCGCATCTCGCAGATCAACGGCTGCAGCTACTGCCTGGGGCTGCACGCCAGCGCGCTGCGCGAACGCGGCGAAAGCCAGCAGCGGCTGGATGCGCTGGCCGGCTGGCACGCCAGCGCGCTGTTCAGCGCCCGCGAGCGCGCCGCGCTGCAGTGGGCGGAAGCGCTCACCGACCTGCCCGGCAGTCACGCGGCGGATGCCGACTACCAGCCGCTGGCCGCACATTTCAGCGCGCAGGAGGTGTCCGACCTGACCTGCGCCGTGGCGCTGATGAACGCCTTCAACCGCCTGGCGGTGGGCATGCGGCAGTAAGCCGCCGGCGATTTGGTTATTGCCGGACGGTGGACTATGGTTGGCCTAGCAACACCACTTGTGAAGGAGTCAACCATGACCCGTAGCACACTGTTTGTACTGCTGGCACTGGGCGCGCTGAGCGGCTGTGCCGGCTACGGCCAGCACGCCGCCATGCATGAACCGGCGCCGATGGGCGGCGGCCAGATGATGGGCGGCGGCCAGATGATGGGCAATGGCCAGATGATGGGTAGCGGCCAGATGATGGGCGACGGCATGATGTCCGCCCAGAGCGGCGGCATGATGGGCGGCGGCGCCATGATGATGGAGCCGGCGATGTTCCAGCAGGGCATGCTGGCGGCACAGGGCGGCCGAACGCTGTACCGTTTCGACAAGGACAGCGTCGGCAGCGGCAGCAGCGCCTGCAACGATGCTTGCGCCGGCAAGTGGCCGCCGTTCATGGCCCCGCCCGCAGGCCAGCCGCACGGCGATTTCGGCATCATCACCCGCAGCGACCACAGCCGGCAGTGGAGCTACAAGGGTTGGCCGCTGTATTTCTGGCATGGCGACCAGAAACCCGGCGATATGGAAGGCGACGACCTCGGCGGCGTGTGGCATGTGATCAAGCCGTAGCGGCGGCCATGCCGGCAGCGGCAAGCACAAGGTCAGGCAGCCAGCCTGACCTTTTTTTGTCCGCGCGCTAGTAGCCGCGCGCGCGCAACACCAGCCCCAGGCCTTCCTGCCCGGCGGCCAGCCGCTCGAGGTTGGCCGCAATCTGCGTCACCGCCTGCTGGCGCAGGGTGATGGCGGCGATATGCGGGGTGATGGTCACCGCCGGGTGCTGCCACAGCCGGCTGTCCGCCGGCAGCGGCTCGCTGGCGAACACGTCCAGCTGTGCGCAGCGCAGGTGGCCGTTGTCCAGCTGGTAGAGCAGCGCCAGCTCGTCCAGCAGATCGCCGCGGCCGGCGTTGATCAGCATCGCCCCGGCCGGCAGTGCGGCCAACCTGCTGGCGTTCAGCAGGCCCTGGGTTTCCGGCGTCGACGGCAGCACGCAGGCCAGCACGTCGCTGCGCGCCAGCAGTTCGTCCAGCCCCTCGTCGCCGAACAGGCAATCCACCGCCGGCACCTGGCGCGGCGTGCGGCTCCAGCCGCTGACCGCATAGCCATCGGCGGCCAGCGCCTGCGCCACCGCGCGGCCGATCTCGCCCAGCCCCAGCACGCCGACGCGCACCTCGGACGGCAGCCGCGGCGCCAGCATCTTCCACACCCCGGCCGCCTGCTGCCGGCGGTAGATATCCATGTGCCGCTGGTAGCCCAGCACGCCGACGCGCACGTACTCCACCATCTGCTGCGCCATGCCGCCATCCAGCAGCCGGTAGATCGGCAGCTGCGGCGGCAGGTCGTCGCGCGCCAGCAGCTTGTCCACCCCGGCGCCCAGTGCGAACACCGCTTCAAGCCGGGGCAGGCCGGCGAACAGCGCCGGCGGCGGCCCCCAGGTAATCACGTACTGCACCGCCGCCGGGTCGCGCATCTCGTCCAGCGCGATGAAGGTCTGCTGCGGCAGCGCGGCGCGGAACAGTGGCAGGTAGGCGGCGACTTCTTTCGGGCTAGGGGTATGGATCAGGATCATGATGGCTTGCGCGATGCCCTATCGATAAATGAACTACCGCCATGTTAAGGCAGATGGCGACCCATGGTTAGCCATGCGGCCAACCTTGCAGACGCTACCGCAGCGGTTTTTTCAGGTAGATGCGCTGGTGGCCCGGCGGGCAGTCATCCAGCACGCCCATGGGCTGGAAGCCGAGCCTGGCGTAGAACGCCGGCGCCTGGAAGCTGTAGGTGTACAGGAACACGCCGCCACAGCCGCGGCGCCGCGCCTCGTCCTCCACCTGCGCCATCAGCGCCGCGCCCAGCCCGGCACCGCGCTGCGCGTCGTCCAGCCACAGGTAGTCGACATACAGCCAGCCCATGCCGGAATGGCCGAACAGGCCGCCCACCACCGCGCCGCTGGCATCGCGCGCGTACAGCTCGACATCGCGGTAGCCGTAGTCGCCGATGTGCTCGATGTTGTAGGCCTTCAGGCCCTGCTCGATCACCGCCCGCGCCTGCGCATCGGCCCCGAGGGTGAACTGGAAACTGTGCTGTGCCATGCGGACTCCCGGCTCAAGAAAGCTGCCAGTCTAGCGATATTTCGCCGCGGCCGGCGCGCCGGCGGCCCGGATCTGCACGGCGCTGTCCCGCGCCCGGCGGCGGCCGCCGCGCGATGGACTATGCTTGAGGCTGGCCCATGCCGAAAGAATGGAATCATGCGCGTCCCCGATCGCTGGCTGCTCTTGTTAGCCGCCTGCCTGCCGCTGGCGGCGGTGCGCGCGGAAACCGTGCTCACCATCGCCACCGGCGAGCTGCCACCGTATGTCAGCGCCCAGCCGCAGGACAGCTTTCTGACCGAGCTGCTGCACGAGGTGGGGCACCGCATGGGGGTGCGCTTCCGTTTCGAATTCATGCCGTGGAAGCGCTGCGAGCGCTACGTGGAGGAAAAGCGGGTGTGGGCCGCCATTCCCTATGTGCCGACGCCGGAGCGCAACCAGCGCTTCTACTTCTCCGCCCCGCTGTACAGCAAGCGCACCGTGTTCTTCTACTACAGCGCCAACGGCCGGCCGAAGCCGATCAGCTACCGGCAGTTGACGGAATTGCAGGGCTACAACATCGGCGCGGTGCGCGGCTATTTCTACGAGCAGATGCTGCGGGATGCCCAGCTGCAGACCAGCCAGATCAACAACGAGGAACAGGGGTTTTCCATGCTGCGCGCCGGGCGCATCGACCTGCTGCCGGCGATGGAAACCGCCGGCTGGTACATGCTGGGCAAGCTGTTCCCGGGCGAGCGCCAGCTGTTCTTTACCGTGGACAAGCCGCTGGACGTGGGCGCCAACTACCTGATGACGGCGCAGGACTACCCGGACGGGCAGCGCCTGCTGCAGCGCTTCAACAGCGCGTTGCAGGCGGTGAAGGACAACGGCGGCTACCAGCGCATCGCCCGCCGCCACGGCCTGGTGCTGGCCGACTGAACCCTGCGCCATGACGGCGCGTACCGCGCAGCGCGCTAGCTGCCGCCGGCCCGACACACCCCACGCCGCCGCTCAGGTACCGCAGAAAGTACGGTAGCCGGCGGCCAACGCTGCCGGCGCCGGCTGGGTGTAGCGCACCAGCTCCGCGCGCTCGGTATAGGGCTGCGCCAGCACCGCCAGCAGCTGCAGGGTGGGCGCCATGTCTCCGCGCTCGCTGGCGGCGGCCAGGGCCTCTTCCACCAGATGGTTGCGCGCAATGTACAGCGGGTTGGCCGCACGCAGCGCGGCGGCGGTCTGCTCTGGCGTGGCGCCGCTGGCGGCCAGTTGCTGCCGCCACTGCGCCAGCCAGTCGGCCAGCGGCTGCGGCTCGGCAAACTGCGCCACCAACCGGCTATCGTCGCCGGCGGCGGCCTCGGCCAGGAAGCGCCACGCCAGGGTGTGGTCGGCACGCTGCGCCGCCAGCAGCGCCAGCCAGTCTTCCAGCAGCCCCGGCCCGTCCTGTGCCGGCAGCCCCAGCTTGCGGTAGCCCTCGGCGCGCCACTGCTGCAGATACTGCTGCGCAAAGCCTTCCACCAGCTCGGTCGCCGCCGGCACCGCGCTGGCCGGGTCTTCCGGCGCCATCAGCGGCAGCAGCGTCTCGGCCAGGCGGGCCAGGTTCCACTGCGCGATCCACGGCTGGTTGCCGTAGGCGTAGCGGCCCTGGCTGTCGATGGAGCTGAACACGGTTTCGCTGTCGTAAGCATCCATGAAGGCGCAGGGGCCGAAATCGATACTCTCGCCGGACAGCGCCATATTGTCGGTGTTCATCACGCCGTGAATGAAACCGACGTGCATCCAGCGCGCGATCAGCGCCGCCTGCGCCGTACACACCGCCTGCAGCAGCGCCAGATAGGGGTTGGCCGCCTCCGCCGCCTGCGGGTAGTGGCGGGCGATGGTGTAGTCGGCCAGCGCCTTGAGCTGTTCCAGCTCGCCGCGGGCAGCGAAGTACTGGAAGGTGCCGACGCGGATATGGCTGGCGGCGACGCGGGTGAGCACCGCACCCGGCAGCGTCTGCTCGCGGTATACCTCTTCGCCGGTAGCCACCACCGCCAGCGCGCGGGTGGTGGGGATGCCCAGCGCCTGCAGCGCCTCGCCGATGATCAGCTCGCGCAGCATCGGCCCCACCGCCGCCTTGCCGTCGCCGCGGCGCGAGAACGGCGTGCGTCCGCTGCCCTTGAAGGCGAGGTCGCGGCGCTGGCCGCGGCGGTCGATCAGCTCGCCCAGCAGCAGCGCGCGGCCATCGCCCAGGCTGGGCGAAAAACCGCCAAACTGGTGGCCGGCATAGGCCTGCGCCACCGGCTGGGCGCCGGCCGGCAGCTCGGCACCGGAAAACTGTGCGGCCAACGTTTCTGCCGCCACCTCGGCGGTCTCCAGCCCCAGCTCCGCCGCCAGCGCGGCGTTCCAGTACAGCAGCTGCGGCGCACGCGGCGGCTGCGGCTGCCACGGCACCGCGTGCTGCGGCAGGTCGCGGGCGTAGCTGTTGTCGAAGGCGATGGTGGGCATGGTGCGACTCCGGTGAGGACTGAGGTTTTGACTATCTTCGCGTGGAAAAATGCGCAGCGGCATGCAAGGCCCGCACCCAACGGCCATGCGGGCGGGCAACACAAAGGGGGGAGCGCGGACTGCTTACTGTCCCGGCGGAAGGGAAAATGCGACGGGCAGCACGTAGCTGGCCGGTACCGCCTGGCCCAGATTGCTGGCCGGCACAAACGCCAGCGTCCTCACCCATGCCAGCGCGGCCTCGTCCAGGCGGGGGAAGCGGCTGCTTTGCCTGATCGTGGCCTCGATTACCTTGCCGTTCTCGTCCACGTTGACAAGGCAGACCACCGTCCCCGACTCCCTGGCCGCCAACGACGCAGCGGGATAAGAGGGCGATGCAGCTGCCGCCACGGATAGCCACAGCAGGCAACCCATGCACAGCAGCCCCAACATCAGCCCCCTGACCATCCGCATCTGGCGTGCTAGCCGCGCGGGCTGCGGCCAACCTTGGCCGGCGGCTTGCCGCCCGGTTTGGCGCCACCGCCGCTGCGGCCGGTGTTCGGCTTGGCGGCGGCGGGCTTGGCGGCCTGCGCCTTGCCGGCGGCCGGTTTGGCGGCGAAGCTCTTACCACTGCCATGGCTGCGCGCTGCCGCGGCCGGGCTACGCTGGGCGCCCGGCTTGCCGCGGCTGGCCGCCGGGGCGTGGTGGGCAAAGCGGTTGCGCGCTGCGGCCGCCTTGTCGCCAGGTGGCGTCGGCGGAATCAGGCACTGCTTGCTGTGACCGATCAGGTCGCTGCGGCCCATATTGAGCAGCGCATCGTGGATGATCTGCCAGTTGTCCGGGTGGTGGTAACGCAGCAGCGCCTTGTGCAGCTTGCGACGGTAGCCGTCGCGCACCACGTCCACTTTTTCCGAGCTGCGCGACAGGCGCTTCAGCGGGTTGCGGCGGGTGTGCCACATGGTGGTGGCCATCGCCATCGGCGTCGGGGTGAAGGTCTGCACCTGGTCGAGGCGGAAGTTGTTCTTCTTCAGCCACAACGCCAGGTTCACCATGTCCTCGTCGCTGGTGCCCGGGTGGGCGGCGATGAAGTACGGGATCAGGTACTGCTCCTTGCCGGCCTGGCGGCTGAAGCGCTCGAACAGCTCCTTGAACTTGTCGTAGGCACCCATGCCCGGCTTCATCATCTTGGACAGCGGGCCGTCCTCGGTGTGTTCCGGCGCAATCTTCAGGTAGCCGCCGACATGGTGCTGCACCAGCTCCTTGATGTACTCCGGCGATTTCACCGCCAGGTCGTAGCGCAGGCCGGACTGGATGTTGATCTTCTTGATGCCCGGCAGCGCCCGCGCCTTGCGGTACAGCTGGATCAAATGGCTGTGGTCGGTGCCGAGGTTTTCGCAGATGTCCGGATAGACGCAGGACAGCTTGCGACAGGAACGCTCGATCTTCGGGTCCTTGCAGCTCAGGCGATACATGTTGGCGGTCGGGCCGCCCAGGTCGGAAATGTGGCCGGTAAAGCCCGGCGTCTTGTCGCGGATCTCCTCGATCTCTTTCAGGATCGATTCTTCCGAGCGGCTCTGGATGATGCGGCCCTCGTGCTCGGTAATCGAGCAGAAGGTACAGCCGCCAAAGCAGCCGCGCATGATGTTCACCGAGTACTTGATCATCTCCCACGCCGGGATGTGGGCATCGCCGTAGCTGGGGTGCGGGTTACGGGCGTATGGCAGGCCGAACACGAAGTCCATTTCCTCGGTGGACAGCGGAATCGGCGGCGCATTCAGCCACACGTCGCGCGTGCCGTGCAGCTGCACCAGCGCACGGGCGTTGCCGGGGTTGGACTCCAGGTGCAGGGTGCGGCTGGCGTGCGCGTACAGTACCGGGTCGTGCGCCACCGCCTCGTAGGACGGGATGCGGATCACGGTCTTGGCGCGCTCGGCGCGGCGCTTGGCCAGCCGTTCCTCGCGCGATTCGATGCGGATCACCTGCGGTTTGGACGCATCGTTGGCCGCAGTGGCCTCGGCCGCCTGCTCCGGAATCTCCTGGTAGGGGTTGAGGTGCGGGTCGACGCGGCCCGGCACGTCCACCACGCTGGAATCCATCTCCTGCCATTCTTCGTCCGGGCGCCAGCCGTGCGGCGCCATGAAGGCGGTGCCGCGGATGTCGCGCATCTCGGACAGCTTCTCGCCACGGGCGGCGCGGTGGGCAATCTCCACCAGCGCGCGCTCGGCGTTGCCGTACAGCAGGATGTCGGCCTTGGAGTTCACCAGCACCGACTGGCGCACCTTGTCGCTCCAGTAGTCGAAGTGGGCGATGCGGCGCAAGGACGCCTCGATGGAGCCGATCATCACCCCCACCCCCGGGTAGGCTTCGCGGCAGCGCTGCGCGTACACCGTCACCGCGCGGTCCGGACGCTTGTTGGCCGCCGCGTGCGGGGTGTAGGCGTCATCGGAACGCGGTTTGCGGTCGGCGGTGTAGCGGTTGATCATCGAATCCATGTTGCCGGCGGTGACGCCGAAGAACAGGTTGGGCTTGCCCAGCTCGCGGAAGGCATCGGCACTGTTCCAGTCCGGCTGCGCGATGATGCCGACGCGGAAGCCCTGCGCCTCCAGCAAGCGGCCAACCAGCGCCATGCCGAAGCTGGGATGGTCGATGTAACAGTCGCCGCTGATGATGATGATGTCGCAGCTGTCCCAGCCCAGCTCGTCCATTTCGGCACGGCTCATGGGCAGGAACGGGGCGGTGCCAAAGCGGCTGGCCCAGTATTTACGGTAACTGTTGATGGCTTGCGGGGCGGTGGGAAGCGTCATTGTCAAAACGGCATTTCTGGAGGAACCGCGCATTGTGCCAGAAAGCGCCGCCCCTTTCATCCAAAAAAGGCTTTTTTTTCATCGACATAGCCGGGTTATAACCCTATTTTGAACAAGGACTCCACCGCCCCGCCGCCCAGCCCGGCACACGGCGCCAACGCGGCCGGCAAGCGGGCACCATTGGCAGTCGTCAGCAGCTGTCTGCGGCATGAAAAGATCAAGCAAACGCCGCCGGAACCGATAGTCTGGAAGTAGCCAGCGAGCGCATCACGCCGTGATGCCCGTCCAGCGGCCACGCCCAACCCGGAGGCAACCATGCCGCTTCGCCCCGCCCTGCTTCTTGCCGTGCTGCTGGCCGCCCACGCCGGTGCCGCCCCGGCGCCGGAACCCATCGTCACCGTCGCCTTCGGCGAATCGCTGGAGCCCTATGCCATTCCGCCGCTGGGCAGCGGCATCGAGGTGGACATTGTGCGCGAGGCGTTGCAGCAGCAGGGCCTGCAGCTCAAGCCGCTGTTCCTGGCGCAAAAGCGCCTGCCCTACGCACTGGGCAGCAAGGAGATGGACGCGGTGGCCACCATGCTGCCCAACTACGGCGTCAACGGCGCCTATTCCGAACCCTACATCCAGTACCAGGACAAGGCCATCACGCTGGCGGAGCGCAATCTGGCTATCACCAGCATCGGCGACCTGGCGCGCTACCGCGTGCTCGGCTTTCCGCTGGCCAGCCAGTATCTCGGCAGCGCCTTCCGCCAGCTGACGCAGCAGCACCCGGCCTACAGCGAAACCGGCAACCAGCTGGACCAGAACCGCCTGCTGTTCCGCGGCAGCGTGGATGTGGTGGTGGCCGACGTGCGCATCTTCAGCTACATGAACCGCCGCATGCAGAGCGACTTCCACGAAACGCCGCGCCCGGTGCACTACCACAACCTGTTTCCGCAGCTGTCCTACCGCGTGCTGTTCCGCTCGCCGCAGCAGCGCGACGCCTTCAACCACGGCCTGCGCCAGCTGCAGCAGAGCGGCCGCTACCAGCAGATCATCGACAAGTACGATGCCGAGTTGGGCGCGGACTAGCCCCCGCCGCGGGCGCTTCCGCTAGAATGGCGGCTTCCTTTTCCGCCTGGCCACCATGAAACGCACCGTCTGCCTGCTGGCGATCAGCACCCTGCTGGGCGCCTGCGCCACCCCCGCCCCCATTGCCGCCGCCCCTGCCACCCCGGCGCCGATCCTGCCCCCGCCCGAGGCCAGCAGCCAGCCGGCAGTGGCGCTACCGCCGCCAGTGGTAACGCCACCCGCCATCGGCACCCTGCCGCCGGTGCCGGTACCGCCGCACCCGCCTGCGGCCAACCCGCGCTTGCTGCTGGGCAAGCTGCTGCCGGATTACGTGAAGCCGCGCGACGGCTGGCGCGACGATATCGCCAATGCCTTCACGGCGCTGCAGCTGAGCGCCAATGCCGAGAACCTGTGCGCGGTGATCGCGGTGATCGAGCAGGAATCCACCTTCCAGGCCGACCCGGTGGTGCCGGGCCTGCCCAGGATCGTGTGGGGCAAGATCGGCGAAAAGGCCGGCGGCTACTACATTCCGCTAGGGCTGGTGAAAACCGCGCTGATGAAGACTTCGCCGGACGGCCGCAGCTACAAGGCACGCATCGACAGCCTGCGCACCGAGGGTGAGATGAACGAGCTGTTCGAGGACATGGCGGCCGAAGCGCAAAACCTGAACTTGCCGGTGGGTATGAAGAACCCGATCCGCACCGGTGGCCCGATGCAGGTGAGTGTGGAGTTTGCCGAGGCGCATGTGCGCGCCTGGCCCTACCCCTACGCGCGGCGCGGCAGCGTGCGCAACGAGGTGTTCAGCCGGCGTGGCGGCGTGTACTTCGGCAGCGCCATCCTGCTGCAATACCCGGTGAACTACAGCCAGATGCTGTACCGCTTCGCCGATTTCAACGCCGGCCGCTACGCCAGCCGCAATGCCGCCTTCCAGCAAGCCGTCGGCAAGCTCAGCGGCAGCAAGCTGACGCCGGACGGCGACCTGCTGCGCTACCAGAACGGCGCGCCGGCACGCGCCGCCAGCAGCACGCAGCAGGCGCTAGGCAAGCTGCGCGGCAAGCTGCAGCTGAGCGAGGCCGACATGCTGCGCGACCTGAAACAGGAAAAGAGCTTCGGTTTTGCCGACACCCCGCTGTACCGCAAGGTGATGCAGCTGGCCGATAGCCAGCAAGGCGGCCGCGCCCCGCGCGAAGCGCTGCCGCAGATCCGCCTGCAAAGCCCGAAGATCACCCGCAAGCTCACCACCGCCTGGTTTGCCGAGCGCGTCGACTGGCGCTACCAGCAGTGCCTGCAGCGCGCGCGCTGACCGACTATCACCGCAGCAGCCACACGCCGCGCCGGAACCGGAACCGGAACCGGACGCGGCGTGTGGCCATCCGGCCGCCGCGAGCCTGCGGCCAACGTTGGTGGCCGCGGCCGGCGCCGGCCGTGCCTAGCGCGGCGCCTCGCCGGCATCCAGCAGAATCTCGCGCGTCAGCGTGATCCACGCCCGCGCCGCGTGCGACAGATAGCTGTTTTTCTTCCAGATCAGGCCGATGTGCCATTCGATGTACTGGTTGTCGATCGGCACCACGTCGAACTCGGCCGCCTCCAGCCGCCCCGCCACCGCCAGCGGCAGCAGCGCCACCCCCAGCCGCGCCTTGACCATCGCCACGATGAAGTCCCAGTGCGCACTGCGCCCGGCGATGTTCACGCTCTTGCCCAGCAGGCGGTAGGCATCGCTGATGCGCGTCGCCAGCGAGAAGTCTTCCGGGTAGAACACGATCGGCTGCTCGGCGATGTCTGCCAGCGTCACCGAACTGCGGCCGTGCCAGGCGCTGCCGCTGGGCGCCACCAGGCACAGCGGGTCGTGTACCAGGCTCAGGCTGTCGAACACGTTGTCGTCCACCGGCAGCACCGCGGCGCCGATTTCCAGTTGCCCGGAGCGCACGCTGCTCTCGATGGCGCGGGCGCCGTCCTCCACCATTTTCAGCTCCACTCCCGGGTAGCGGTCGCGGAAGGTACCCACCACCGGTGCAAAGAAGGCGCCGCCGGACATCGGCGGCAGCCCCACCACCAGCTCGCCGCGCGACAGCGACACCAGGTCGGCCAGCGCGCTGTTCAGCCGCTGATGGGCGGCCAACACGTCCTGGCCACGCAGGTACACCACCTTGCCGGCATCGGTGAGGTGGAAGGACTTGCCCTCCTTGACCAGCAGCGGCATGTCCAGTTCGTCTTCCAGCTGGCGCACCATCTTGCTGATGGTGGGCTGGGTGACGAACAGCGCCTCGGCGGCGCGGGTGAAGTTCTGCCGGCGCACCAATTCGGTGAAATAACGCAGTGCTTTAACGTCCATCGCAAATCATTCCATTCTGGAATCACATTTATAATTTTAATTCATTTTTAGAATGTAATGAACCTGCATATACTCCACATCACTCTCTGTGTTGTGTTGTGGCTCGTAACAGCAGCCCGCCGTAACACTTGCTGCAGTAATAGGTCTCTCCTCCCGTTACTGCCGGTTACGACAGGTTGTTCGTCCGATGCGGCTCTGCCAAGTCGGACAAGGCACCAGCGAATGCTGGACTGGATTGACTGGTGCCTCGTGCATCCGGGGATGGTGTACGGGGTTTTACCGCTGTATCCCTTTACGAGCGTTGTTATGCCGGCTTTCGAGCCGGCTTTTTTTTGCCTGTTGCAAACGCATTCGGGATGGACAGCCAGCGCGGACGCGCCTGACAGGCGCCGGAACCATGCGACAAGGCAGTCAGCCACTACGTGATGGCCGCAGCGCAAGACGGAACGACGGAAAAGCAAAAAACCACCTTGCGGTGGCTTTTTGCTTGATTCTGGCGTCCCCACGGGGAGTCGAACCCCGGTTATCGCCGTGAAAGGGCGGTGTCCTAGGCCTCTAGACGATGGGGACTGGGTGGCGCACCCGGAGCGATTCGAACGCCCGACCCTTTGGTTCGTAGCCAAATACTCTATCCAACTGAGCTACGGGTGCGCGGTTCTGGCGGAGAAAGAGGGATTCGAACCCTCGATACAGGTTTAAGCCCGTATGCTTCCTTAGCAGGGAAGTGCCTTCGACCTCTCGGCCATTTCTCCGTCAAGAGAACGACATATTAATCAACACATCGCCCCCTGTCAAGCTTTGCTTGCAGATTTTATGCCTGCACCTGGTCCAGACCGAAAACCTTGTGCAATACACGCACCGCCAGCTCCAGGTATTTCTCGTCGATCAGCACCGATACCTTGATCTCGGAGGTGGAGATCATCTGGATGTTGATGCCTTCCTCGGCCAAGGTGCGGAACATGGTGGAAGCGATGCCACAATGCGAGCGCATGCCCACACCGACGATGGACACCTTGGCCACCTTGTCGTCGGCATCGATCTTGCCGGCGCCGATATGGGTCTGCACGTCGCGCAGGATCGCCAGCGTGCGCTGGAATTCGCCGCGCGGCACGGTGAAGGAGAAGTCGGTGGTGCCGTTCTCGCCGACGTTCTGGATGATCATGTCGACTTCGATGTTGGCATCGGCGATCGGGCCCAGGATCTGGTAGGCGATGCCCGGCTTGTCCGGCACGCCCTTGACGTTGATGCGCGCTTCGTTACGGTCAAACGCGATACCGGCAACAACGGCCTTTTCCATATTCTCATCTTCCTCAAACGTAATCAGTGTGCCTTCGCCCTCGTCTTCGAAACTGGAGAGCACGCGCAGGCGTACCTTGTATTTGCCGGCGAACTCCACCGAGCGGATCTGCAGCACCTTGGAGCCCAGGCTGGCCATCTCGATCATCTCTTCGAACGTGATGGTCTTCAGGCGGCGGGCTTCCGGTACCACGCGCGGGTCGGTGGTGTAGACACCGTCAACGTCGGTGTAGATCTGGCATTCGTCGGCGCCCAACGCGGCGGCCATGGCCACGGCGGAGGTATCGGAACCGCCACGGCCCAGCGTGGTGATGCTGCCGTTCTCGTCGATACCCTGGAAGCCGGCCACCACCACCACGCGGCCAGCGCCCAGGTCGGCACGCATGGCGGCATCGTCGATGGACTGGATGCGGGCCTTGGTGTGCGAGCTGTCGGTGGTGACGCGCACCTGCCAGCCACAGTAGCTCTTGGCCGGTACGCCGATTTCATTCAGCGCCATCGACAGCAGGCCGATGGTGACCTGCTCGCCGGTGGACATGATCACGTCCAGCTCGCGCGGATCCGGGTAATCCTGGATTTCCTTGGCCAGCGCAATCAGGCGGTTGGTTTCGCCGCTCATCGCGGAAACGACAACCACCACTTGATGTCCCTGGGCCTTCCATTTGGCGACACGGCGGGCCACGTTCTTGATGCGCTCCGGGGAGCCCATCGAGGTACCGCCGTACTTTTGTACGATAAGTGCCATGTTTGTTTTCTTTAGATCGGGTTTGGATGTCGGACGATGATTCTGGCCCGAGACGGCCCCGGCTGGCAAGGCATCCGGCGCCGTTTTTTATAGCGGTTTTTGCTATGCACCATCCGCAAATGGCACATAGCGCGAGGGATACAGCGGCGCATCAAAAGCCGATAGCCACTGTACGCATGCCGCCACGCTCACGGCAGGGCGAACAGCGCCGGCTCGCCCATGGCGGCGCACTGCCCTTCCAGCTCGGCGATGCGCTCCAGCCAGTACTGTTCGCTGCCGAACCACGGGAACGCCGCCGGAAACGCCGGGTCGTCCCAGCGCGCGGCCAGCCAGGCGCAGTAATGCAGCAGCCGCAGGCTGCGCAAGGGCTCGATCAGCCGCAGCTCGCGGTAGTCGAACTCGGCGAAATCCTCGTAGCCGGCCAGAATCTCCGCCAGCTGCGCCGCCTGCTGCTGACGATCGCCGGACAGCAGCATCCACAGGTCCTGCACCGCCGGCGCCATGCGGCTGTCGTCCAGATCGACGAAATGCGGGCCGTCCGGCGTCCACATCACGTTGCCGGCGTGGCAATCGCCATGGCTGCGCAGCCAGCCGATATCCGGCAGCGCGGCAAACGCCGCGTCCACCTGCCGCAGCACTTCCCGGCCGCAGGCTTCCATGCGGCCGGCCAGATGGGCCGGCAGCTGCGGGCAGGCCAGGATGCGCGCCAGCGCCTGGTGGCCAAAGCTTGCGCTGTCCAAGGTTGGCCGCACCTCGAAGCGCTGCGCGGCGCCGACCAGGTGGATGCGGCCGAGAAAACGCCCCAGCCATTGCAACACCTGCGGATCGTCCAGCTCCGGCGCGCGGCCGCCGCGGCGCGGAAACAGCGTGAAGCGGAAGCCCTGCCAGTGCGCCAGGCTGCGGCCATCAAACAGCAGCGGCGCCACCACCGGAATCTCCGCCGCCGCCAGCTCGGCGGCAAAACGGTGCTCTTCCAGGATCTGCGCATCGCTCCAGCGCTGCGGGCGGTAGAACTTGGCCACCAGCGGCGGACCGTCGTCCATGCCGATCTGGTAAACGCGGTTTTCGTAGCTATTCAGCGCCAGCAGATGGCCATCGCAGCGCAGGCCCAGGCTTTCCACCGCGTCCAGAATCAGGTCCGGCGTCAACGCGGCATAAGGATGTAAAGTGCTCATCGCGCCATTATGCGCTGCGGCCAACCTTTGCGCATGCCGCCAGCTGGCTTACCATCTGCCCATGAGCACATCATTTACCTACTTTGAGGCCGAAGACCGCGTGCTGGTGATGATCCAGTCCGGCGAGCACAAACTGTGGCTGACGCGCCGGCTGGCGCAGGCCATCGTGCACGACATCGCCGGCATTTTTGCCAGCCAGGTGCCCGGTGGCGGCATTCCCGGCGCCGGCAGCGCCGAGGAGCGCATCGCGCTGGAACACCAGATGGCGATGAATGGCGAAGACCTGCCGCAGGACGAAGGCGGCAAGGCGCTGCAATACAGCAGCACGCCGCCGGCATGCGCCAGCGACGGCGACATCCGGCTGTGCACCGGGCTGGATGCCAAGGCCGGCAGCAATTACGCCAGCATCGGCTTCGTGGTCGGCGAGCACACGCTAAACCTCAAGCTCAGCCGCGCCGGCTTCCACCGCCTGCTGCGCGGCGTCGCGCTGTGCGGCGCGCAGGCCGGCTGGCAGCTGCAGGGCGTGCCATCGTGGCTGACGCAGAGCCTGCTGGGCGATCTGCTAACCTCGCTGCCGCCGCTGGACGAAGCGCCGGACGACGATCCGGGCACCGCCTGAGCGCCGCTTCATGCCGCCTTAAGCCGGCACTGCCAGACTCGCCGCCGCCCTCCTTTCGCCGAAAGCCATCATGCCCACCATGCAACCCCTGCCAGATCACGAACATACCGATGCCCGCGAGCAGCTGGCCGCGCGCCGCAGCCTGTGGGTCAGCGTGGCGCTCAACCTGCTGCTAACCGCGCTGCAGGCCGTCACCGGCCTGCTGGCCGGCTCGCAGGCGCTGCTGGCCGACGCCATGCACTCGCTGTCCGACCTGCTGGCCGATTTCGTCGCCATGCTGGCCGGCCACCACAGCCGCAAGGAAGCGGATGAAGACCACCACTACGGCCACCAGCGCTACGAAACCGCCGCCTCGCTGGCACTGGGCGTGCTGCTGCTGGCGGCCGGCGCCGGCATGCTGTGGACCGCTGCCGGCAAGTTCGCCGGCAGCAGCCCGCTGGGCAGCGTGCACCCGGCAGCGCTGGCAGTGGCGCTGATCACCCTGCTGAGCAAGGAAGGCCTGTTCCGCTACATGCTGGCCATCGCCGAGAAAGTGCGCTCCAGCATGCTGGTGGCCAATGCCTGGCACGCACGCGCCGATGCCGCCTCGTCGCTGGTGGTGGCGCTGGGCATCGGCGGCAACCTGCTGGGCTACACCTGGCTGGACCCGGTGGCGGCGCTGCTGGTGGGCTTCATGGTCGGCAAGACCGGCTGGGAGTTTGCCTGGGACGCGCTGGGCGACCTGATGGACCGCGCCGCCGACGAGCACAGCGTGGCCGCCATCCGCCAGACGCTGCTGGACACCCCGGGCGTGCTCGGCCTGCACGACCTGCGTACCCGCCGCATGGGCGACATGATCCTGGTGGACGTGCACCTGGAGCTGGCCGCCGAGCAGAGCGTGCGCGAAGGCCACGACATCGCGGTGCAGGCGCGCGAACGGGTGATGGCCGCTTTTCCGGTGCTGGACGTGATGACCCACGTCGATCCGGTATAGGCACCGGCAAGCGTCAGACAACCGGGGCCAGCCCCGGTTTTTGCATGCCCAAGGTTGGCCGCAGGCAGCCGTTGAGCAGCAATCCAGTGGCGCACAAGGGTAATTCCGCATTGGCAGCGGCGACGGCAGCGGCTTTAATCCACAGCATGGCCCGCGTCCGCACAGGACGCCATTCTGGAGACACCCCACACCGCCATGAAAGTCGCCCTGTTCATCCCCTGTTTCGTCAACGAACTGTACCCACATGTGGCGATGGCCACCGCCGAGCTGCTGGAAGGCTACGGCATCAGCGTCGAATACCCGCTGGCGCAGTCCTGTTGCGGCCAACCTGCCAGCAATAACGGCGACAGCCAGGGCGCCTGCGAAGCCGCGCAGCGCTTTACCGCCATCTTCAAGGACTACGACTACATCGTGTCGCCGTCCGGCAGCTGTACCTCGCACGTCAAGCACCACTACGGCTGGTATATCGCCGACAACGCCGACTACCAGCGGCTGCAGCCCAAGGTGTACGAGATCGTCGAGTTCCTGCAGGACGTGCTGCAGGTGGCAAAGCTGCCCAAGCCGGTATATTTCCCGCACCCGGTATCCATCCACCAGAGCTGCCACGGCCTGCGCCAGCTCGGCCACGCCGCGCCGTCCGAGCTGATGATCCCCTACCACTCGCGGCTGGAGCGCATCCTGCAGCTGGTGGACGGCGTCGACGTGCGGCTGCCGGAGCGCCGCGACGAATGCTGCGGCTTCGGCGGCACCTACAGCGTGGACGAGCCGGAAGTGTCGGTGGCCATGGGCGAAGACCGCGTGGCGCAGCACGAGGCCACCGGTGCCGAGTACATCGTCGGCGCCGATCCGTCCTGTCTGATGCACATGGGCGGCATCATCCGCCACCAGGGCCGGCCCATCCGCCCGCTGCACATCGTCGAGATCCTCACCGGACGCGGAGGTGCGGCATGAAGGCCGACAACATCGACCACGCCCGCGCGGCGGCGGAATTCCTGCAGGACCGCGCCCAGGCCAAGTGGCACGACAGCGCCATCTGGTGGGTGCGGCAGAAGCGCGATGCGCAGGCCAAGCAGCTGCCGGAATGGGAACAGCTGCGCGTGCTGGCGCAGCAGATCAAGGCGCACACCCTGTCACGGCTGGACGAATACCTGGAACAGTTCCAGCGCAACGCCGAGCACAACGGCGTCACCGTGCACTGGGCGGCCGACGCCGCCGAGCACAACCGCATCGTGCACGGCATCCTGGCTGCGGCCAACGTTAAAAAGCTGGTGAAGTCCAAATCGATGCTCACCGAGGAATGCGGGCTGAACCCATTCCTGGAGCAGCGCGGCATCGAGGTGATCGACACCGACCTCGGCGAGCGCATCGTGCAGCTGCGCCACGAGCCGCCGAGCCACATCGTGATGCCGGCGATTCACCTGAAGAAGGAACAGATCTCCGAGCTGTTTCACCAGGAGCTGGGCACCGAGGCCGGCAACAACGACCCGACCTATTTGACCCACGCCGCGCGCGCCAACCTGCGTGAGCACTTCCTCACCGCCGATGCCGGCCTCACCGGCGTCAACTTCGCCATCGCCGAAACCGGCGGTGTGGTGGTGTGCACCAACGAGGGCAATGCCGACCTTGGCACCGCGCTGCCGCCGATCCACATCGCCAGCATGGGGCTGGAGAAGATCATCCCCAAGCTGGCGCACCTCGGCGTGTTCACCCGCCTGTTGGCGCGCTCGGCGATCGGCTCGCCGATCACCACCTACACCTCGCACTTCCATCAGCCGCGCCCCGGCGGGCAGATGCATATCGTCATCGTCGACAACGGCCGCAGCGACATCCTCGGCAACGACGACTTCTACCAGAGCCTGCGCTGCATCCGCTGCGGCGCCTGTATGAACACCTGCCCGGTGTACCGCCGTTCCACCGGCCACAGCTACAGCTACATCATTCCCGGCCCGATCGGCTCCACGCTGGGCCCCAGCCGCGACATCAGGAAGCACGGCAGCATGGCGTTTGCCTGTACCACCTGCGGCTCGTGCAGCAATGTCTGCCCGGTGAAGATCAACCTGCACGAACAGCTGATCCTGCAGCGCAAGCGCGCCTTCGATGCCGGCACGCTGAAGCCGGCCAAGAAGATGGGCCTGCTGGCGATGCGCTTCCTCACCCGCCACCCGGCGCTGCTGGATGCCGGCGGCAAGGTGATGCGCAAGGTGGTGCCGATCCTGCCGCAGGCGCTGACCGCCGCCAGCGCCTGGAGCCGGCCGGGACGCGAGCTGCCGGAAATGCCGGCGCAGAGCTTCAAGGAGATGTGGCGCGCACGCCAGGAGAACAAGCATGACTAGCCGCGAACAGATACTGGCCACTATCCGCCGCCAGCGGCCGCAAGGCCCGGCGCTGCCGGACATCCACGCGGTGCCCTTCATCCGCTTCGACGACAAATTCGCCGCCTTCGCCAGCCTGATCGGCAATCTGGGTGGCAGCGCCGTACAGCTGCAGCCCGGCGAATCGGTGCTGGATGCGGTGCGGCAACGTTGGCCGCAACACGGCCGGCTGGTGGACTTGAGCCAGCCAGGCCACGAGGAAAGCCCCAGCCCGCACGCCTGGCACGATGTCGACGTGGCCATCGTGCCAGGCGACGTGGCGGTGGCGGAAAGCGCGGCGGTGTGGGTAAGCCATGCCGACAATGCCTGGCGCTCGCTGTACTTCCTCACCCAGAAGCTGGTGCTGGTGGTGCCACGCGATGCCATCGTCGACACCATGCGCGACGCCTACGACCGCATCGCCATCCGCGAGCACGGCTTCGGCAGCTTCATTTCCGGCAGCTCGCGCACCGCCGACATCGAACAGAGCCTGGTGATGGGCGCGCACGGCGCGATGGCGGCGCTGGTGGTGTTTGTGTAAAGACTGCGTTGTTGCTTCGTTCACGGCCCCGCTGGGGCCGTTTTTTTTTGGCAGAGCGCACTGCCGGCGGATAAGCGCAACCCGGCCGGGACATGCGGCCAACGTTGGCCGCAGGTATGAAAAAGGCCACGACAACAGTCGTGGCCTTGTTGCGGTGCTGCAGCCTCAGCTGCGCTCCACCTTGTAGCGCGGCGGCAGCAGCAGGGCCGGCACTTCGCGCTGGCGCTGCGGCAGCATGCGTCCGCCCACGCCCAGCTTCTTCATCACCTTGCGGCCTTCGCCGTCGTCGCGTTCGCGCGGCTTGTCCACCGGCTGCAGCGGGCTGCGACCATTTTCACGCTCGCGCGGCGCGCGCGGTTCACGCGCTTCACGCGGCGGGCGATCGCGGCTGTCGCGTGCCTCGCGCGGTTCACGACGCTCGCGCTCTTCGCGCTCGCCACGTTCACGGCGCGGCGCCGCCTCGCCATTGCCTTCCTCGCGGCGGCCGCTGTAGCCCTGCACCGTCTGCGGCGGCAGCGACTGCTTGGTGAGGCGCTCGATGGCCTCGTGCTGCTTGCTCTCGTCCGGCGCCATCAGCGAGATGGCGACGCCGGAAGCGCCGGCCCGGCCGGTACGGCCGATGCGGTGCACGTAGTCTTCCGGCGAGTTCGGCATTTCGTAGTTCACCACGAACGGCAGCTCGGAAATATCCAGGCCGCGCGCCGCCACGTCGGTGGCTACCAGTACCTTCACTTCGCCGGCCTTGAAGCGGTTCAACGTTTCCAGCCGCGCGCTCTGCGCCTTGTCGCCGTGAATCGCCTCGGCGGCATGGCCGTCGCGCTTCAGATCGCGCGACAGCTGGTCGGCGGAAATCTTGGTGCGACAGAACACGATTACCTGGCTCATCTCGCGCTCGCGGATCAGGTGCGACAGCAGCGCGCGCTTGCGGTAGGCATCCACCGCGTACACCAGCTGCTCCACCTGGGCATTGGTGGAGTTCTGGCGTGCCACTTCCACCGTCTGCGGGTCGCGCATGAAGTCGGCGGCCAGCTTCTTGATCTCCGGCGCGAAGGTGGCGGAGAACAGCAGCGTCTGGCGCTCCTTGGGCAGCAGCGACATGATCTTGCGGATGTCCTGGATGAAGCCCATGTCCAGCATGCGGTCACCCTCGTCCAGCACCAGCACTTCCACCTTGTTCAGCTGGATGGTCTTCTGCTGCACGTGGTCCAGCAGGCGGCCCGGCGTGGCGATCACGATCTCGATACCGCGACGCAGCTCGGCCACCTGCGGGTCCATGTTCACACCGCCGAAGATGGTGGTGCTGCGCAGCGGCAGGTGCTTGGTATAGGCCTTGGCGTTGACACCGATCTGGTCGGCCAGCTCGCGGGTGGGCGACAGGATCAGCGCCCGCACCGGGTGCATCGCCGGCGACACGCTGGGGTTGGCGAATTTTTTCAGGCGTTCGAGGATGGGCAGCAGGAAAGCGGCGGTCTTGCCGGTACCGGTCTGCGCCGCGGCCAGCAGGTCACGGCCGGACAGTACCAGCGGAATGGCCTTGGCCTGGATCGGGGTAGCTTCCGAGTAGCCCATCTCGTCGATGGCACGCAGGATCTCGGGTGCCAGGCCTAGCTCGGCAAACGACATGTCAGGAACTCCATTTCGGCCTGCCGCCGCACACAAGCCGCGGCAAACCTGTCAATCATTAAAAAGCGAAGCGCCGCCCGTAGTGAAGGCGGCGCACAGACTGGCGTCGGTTCAGCCGAACAGGCTGACCACGCTCAACAGCAGTACCACAAACAACCACAGCAGCACGGTGCGCCATACCAGGCCCACGGCACTCTTCAGGTAGTTAGGATCGGCTTCGTCCCCCACCCCCAGTTCCGGGCGGAAGTTGATGGTGTAATTCTGCCGTACCGGGTCGCCCAGCTTGACGCCCAGCGCGCCGGCGGCGGAGGCCAGCAGGATGCCGGTAGCGTAGTTGCCCCAGGTGCGGGCCTGCGAACGCCAGCAGTACACCGCGTCCTCGAAGTCCCCCATGATGGCAAAGCTGATGGCGGTCAGGCGCACCGGGATCCAGTCCAGCCATTCGCCGGCGCGGCCGGCAAAACGACCAAACAGGTCGTCGCTGCCGCGATTGCCCCACTTTTGCGCCAACAGCAGCGCAAAGCGGTACAGCACGGCGCCACTCGGGCCAGGCAGCACCACGAACCAGAACATGGTACCGAACACGTGGCGATAGCTATCCACCACCCCCTGCTCGATGGCCAGCCGCGACACTTCGCCCACCGACAATTCGCCGGTCGGCTGGCTGATCCAGCTCGACAGCGCCTGGCGGGCCTCGAAGTCGCGTCCTTCGTTCAGCGCCAGCGAAATCTCGGAAAAATAACCGGAGAAGTGGCGAAAGCCCATGGTGAGGTACAGCAGCAGCACGTTCCACAGCAGCGCCAGCACCGGGCTGATGGCGTACAGCAGGTAGTAGCCACCGACAGCCAGCAGCAGGGCCGGCACCATGGCGGCAAACCACGCCAGCACGCCGTGCCGGTTGTAGCCGGCATTCAGGCTACGTTCTAGGTGGTTGGCATAGCGGATGAACAGCAGCCAGACACGGTTGCGGTTACCGAGGGGACGCAGTTGCTCGAGAGCCAGTGCGGCGATCAGCGAAATCAGGGTCATGGATACGCGGATGGTTGTTTGTTACCCGCGGAGGAAGATACCACAAAACCGCAGGCAGGACGGGAGCTAGGCAGAACCCAGGCGGCGCGAGCCGCTGAGTGTCGACGACAGGTTGCCTTGCCGGCCGTAACCGGCAACGGCTTGGTTGGAGGCTTTCAGCGAGTCCAGCACCTCGGTGGCGAACGTCATGCGCTCCTGTGCCAGATCGGCGTTGACATCATTGAGCGCTTTCAGCTTGATCAGGCCCTTTTCCAGCCCCTGCCACAGCTGGCGGACATCCGCCGGGGCCTGCTGCAGCCAGGCCTGCCAGTGCGCGGCGTCGGCAAAGCCCGCGCTTTCCTGCAAGCCAAGACGCGCGGCGCGTGCGGCAGTCAGCGCTTCCAGCTGTCGCAGCTTGGCCTGCGCCATTTCTTCCAGATTGAAGGCATCGAAACGCAAAATGGCGCGCTGTTCTTCCTCCAGCGTGTGCTGCAGGTCGTCTAGCGCCGCCATTTCGGTCTGGCACAGGGCCAGCAGGGCTTGAACATCCATCATGGCGCTGGCCTTAGCCGGCCAGCAATTCCTTGGCCGAGGCGATCAGGCTATCGGCGATGGCATCCGGATTGATGGAGAACTCGCCCGACGCGATTGCCGATTTGATGGCCGCCACCTTGTCGGCATCGAAAGCCGGCGAACTGGCGGCGGCTTGCGTCATGCCCTGCAGGCGGCTGGCAAACGGATTAATCGCAACGCTCTCGCCGTTGGCGCGCGCGCTGGCGGTATCCGCCTTGCTCTGCGTACGGCTGGGGGCGGTAAAGTTGGCCGCAACCTTGCCCGAGTTGTCGATTTTCATGATTCACCTGCCTGAAATCTTTTTACGGTTATGTCTATTATCGCCCGAAAGATCTGAAACTTGATGCTTTTTTTATGGCAACTGCACAGACACGCTGCCATCCGCTTCCACCAGGGCGGAAATCACCTTGCCATTGGCCACCCGCACATTCACCCGCTCCCCTGCGGCGGCATTGCCCAGGGCGGTGGCATCACTGTTCACGGCAAAGCCATCGCCGCGAATCTGCAGCTTTACCGGCTGATTCATTTTGACCACAAACGGCGAGCGCACCTGCGACGCGGTCAGCATGGTGCCGGGCGGCAAGGTGCTGCGTACCATCTGCCCCAGCAGCAGGGTTTGATCACGGATGCCCTGGCTAAGTTGTGAGCGGTTGTTCACCGGTGCCAGCTTGATGTCGTCGGCTTGCAGCACCTCGCCAGCACGCATCAACCGCGTGGTGACCAACACCAGCTGCAGCTCGCTGGCCAGCACCGGCAGGCTAAGGCTCCAGCCCTGCGCGGCACACGTCAGCAGCACGCTTTGCTGCGGGCGGGCATTGCCGGCGGGCCAGGCTGCCTGCAAAGGTTGGCCGCATGCCGGCATGGCCGGCTTGCGTGGCTGCCACTTCAACTGGTAGCCATAGCCATCCTGCCCATGCTGGCTCTGCAGGAACTGGTTGGCTACCTGTTCCATCTGGCGGCTGTCCTGAGTGGCTGCCCACAGCGGCAGGGGCAGCAGCCACAGGCTTGCGAGAATGATTTGCTTCATCGCGCCATTTTACCCGTCGGCACAGCGGCAGCTAGCGGCAGCGACAACAAAAAAACCCGCCCACCGTTGCCGGGGAGCGGGTCTGATCCAGTGCGGCAGACTCAGGCCAGCGCCTGACGGATATACGCCTGCACCTTGCCAACATCGGCATCGAACACGGTAACACGCTGTGGCAGGTCTTCCAGGCCGTCGAAGCCGGCCGGACGCGGCGCCTCGCGCTGCAGTGCCTCGCGGATGGTGTCGGCGAACTTGGCCGGCAGCGCGGTTTCCAGGCAGACGATGGTCTCGCCCGGCAGACGCACTTCGCGCGCCACCTTGATACCGTCGGCGGTGTGGGTATCCACTACCACGCCGTCGGACGCATCCAGCGCGCGGATGGTGGCCAGACGGTCGGCATGGCTGCTGCTGCCGGACACGAAGCCGAACCGCTCGCGCACCGCCGGCAGCAGCGCGGCCAGGTCGAAGCCCTGGCCGCCATCCACCGCCGCCCACAGCGCCTTGACCTTGTTGCCGTCGCGGCCAACCAGGTCGAACACGAAGCGCTCGAAGTTGGACGCCTTGGAAATGTCCATCGACGGGCTGGAGGTAACGTAGGTATTGGCGGTGCCGCGCGGCGCGTAACGGCCGGTCTTGAAGAACTCGTCCAGCACGTCGTTTTCGTTGGTGGCCACGATCAGGCGCTCGATCGGCAGCCCCATCTGGCGGGCGATATGGCCGGCGCAGACATTGCCGAAGTTGCCGGACGGCACGCAGAAGCTAACTTTTTCGTCATTGCTGCTGGTGGCGTTGAAGTAGCCCTTGAAGTAGTACACCACCTGCGCCACCACGCGCGCCCAGTTGATGGAGTTGACGGTGCCGATCTTGTACTGCGCCTTGAAGGCGTGATCGTTCTGTACCGCCTTCACGATGTCCTGGCAGTCGTCGAACATGCCCTTGATGGCGATGTTGTGGATGTTGGCATCCTGCAGGCTGTACATCTGCGCGCGCTGGAACGTGCTCATCAGCCCGTCCGGACTCATCATAAACACGTTGATGTTCTGTTTGCCGCGCATCGCGTATTCGGCCGCCGAGCCGGTGTCGCCGGAGGTGGCGCCGACGATGTTGAGCTGCTCGCCCTTCTTCGCCAGCACGTACTCGAACAAGTTGCCGAGGAACTGCATCGCCATGTCCTTGAACGCCAGCGTCGGGCCGTTGGACAGTTCCAGGATGGTGAGACCGTCCTGCAACCGCTTCACCGGGGTGATGTCCGCGCTGCCGTACACCTCGGCGGTGTAGGTGCGGTCGAGGATGTCCTTGAGGTCGGCCTCCGGAATGTCGGTAGCGAACAGGCGGATCACCTCGAACGCCAGCTCGGCGTAGGACAGATTGCGCCAGGCATCCAGCTGCTTGCGGCCAACCTGCGGGTAGCTTTCCGGCAGCGCCAGGCCACCGTCCGGCGCCAGGCCCATCAGGATGGTGTCGGAGAATTCGAGCGGCGCCATGCCGCCGCGGGTGCTGATGTATTTCATGTCATTCAACCAGGGTATCCAGGCATTGCACGCCCACGTTCAGCAAGCGGCCCTGCCATTTCGGCTCGGCCAGCAGGGTCTTGCCCTTGCTGGCCACTTCCTGCAGCTCTTCGTCGCTGAGGCTGCTCACCAGCCGCTGGCTGGCGCAGCCGCAGTAGCTGTCCACCCGCTTCGGCGTGGACAGCAGCACCGGCAGCAAGGGGATGTTGCTCACCTTGCTGCGGCAGGCCTCACCCAGCCGCTGCTCTGCCACCGAGCGCGGCATCAGGCTGGCACAGCCAGCCAGCAGCAGGCACAGCACCAGGGCAGTAGCGGGCTTAGCCATTGAGCTCTTCCATGCGCAGCCGCACCACCTTGCCGGCCACGCTGTCCAGCGCCTCGATGGCGGCGATGGCCTTGTTGACGGCCTTCTCCACCACGCGGTGGGTGAGGATCACGATCTCGGCGGAACCATCGGCGGTGGAGCCTTTCTGGATCAGCGCCTCGATGGAGATGCCGTTCTCGGCCAGCAGGCGGGTGATGTCGGCCATCACGCCGGCGCGATCCACCGCCTGGATGCGCAGGTAGTAGCTACTCACCACTTCGTCGATCGGCAGGATGCGCAGGTTCTGCAGCTGGTCCGGCTGGAACGCCAGGTGCGGCACGCGATGTCCCGGATCGGCGGTCATCAGGCGGGTCACGTCCACCAGGTCGGCCACCACCGCGGAGGCGGTCGGCAAGGCGCCGGCGCCCGGGCCGTTGAACAGCGCCTCGCCGACGGCATCGCCGCGCACCAGCACCGCGTTCATCACACCGTTAACATTGGCGATCAGCTGGTCTTCCGGAATCAGCGTCGGGTGCACGCGCAGCTCCACGCCCTGCTCGGTGCGGCGGGTCAGACCGATCAGCTTCACGCGGTAGCCCAGCTCCTCGGCGTACTGGATGTCCTTGCCTGCCAGCTTGCTGATGCCTTCCAGATAGCAGTTGTCGAACTGCATCGGAATGCCGAAGGCGATGGCCGCCATGATGGTGAGCTTGTGACCGGCGTCGTGGCCTTCCACGTCGAAGGTCGGGTCGGCCTCCGCATAGCCCAGGCGCTGCGCCTCTTTCAGCACGTCGGCGAAGTCGGCGCCCTTCTCACGCATTTCGGTGAGAATGAAGTTGGAAGTGCCGTTGATGATGCCGGCCAGCCACTCGATACGGTTGGCCGACAGGCCCTCGCGCAACGCCTTGATGATGGGGATGCCGCCGGCTACCGCCGCCTCGAACGCCACCATCACGCCTTTTTCCTGCGCGCGGGCGAAGATCTCGTTGCCATGTACCGCCAGCAGCTTCTTGTTGGCGGTCACCACGTGCTTGCCGTTGGCAATGGCCTGCAGCACCAGCTCCTTGGCCACGGTATCGCCGCCGATCAGCTCCACCACGATGTCCACCTCCGGGTGGTTCACCACCTCGAAGGCATCGGCCACCACCGTCACCTCCGCACCGACCAACTCGCGGGCCAGCGCCACATTGCGGCGCGAGGCGATGGTCAGGCGGATCTCGCGCCCGGCGCGACGGCTGATTTCCTCGGCGTTACGCTTCAATACGGTGGCGACACCGCCACCGACCGTCCCCACACCCATCAGGCCAATATTGATTGGCTTCATAGTTAAACTCCTAAGTTCTGTTTATTTGTCCCTGGATTCAGGCGATCCAGCGGGGCCGGCAGTACCGGCCCGACTCGATGTCCTGCAACAGGATAAGCACGCCAATCGACTTCCGGCAGCACAAGGGGGCGCAAGCGCCCCCTCTGTTTACTGCCTAGCCACGCCCCGCCGCCACCTTGGCTTTGACAAGGTGTTGCTGGCAGGCAGCGTGAACGTTGCGCATCAGTCGGTTCCGTGGCGTTTGCGGTAGTTTTCCAGGAAGCGGGCGATGCGGCCGATGGCCTCGGTCAGATCGTCGCTATTGGGTAGGAATACCACGCGGAAGTGATCCGGCGCAATCCAGTTGAAGCCGCTGCCCTGCACCAGCAGCACCCGCTCCTGCTGCAGCAACTCGAGAATGAATTGCTGGTCGTCCTCGATCGGGTAGATGTCCGGGTCCAGGCGCGGGAACAGGTACAACGCGCCCTGCGGCTTGACGCAAGTCACGCCCGGAATATCGGTGAGCAGCTTGTGCGCCAGATCGCGCTGGCGTGCCAGGCGGCCGCCCGGCGCCACCAGGTCGTCGATGCTCTGGTAGCCGCCCAGCGCGGTCTGGATCGCGTACTGCGACGGCACGTTGGCGCACAGCCGCATCGAGGCCAGCATATTGAGGCCCTCGATATAGTCCTTGCCGCGGCGCTTGTCGCCGGACAGGATCAGCCAGCCGGCACGGTAGCCGCAGGCGCGGTAGTTCTTGGACAGGCCGTTGAAGGTGCACACCATCAGGTCCGGCGCCAGCGAAGCGATGGAGGTATGCGTGGCACCGTCGTACAACACCTTGTCGTAGATTTCGTCAGCGTACAGCAGCAGGCCGTACTCGCGCGCCACCTCCACCAGTTGCTGCAGGATGTGATCCGGGTACAGCGCGCCGGTGGGGTTGTTCGGATTGATGATCACCAGCGCCTTGGTATTGGGCGTGATCTTGGCGCGGATGTCGGCGATGGACGGCAGCCAGCCTTTTTCTTCCTCGCACAGGTAGTGCACCGGCTTGCCGCCGGCCAGGCTCACCGCCGCGGTCCACAGCGGGTAATCCGGCGCCGGCACCAGCACCTCGTCGCCGTTGTCCAGCAGCGCTTGCATCGCCATCACGATCAGCTCGGACACGCCGTTGCCGATGTAGATGTCTTCCATGCCCACGTTCGGAATCGACTTCTGCTGCGCGTAATGCATGATCGCCTTGCGCGCGGCGAACAGGCCCTTGGAATCGCAATACCCGGAGGCGTTCTGCAGATTGACGATCACGTCCTCAATGATCTCGTCCGGGGCGAAGAAGCCGAAGGGCGCCGGGTTGCCGATATTGAGCTTGATGATGCGATGACCTTCCTCTTCCATGCGCTTGGCGTGTTCAAGCACCGGACCGCGAATGTCATAGCAGACGTTGGCAAGTTTTTGCGATTTCTGGATGGGCTGCATGGGCACTGTCACTGTGGTGGTGGTTGGTGAGCTGTCTGTCTGCCGCTGCCGCGTCTGGCCACGCTGCAGGCGGGTTATAATCCTATCCCAATACGTGGTGCACTGCACTACAACCGCCGACGGGATTCCACCATGAAACTACACGAAGCCAAAACTGCCGGAAGCAACCTGTTTACCGCCTACGGCGCCGGTTATGTCGAGATCAACGGCAACCGCCACCAGGGCAGCCTGATCGTCACCGGCGACAGCATCCTGCCGTGGGGGCCGGCCAGCTTCGAGGCGCTGACCGAGGAGCATTTTTCCGCGCTGCTGGCGCTGCAGCCGGAGGTGGTGATCTTCGGCAGCGGCCAACGTTTGCGCTTTCCGCACCCGCGACTGACCGCCGCGCTCGCCAATGCCGGCATCGGCGTGGAGGTGATGGACAGCAACGCCGCCTGCCGCACCTACAACATCCTGCTGGCGGAAGATCGCCAGGTCATCGCCGTGCTGCTGGGCGAATGATGGCCCCGGATCTGGCGCTGGGCGGCAAGGCGCTGCTCGGCGCGCTGGCGGTGCTGCTGATCAGCCTGCTGTCGCAGAGCCGCTATTTCGTCATCGCCGGCCTGGTGCCGCTGTTTCCCACCTTCGCGCTGATCGCCCACTACATGGTGGGCAGCGCCCTCGGCGCCGACGCGCTGCGCCATACCGCACTGTTCGGCCTGTTTTCGCTGCTCCCCTACGCGGTGTATCTGCTGGCGGTATACGGCCTGGCCACACGGCTGTCGCTGCCCTTCACCCTGCTGGCCGCCACCGCCTGCTGGATGCTGGCCGCCGGCGTGCTGCTGTGGAGCTGGCATTACTGGATGCATTGAGCGCGAGCCAGGCAATGTAGGGTGGGTAAAGTGCAGCGTACCCACCAGCAACACCCTGCCGGTCGGCACGGCCAATGACCTTTACCCACCCTACGTGCAGGCCGGTCTGAATGACTTGAATCTGCGGCCAACGTTGGCCGCATGATTCGCAGTCTGTTTAGCGAATGCCGTTACTGGTACCAGCCGGCATCTCATTCGATAACCCCGCTGCGAAAGCCCTCATAGGTGAACCAGTCAGGATCTGGTGCGGCATGAATCTCAATAGGAAAGTGCGGCGCATCGGCAAGCGCCATATTTAGCAACATCAGAAACTGCTCCTCAGACCTGGCATAGAAAACCCACTCCCGCATGTTCTCGCCCGTAGAAACCAGTGCCAAGATGCTCGAACTCCCAACATATGACTGCAGAAGGTCTTCCATCCGGTCCATATCTTCACGCTCCGCCGTGGAGGGCATACCCGACTCAGATTGGTATTGCCAGACAAGAATGACCCGCAGTGGAAAGTCCGACGTCTGGAAGCCCTGATGAAATGTCTTCGCAAAGCGGAAAATAACCTGGCGACCGGTTACGGCCTGAGTGGAAACAGCCGTCGCCCAAACATCGACTGCAGTCGCGGCGACGCTGGCGGCCGACGCTCCTAAAAATAGTGCACCGCTGATAAGGGTAAGGTTTCGCTTCATTTCGTCAGCCAGCCTATGAATAGATCGCAGTCCATCAGTGCCCGCCATCCTGCAGAAAATACTTGGCCCCCTGATATTTGGTGATCCAATCAAATATCGCAGAACTCATGCCAGTACCTGGCAGGTAAACAGGCCGGCTTGCGGTAGGCACACCCGGACCGCAGAAAAAATGACAAGGAATTAAACGCTTTATCCTGTCTCGCGGCAAGCAGCATCCGATAAGTGGGCACGGCACCCATTTTCCTGCACCCCCCCAGCCCAACCCACTGCGGTAACCCTCCCTCCCCGCCGCGCGCCGGATAAGCAAAAGCACAAGGCCGCCCGTGGGCGGCCTTGTCGTTACGGCGGCAGATCAACAGCTAGTGCAGCTTCAGCGACGGCTTGGCCACCCGCCGCAGCTTGTCGCCGATGAACAGCAGCGTGGCCAGCAGCCAGCCGTGCACCGCGGCCTGGTGCATGCGGTACAGCGAGGCATAGATCAACTTGGCGCCGCGCCCTTCCACATAGTAGTCGCGCTTGGGTCCGACAATGGCCGCCAGGCTGCCCACCGCGGTGTGCTTGCCCAGCGACACCATCATGCCCTGCGGCTTGAACAGGAACGGCGCCGCCTGTTGCTCGCGCAGGCGCTGCGCCAGTTCGCCGGCCAGCCATTGCGCCTGCTGGTGCGCCACCTGGGCGGTGGCCGGCAGCGGGCGGCCGTTGCCGCCATCGCAGGCGGCGCAATCGCCCAGCGCATAGATATTGTCATCGCCGACGCAGCGCAGGTGCTCGTCCACCTGCAGCTGGTTGATGCCGTTCACCCCCAGGCCATCCAGCGCCGCCAGCCAGGCCGGTGCCTTCACCCCGGCCGCCCATACCGTGATGTCGGCCGCCACCTGGCTGCCGTCCTGCAGCTCGACGCCGCTGGCGGTTACCGCCGCCACCCGGCTGTTGGTCAGCACCCGCACATGGCGTGCGGCCAACTGTTCCTGTGCGTAGGCGGACAGCGACGGCGGTGCCGCCGCCAGCACCCGCTCGCTGCCTTCGATCACGCTGATGTGCACCTGCGCCGGCTGCAGCCGGGCGCCGTACTGGTGCATCTCGCGCACGGTGTGGTTCAGCTCCGCCGCCAGCTCCACCCCGGTGGCGCCGCCGCCGACGATGGCGATGTCCATGCCCGCCTGCTGGCCGCTGCTGCAGCGGAACGCCAGCTCCAGCAGGCGGTGGCGCAGGCGCTCGGCATCGGCCGGGGTGTTCAGCTGCATCGCGTGTTCGCGCACGCCGGGAGTACCGAAGTCGTTGGCCTCCGCCCCCACCGCCAGCACCAGCCAGTCGTAGCCGACCTCGCGCGCCGGGCTCAGCAATTGGCCATCGCAGCCGTGGATGGCGGCCAGGCGGATGCTGCGCCGCGCGCGGTCCAGCGTCTGCATATAGCCGAACTCGAATTCGTAGCCGTTGCGGTAGCCGTGGGCGAAGTAGTTCACCTCGTCCTCGCCGGTATTCAGCGCGCCGGTGGCCACCTCGTGCAGCAGCGGTTTCCAGATATGGGTGGGCGCCCCGTCCACCAGCACGATGCGTGCCTTGTGGCGCAGGCCGAGCTGGCGCCCCAGGCGGGTGGCCAGCTCCAGACCGCCGGCGCCGCCGCCGACAATGACGATGCTGGGTAAAGCAGCGGAACGACTCAACATGGCAACTCCTCTTGATCAGAATGCGTTACCACAGCCGTCTGCCGACGTGAAAACGGCTGGGGTGACGCTTCTGGCGCCAGCCCAGCCGGGTTGTGTACAAGAACCGCGCACAGCATCCCCGATCCTGTGTTGCGCCGCCTTGTCTCAGCTACTCTGCGAGACCTTGTTCACGGTTCTTGAGCGATGGATGACTTAACGGCCAACCCAGCCGATGACCAGCACTGCCGCCAATAGTAAAGCAATCAGCAGCAACAGGAAGTTCTGCCGCTTCTGTTCGCGCATCAGCTGGATATAGCCCTGCACCAAGAGCTCGGTGGTCTGGCCGGACAGCGCCTCGTTCAGCTTGCGCGGCAGCGCCGGCAGCGTGGTGGCCCATTGCGGCGCCTCGTGCTTGAGGGTGCGCAGCAGGCCGCGCCAGCCGATCTGCTCGTTCATCCACTTGGTCAGGAAGGGCTTGGCGGTATCCCACAGGTCCAGCTCCGGGTCCAGCTGGCGGCCCAGGCCTTCGATATTGAGCAGGGTCTTCTGCAGCAACACCAGCTGCGGCTGGATCTCCACGTTGAAGCGGCGGCTGGTTTCGAACAGCCGCAGCAGCACCATGCCGAAGGAAATCTGCGACAGCGGCTTGTTGAAGATCGGCTCGCACACGGTACGTACCGCCGCTTCCAGCTCCTCGGCGCGGGTTTCCTTCGGTACCCAGCCGGATTCGATGTGGGCGGTGGCCACGCGGTGGTAGTCGCGGTTGAAGAAGGCCAGGAAGTTGACCGCCAGGTAGTGCTTGTCGGTCTCGGTGAGGCTGCCGACGATGCCGAAGTCCAGCGCGATGTAGCGGCCGTCGTCGGCGACGAAGATGTTGCCCGGGTGCATGTCGGCATGGAAGAAGCCGTGGCGGAACACCTGGGTGAAGAAGATTTCCACCCCGAAGCGGCTGAGTTTTTTCAGATCGACGCCGGCCGCGCGCAGGCGCTCGATCTGCCCCACCGGGATGCCGTCCATCCATTCCAGCGTCAGCACGTCGCGGCTGCTGTAGTCGTAGTACACCTCCGGCACGATCAGCATGTCGCTGCCGACGAAGTTGCGGTGCAGCTGGCTGGCGTTGCCGGCCTCGTGCATCAGGTCCAGCTCGTCGTGCAGGTGACGGTCGAACTCCGCTACCACCTCGCGCGGCTTCAGCCGCTTGCCGTCGGGCAGGAAGCGTTCCACCAGTCCGGCCAGGCTGGCCATCAATGCCAGATCCTGCTGGATCACCGGCTTGATCGCCGGGCGCAGCACCTTTACCGCCACCAGGCGGCCGGGCGTGTTGCCGCTGCCATGCAGCCTGGCGCGGTGCACCTGCGCCACCGAGGCACTGGCCACCGGCGCGTCGTCGAACTCGGCGTACAGCTCGGCGATGGATTTGCCCAGGCTGCGCTCGATCACCGCGCGCGCGGTGGCCGCCTCGAACGGCGGCACCTTGTCCTGCAGCCGCGCCAGCTCGTCGGCGTAGTCTTCCGGCAGCAGATCGCGGCGGGTGGACAGCACCTGGCCGAACTTGACGAAGATCGGCCCCAGGTTTTCCAGCGCCAGCCGCACCCGCACCGGCAGCGGCTGCGACAGGTCGCGCGGCAGCGGGGTGAGGCGGAACAGCCAGTGCAGCAGCCGCACCCGCGGGCGGTCGACCAGGAAGTCGTCCAGGCCGTAACGATAGAAAGTGGCAACGATCTTGGCGAGCCGCGCGATACGCATGATGGATTCAGTCGGGGAAAAGGTTGGCCGCAACACGCCGGAGGGAGGGCATGCCGCGCAAAGCGCGAAGCATAGTCGCGGCGGGGGCGGCATGGCAATGCCGCCCGTCAGGCGGGCAGTAAAAAAGCCGGCGCTGGCGCCGGCTGTGTGTGGGGTGCGGACGGCTCAGCGGGCGCGCCGCTGCTCCAGCTGCGCCAGCCGCTTGTCGAAACGGTCGGCATCCTCACGCAGGGTGTCCACCGCCGAGACGAAACCGGCCACGTCCGGCTTGCGCGCCAGGAGCGGCGCTTCCTCGCGCAGGTGTTCGATCCAGCTCTCCAACAGCCGGCCGCCGATCTCGCCCTTGATACCGAACAGGCCGCGCACGAAGCCCTGCACACGGTGGGCAGCCACGTCGCCCACCAGCCGCGACAGGTCTTCGGTGGCATCCCACTGCAGCCGGCGCACGATGCGGCCAACCTCGGTGGCCAGCTCGGTGTCGCCTTCCAGCACGATGTCGGTCAGCGCCGGCTCGCGGCCGGACAACTGCGCCAGCGCCACGCCGTGCTTGAGGCGCAGCCGCGCTTCCGGCTCGCCCTCGCAGGTGGCCAGCCAGCCGTCGTCGGTCACCACCCCGGCCAGATCGAACGGCGGCAGGCTGATGGCGATACGGCGCCCGGCATGCGATGCCAGCTCGGCGCGCACTTCCGGGTGCTGATTGAGAAGATGATTGAAGGCCGCGATGCGCAAACCCATGCTCGATGTCCTTGTCCGCTGATGCTTGGCACGATGCTGCCGGCTCGTGGCTGCCGGCCCGTGGCCGCCGCGACGCGGCGGCCGGGTGCCGCTTACTGTACTACCGGGAGGATGTGGATTTCCACGCGGCGGTTCAGCTGCTTGCCGGCTTCGGTCTTGTTGTCGGCACGCGGGCGGCTGGCGCCGTAGCCGATAGCCTGCATGCGCTCCTGCTGCACGCCGTGCGCCTGCAGGTACTGTTCTACCGCCGCGGCGCGCTGCTCGGACAGCGGCTGGTTGATGCGCTCGTTGCCGGAGGCATCGGTGTGGCCTTCGATGTCCAGCGTGGTCTTGCCGTACTTGCGCACGATGCCGGAGATGGTGTCCAGCGTCGGCAGGAAGCCGGCTTTCAGCGCCGCGGAGCTGCTGTCAAACGCGGTACTGGAGGTCATCACCACCGTCAGGCTCTTGTCGGCATTGCGCTGCAGCTCGATGGCGCCGGACTTGATCTGCGGCGCCAGCTGCTTTTCGAAGTCCTTGGCCTGGTTGTCCATATAGGTGCCGACCGCGTAGCCGGCCAGGCCGCCGCCGACGGCGCCGATGATGGCGCCCTTGGTGCGGTCCTTCTTGCTGGACACCGCGGCGCCCAGCACCGCGCCGCCCACGGCGCCGATCACGCTGCCGGTCTGGCTGTTGGAATACTGATCCATATTGGCACAGCCACCGGCCAGCAGCGCGGCGGAGACCAGGGTTGCCAGGGTTGCAGTGGAAAGACGCTTGTTCATATTTGTTGCTCCTTGGGGGTGATTCGGGTCAGTCCGCGTGCCAGCACCAGTGCCACGGCTCGTACAGATAGCCGTCGGCATTGCCCGGCGGGTAGCTCAGGCGGAAGCCGTACTGGCCGGCGTGCGCGCACAGCCAGGCGTAGGCCGGCGTGCCGTCGAACTCCTGCTCCAGCAGCGGCGAACCCGGCGTGCCGATGTCGATGGCGCGGCCGGTGTGGTGCTCGCTGTAGCCGGGGGCAGCGCTGACCCGCAGGATGTCGTCGATAAGTTGGCCGCGCGCCAGTTTGGCGGCGACGATCTCGTGCTGGCGCTGGATGCTGCGGTAGGCGGACACCAGGAACAGCGTCACGCCGTCGGCAGCGGCCGCAGCGCGCAGCTGCTGCCATGCGACAGCGGCCGGCGCGATCAGTTCGAATACCCGGCCATCGGCGTTGCGATCCGCGTCCACCAGCGCGGCCGGCTCGGCATACTCGCGCAGGCCGCGTGCGGCCAACGTTTGCACATCGATGCCCAGCGCAGCCAGGCGCGTGGCCAGCTCCGGCGTCATCAGAACTTGACGCCCTTGTGCAGCGCCACCACGCCGCCAGTCATATTGTGGTAGTCGACGCGGCCGAAGCCGGCGTCCAGCATCATCTGCTTCAGGGTTTCCTGGTCCGGATGCATGCGGATGGATTCCGCCAGGTACTGGTAGCTGTCGGCGTCACCCGCCACCAGCTTGCCCATCACCGGCAGCGCCTTGAAGGAGTAGAAGTCGTAGAACGGCGACAGCGGCTTCCACACCTTGGAGAACTCCAGCACGAACAGCTTGCCGCCCGGCTTCAGCACCCGGCACATCTCCTTCAGCGCCGCGTCCTTGTGCGTCATGTTGCGCAGGCCGAAGGCCACCGACACCGCGTCGAAGTAGTTGTCTGGGAACGGCAGCTTCTCGGCGTCCGCCAGCGACACCGGCAGCATCAGGCCCTGGTCCAGCAGGCGGTCGCGGCCCACGGTCAGCATCGAGCTGTTGATGTCGGTGAGCCATACCTCGCCGCTTTTGCCCACGCGCTTGGCCCAGCCGCGCGCCAGGTCGCCGGTGCCGCCGGCGATGTCCAGCACCTTGTCACCCGGGCGCACGCCGGAGGTGGTGAGCGTGAAGTGCTTCCACACGCGATGCAGGCCGCCGGACATCAGGTCGTTCATCACGTCGTACTTCTGTGCCACCGAGTGGAATACCTCGGCCACCTTGCCGGCTTTTTCGGTTTCTTCCACCGACTTGAAGCCAAAGTGCGTCTTGCTCATGTCTACTCCCTGCCCGCGCCAGCGGTGGCGAGGCGATTCAGATAATCCTGCCAGTACTGGTCGTGCTTCACGCCCAGCTCGTATAGATAGGCCCAGCTGTACAGGCCGCTGTCGTGGCCGTCGCTGAACACGATTTTCAGCGCGTAGTGCCCCACCGGCTCCAGCGCGGTGATGGCGACGTTTTTCTTGCCCACCTGCAGCACTTCCTGGCCCACACCGTGGCCGCGCACTTCAGCGGACGGCGAATACACCCGCAGGTATTCCGCCGCCAGGCGGAAGCTGGCGCCGTCGTCGTAGCTGATCTCCAGCTGCTGCGACACCGCATGCAGCTTGATTTCCAGCGGGCTGGCACTGTCGTGAGTCAATCCGCTCATCATGGTTCCTTGCGGGTAAGCAGCATGGCATCGCCATAGCTGAAGAACATGTATTGCTGCGCCACCGCGTGCGCATAGGCGGCACGCATTTCCTGGTAGCCGGCAAATGCCGACACCAGCATCAGCAGCGTGGATTTGGGCAGGTGGAAGTTGGTGAGCAGCAGGTCCACCACCTGGAAACGGTAGCCCGGGGTGATGAAGATATCGGTCTCGCCACGGCCGGCGCGCAACTCGCCGCCGCGGGCGGCGGATTCCAGCGCGCGCATGCTGGTGGTACCCACCGCCAGCACCTTGCGGCCAACCTTATGTGCGGCGTGGATGGCATCGACGGTCGCCTGCGGCACGTCGTAGATCTCGCTGTGCATCTTGTGCTCGGCGATATTGTCTACCCGCACCGGCTGGAAAGTACCGGCACCGACGTGCAGGGTGACATTGCACAGCTGCACGCCCTGGTCGCGCAGCGTCTGCAGCATGGCATCGGTGAAGTGCAGCCCGGCGGTGGGCGCGGCTACCGCACCCTTCTCGCGGGCATACACCGTCTGGTAGCGCTCGTCGTCGTCGGCGTCGGTATCGCGCTCGATATACGGTGGCAGCGGCAGCTTGCCTGATTCATCCAGGATGTCGAACACGTTGGCCGCATCCAAGAATTTCAGATGGAACAGTTCGCCGGCGCGCGCCAGCATCTCGGCCTGCCAGCGGCCGGCAAACAGCATGCGCGTGCCCGGCTTGGGCGACTTGCTGGCGCGCACATGCGCCAGCACCTCGTGCTCGTTCAGCACCCGTTCCACCAGCGCCTCGATCTTGCCGCCGCTGTCCTTTTCGCCGAACAGACGCGCCTTGATCACGCGGGTATCGTTGAACACCATCACGTCGCCGGCCTGCAACTGGCTGGCAAACTCGGTAAAACGGCGGTCCTGCAAGGTGTCGCCATTTACCAGCAACAGGCGGCTGCTGCCGCGCTCGGCCGGCGGATGCTGGGCGATCAGGTTCTCTGGCAAGTGGTAATCGAAGTCGGAAACGTGCATGGCGGGCTTCATCTACTAAACCGGCGGATTATACCTTTTGCCTGCCGCACCGCGACAACAAGCGCGTCTTGCCCCAGATCAAGCCAGTCCTAACAGACAGGCACAGTCTGGCGACAAGGCCGTTACAATGCGCCAGCCCTGCTAGTGCTTTCACTCCAAACAGCGGCATTTTACCAACAGCCCGCCCGGACAAACACCCGTTTGAATTACCGCAATTGCTGGACATCGTGCTGACAATTGCGGCAAACTCGCGGCCATATCAAAACAGGGACTGACACCTTGACCCGAAAAATCCTCGTGCTGCACGGCCCCAATCTGAATCTACTCGGACTGCGCGAGCCACAGCACTACGGCCGGGACACCCTGGATGACATCAATAACCGCCTGCGTGCACAGGCACTGGCTGCCGGCTTCGAACTGGACGTGTTGCAAAGCAATGCCGAGCACGTACTGATCGACCGCATCCATGCCTGCCTGAGCGATGGGACGGCGATGATCATCATCAATCCGGCAGCCTTTACCCACACCAGCGTCGCCGTGCGCGACGCCATCGCCGGTGTCAAGGTGCCGTTTATCGAAGTCCACCTGTCCAACGTCCACGCCCGCGAACCGTTCCGCCAGCACTCGTATTTTTCCGATCTGGCGGTCGGCGTCATTTGCGGTCTGGGCGCTCATGGCTACGAGCTGGCCCTGGCCCACGCAATGCAGCGTCTGGCCACGCCGGCATAACACCCGAATATTTACCGAAGGAAAACCATGGACCTGCGCAAACTGAAGAAGCTGATCGATCTCGTCGAGGAATCCGGCATTGCTGAACTCGAAGTGACCGAAGGCGAAGAAAAAGTTCGCATCACCCGTGTCTCCGCCAGCCATGCTGTGGCCATGGCCCAGCCGATGCACTACCAGGTTCCCCCGCACATGGCCGCCGCCCCGGCCCCGGCCGCAGCGGCTGCCCCGGCCGCCGAAGCCGCACCGGCTGCCGACATGAGCAAAGCGCAGAAATCGCCGATGGTCGGCACCTTCTACAGCAAGCCGAGCCCGGACGCCGAGCCGTTCGTGAAAGTGGGCCAGTCCGTCAATGTGGGCGACACCCTGTGCATCATCGAAGCGATGAAGCTGATGAACGAGATCGAAGCCGAACGCGCCGGCGTGGTGAAAGCCATTCTGGTCGACGACGGCCAGCCGGTGGAATACGGCGAACCGCTGTTCATCATCGAGTAAGCGGCCTACTTATAGAATGCTGACGACAGGGCACGACATAGTGCCCTTTCCGTTTTTGACGTGTTGTGAGGGCTGGCAGAACAGCCCGGGCAAGCGCTACCGCATCGGCCGCGCCAGCGGTGAAGCCCTTGCCAGGAGATACGATCATGTTTGAAAAAATCCTCATCGCCAATCGTGGCGAAATCGCGCTGCGCATCCAGCGCGCCTGCCGCGAAATGGGCATCAAGACCGTGGTGGTGCATTCCGAAGCCGACCGCGAAGCCAAGTACGTGAAACTGGCCGACGAATCGGTGTGCATCGGCCCGGCGCCGTCCAGCCAGAGCTACCTGAACGTGCCGGCGCTGATCGCCGCCGCCGAGGTGACCGACGCCCAGGCCATCCACCCGGGCTACGGCTTCCTGTCGGAAAACGCCGACTTCGCCGAGCGCGTCGAGCAGTCCGGCTTCGTGTTCATCGGCCCGCGCGCCGAGACCATCCGCATGATGGGCGACAAGGTGTCCGCCAAGCAGGCAATGATCGAAGCCGGCGTACCGACGGTACCCGGCGTGGCCGGGGCCCTGCCGGACGATCCGGCAGAAATCACCAAGATCGCCCGCAAGATCGGCTTGCCAGTGATCATCAAGGCCGCCGGTGGCGGTGGCGGCCGCGGCATGCGCGTGGTGCATACCGAAGCCGCGCTGATCAGCTCGGTGAACATGACCCGTACCGAAGCCGGTGCCGCCTTCGGCAACCCCACCGTGTACATGGAAAAGTTCCTGGAGCAGCCGCGCCACATCGAGATCCAGGTGCTGTCCGACGAGCACGGCAATGCCGTGTATCTGGGCGAGCGCGATTGCTCAATGCAGCGCCGCCACCAGAAGATCATTGAAGAAGCACCGGCACCGGGCATCACCGATGCGCAGCGCAAGAAAATCGGCGAGGCCTGCGCCGACGCCTGCCGCCGCATCGGCTACCGCGGCGCCGGCACCTTCGAATTCCTGTACGAAAACGGCGAGTTCTACTTCATCGAGATGAACACCCGCGTACAGGTGGAGCACCCGGTTACCGAGCTGATCACCGGCATCGATATCGTGCAGGAACAGATCCGCATCGCGGCCGGCCTGCCACTGCGTTTCAAGCAGAAAGACGTCCACTTCCGTGGCCATGCCATGGAGTGCCGCATCAACGCGGAAGACCCGTTCAACTTCATTCCGTCGCCGGGCAAGATCGAAAGCTACCACCCGGCCGGCGGCCCGGGCATCCGCATCGATTCGCACATTTACCAGGGCTACACCGTACCGCCGCACTATGATTCCATGATCGCCAAGCTGATCGCCTACGGCGACACCCGCGAGCAGGCGATGGCGCGCATGCGCGTGGCGCTGTCGGAAATGGCGATTACCGGTATCAAGACCAACATCCCGCTGCATCAGGAACTGTTCCTAGACGGCGAGTTCCGCCACGGTGGTACCAGCATCCACTACCTGGAAGAACGCCTGTCGCAGTTGAAGAAAGGTTAAGTCATGGCCTGGCTGCAAGCCACCATTCACGCCGACTCGGCCATCGCCGAGCAGCTCGCCGACGTACTGATGGACGTCGGCGCGCTGTCGGCCACCATTGAAGACGCGCTGGCCGGCACCGCCGACGAGCAGCCGATCTTCGGCGAGCCGGGCGAGCCGGTCGACCAGCTGTGGAGCCACAGCCTGATCAACGCGCTGTTTGCCGAAGATGCCGATGTCGACCTGATGATCGCCGCCGCGGCCAACCAGTGCCGCATCGCGGTACCGGGCTACGAGGTTGGCCGCGTGGAAGAGCAGGACTGGGTGCGCCTGACGCAAAGCCAGTTCGACCCGATCCGCATCTCCGACCGGCTGTGGATCACCCCGACCTGGCACGTATCGCCGGACCCGGCCGCCATCAACCTGCAGCTGGACCCGGGCCTGGCGTTCGGTACCGGCAGCCACCCCACCACGCGGCTGTGCCTGCAGTGGCTGGACAGCCAGATCAAGGGCGGCGAGAGCGTGCTCGACTACGGCTGTGGCTCCGGCATCCTGGCCATCGCGGCAATGAAGCTGGGCGCCGGCCACACCCGCGGCATCGACATCGATGCCCAGGCGGTGCGTGCCAGCGTCGACAATGCGGCGCAGAACGGCGTAGCCGGCGACTTCGGTCTGCCGAACAGCCTGCAGCCGGGCGAATACGACGTGGTAGTGGCCAATATTCTGGCCAACCCGCTGCGTATGCTGGGCGAATTGCTGGCTAGCCACGTGAAAACCGGTGGTAAAATCGTGCTGTCCGGCATTCTGGCCGAGCAGGCCGATGAAATGTCGGCGTTGTACGCGCAGTGGTTCGACATGGACCCGGCCGTATTCGACGAAGGCTGGACCCGCCTGAGCGGCAGCAAACGCGCCTGACGCGGCATCCATCCTGCCCCAGGGTCGCCGGCCATGCCGGCGGCCCTTTTTGCACGCTGGCGCCCCGTCGCGGCCAACCTAACCAGGCAACACAGAACTCGACATGAGCCATACCACGCAGTGCCCCAGCTGTCAGACCAAGTTCAAAGTCACCGACGCCCACCTGGCGCTGGCTGGCGGCATGGTACGTTGCGGCCGCTGCAGCCATGTCTTCCACGCCCCCAGCCACTTCGAGGCCGCAGCGCAGGAGCAGGAACCCACACCAGCCGCCGCGGCGCAGCCCTCCGCGCCGGCTGCGCCTCCCGCAGCAAGCCAGCGCCCAGCGCCGCCGGCCGAGGATGACGACTTCGAGCTGGAGCTGCCGGACTTCGAACCGGAAAGCGCCCCGCCCGCCGCTGCCGCCGAGCCCAGCCCGCCGCTCACTCCCGTCGCCAGCAGCCCTGTGCCGCCCGATGTGGCCGAGGACGATTTCACCCTGCCGGACTTCGACCTGCTGCGCGAGCGCGAGCCCGAAGCGGCGCCCGCCGCAGCCGCCATCGGCCCGGATTTCCGCAACGCCGCCCGCGATGCCGAGCAGGATGGCCGCCAGCAGCTAGCCGAATTCCAGCAGGCGCTGGCCGACGCCCTGCGTCCGCAGCACGGCGCAGAGGCGGTGCCGCCCGCGCCGCCGGCAGCCAACCCGTTCGACATCGATGCCGTCGAAGAGCACGCCGCCGCTACGCCGCCGGTGTCCATCTGGGCGGCCGAACCCGAAGCCGATGCCATCACCACCGCGGTCATCGAGCTGCCCGCCGACAACGTGCAGCGCACCCCGTGGTGGCGCACGCTGTTGCTGGCGCTGCTGGCCATGCTGCTGTTGCTGCTGTTGCTGGGGCAGATCCTGTTCATCAACCGCACCCGTGCCAGCGCCGAGATGCCGGAACTGCGCCCGGCGTTCGAGGCGGTGTGCAGCGTGCTGGGTTGCAGCGTGCCGCTGCCCAGCGACCGCCAGCTGATCCGCACCGAGTGGTCGGAACTGTCGTTCATCCCCGACCATGACCGGCTGATCCAGCTCAACGCCACGCTGAAGAACCTGGCGCCCTATCCGCAGGCATTCCCGCTGATGGAAGTGACGCTGAAGAACGCCAGCGACCAGGTCATGATGCGCAAGGTATTGCTGCCGCAGGACTACCTGAAAGCGCAGGACTTCCAGCTGGGGCAGTTCAATGCCAACAGTGAGCTGAAGCTGCAGCTGCGCATGGAAGTCAGCGGCGGCAAGGCGCAGGGCTACAGCCTGGACTTCTTCTACCGCTGAAACGCCCCGCTCCCGCCCACCCAAGCTTGGCCACGGCCAAGCTTGCTTTTTATGCAAGCTGGGCCACCATGAAGGCATGAAAACGCTACCGGTAACGGCCAGGTAGCCGCGCCGACAGGAGACCAGCATGACACAGCATTTCTTGCGTTACCGCGACGAGAGCATGGCGGTGGCGGGCAACTTTCCGGAAGCCGGGCAGCTGCTGCCCAGCTTCATGCTGGTAGACGAGCACCTGCGCGATGTCTCGCTGGAGCGCTTCCTCGGCCGTAGCAAGCTGGTGCTGACGCTGCTGTCGCTGGATGCCGAAAGCGGTGGCCTGGCGCTGCTGCAGGAGCTGCGCCGCAAGCTGGAAGGTTGGCCGCTGCTGCAGTTCATCGTGATCACGGTCGACTCGCCGTTCAGCCTGCACCGCGCGCGCAAGGAGCACGGCCTGCCCAATGTGGTGCTGCTGTCCACCCTGCGCGGGCGCGACTTCCACAAGCATTTCGGCGTGCTGCTGCAGGATTACCCGCTGGCCGGCATGACCTGCCCGGCGCTGTGGCTGGTGGACGACGACGACCGCATTCTGTACGCGCAGCGGCTGGATGACGCCGATGATGACTTCGACCTTGCCGCCATCCGCAACGCGCTGCTGGCCAAGCTGCCGGGCTAGCACGGCGGACACGAAAAAAGGCGCCCAACGGGCGCCTTTTTTAATCATGCCGTGCCGCTCAGGGCTGGCCGAACTCCGGCTTGGGCGTGCGCCCCAGCAGGCTTTCCACCACGCTGTGCGGCGTGGCCTGGTGATACAGCAGCTCGCACACCGCGGCGGTGATCGGCATGTCCACCTCCAGCCGCTCCGCCATTTTCAGCACCTCGCGCGCGGTCGGCACACCTTCGGCGACATGGCCCAGCTCGGTCAGAATAGCGGCCAGCGACTTGCCCTCGGCCAGCTTGAGGCCGACCTGGCGGTTGCGCGACAGCGCACCGGTGCAGGTCAGGATCAGATCGCCCACCCCGGATAGCCCCTGCATGCTCTGCTGGCTGCCGCCCAGTGCCACCGCCAGCCGGGTGATCTCGGCCAGGCCGCGGGTGATCAGCGCGGCGCGGGCATTCATGCCGAAGCCCAGGCCGTCGGCCACGCCGGTGGCGATCGCCATCACGTTCTTCACCGCGCCGCCCACCTCCACGCCGACCAGGTCGTCGTTGGCGTAGATGCGCAGCAGCGGGCTGTGCAGCTCGCGGGCAAAGTCGCGGGCAAAGGCGTAGTTCTCCGACGCCAGCGATACCGCCGCCGGCAGGCCCAGCGCCACTTCCTTGGCGAAACTGGGGCCGGACAGCACGCCGACGGTCTTCAGGCGCGGAAACTCCTCGGCCACCACCTGGTGCGGCAGCAGGCTGGAGCCGGCCTCGAAGCCCTTGCACGCCCACAGCAGCGGCGCATCCACCTTCAACCGCGCCAGCTCCTGCAAGGTTGGCCGCAGGCCGGCGATCGGCGTCACTACCAGCACCAGCTCCACGCCCAGCACCGCCTCCGACAGGTCGGCCGACAGGTGCAGCTTGTCCGGCAGCGGGCAATCCGGCAGGTAGCGGCGGTTGAGGCGGTTGGCCTGCATGTCCACCATCTGCGCGGCGTCGCGGCCCCACAGCGTGACCTCGTGCTGGCGGCTGAAGGCAATCGCCAGTGCCGTACCCCAGGCTCCGGCGCCGATAACGGTCATCTTCATGCGTTTACAGTCCCCACAGCCCGCTGATCTGGGCATAGCCGCTGCTGCCGTCGCGGTGCTTGACCTTAACCCAGCTGCTCTGCGGCGGCTCCAGCATGTCCAGCACCAGGTCTTTCTCGGCCCAGAACAGCAGCTTGCCCTGGTCGTTGGCCGCATCGCGCACCGCCAGCCGCGCCGCGGTTACCAGCAGCGTACGGCGGCTGGACAGCGCGGCGCCGGGAATCCAGGCGATGCTGCCGGTGGCGTCGCGCACCCGCGACCAGTCCTTCTGCGTGGCCAGCACTTCTACCGGGTAGTAGCGGCTGACGACGAACTGTTTCTTGGCGGTAAGGGTCGGCGCCTCGTACAGCGCGACGCCGGTTTCCTTCACCGAACGGAATTCCAGCGCAAACGCCGTACCGGCCAGCGAGGCGAGTACGGCGGCAGCAACAAGCAGATGTCGCTTCATAGTGGTATCAGGCGTTGCCGGCTTCGGCCTGGGCAGCACGCTGTTGCAGGTACAGGGCTTCGAAGTTGATCGGCGACAGCAGTACCGGCGGGAAGCCGGCGCGGCTTACCAGGTTGGACACCGCTTCGCGCGCGTACGGGAACAGGATGTTCGGGCAGGCCACGCCCAGGATCGGGTCGACGTCTTCCGCCGGCACGTTCTGGATCTGGAAAATACCGGCCTGGGTCACTTCGCACAGGAACATGGTTTTTTCCGGCAGCTTGGCGGTAACGGTGATGGTGAGCGACGCTTCGAAGAAACCTTCTTCCAGTTGCTGGCCGCCGTTGGCCAGCTGCATGTCGATTTCCGGCTGGGCCTGTTCCAGGAACACCTGCGGCGCATGCGGCACTTCGAAGGACATGTCCTTCACGTAGATTTTTTCGATGGAGAAAACCGGTTCCAGCTGTTGTTGTTCGCTCATGTTGTGCTATCTCGAAGGCACCTGGCAGGTGCAGGGTTGAAGTCTGTGCCGGCATGGCGGACAGCCGCCCGCCATGCCGGCGTGTCGTGCATCATCGCACGAAAAGATGACAGTCGCACCGGACTTAACCGGCCAGCAACGGCTCCAGCTTGCCGGCGGCATTGAGCGCCACCAGGTCGTCGCAGCCGCCGACGTGGGTGTCGCCGATGAAGATCTGCGGCACGGTGCGGCGGCCGGTGATGCTCATCATTTTTTCACGCTCGACCGGGTCCAGATCGATGCGGATTTCCGCGATCGCGGTCACGCCCTTGCTGGACAGCAGTTGCTTGGCGCGGATGCAGTACGGGCATACCGCGGTGGTGTACATGGTGACGGATTGCATACGCTGTTTCCTGCAAAAAAGTGAGTCGATTATAAGCCGCCAGCCGCCGCTGCGGCCAACCTTGCCTGATAGCGCGCCACCACCGCGGCCACCGCGGCGTCCAGCTGCGGCGTCAGCCGCTCGGCGCGGGCAGAGTTGACGATGGCGACCAGCACCAGCCGCTGCCCTGACGGCGCCTGCCAGTAGCCGGCCAGTGCGCGCACATTGTCCAGCGAGCCGGTTTTCAGCCGCAGGCTGCCGCCCACCTCGCCCAGCCGCTTCTTCAACGTGCCGTCCTCGCCGGCCAGCGGCAGGCTGGCGGCCAGTTCCGGGCCGTAGGCGCCGCGCAGCGCATCGCGCAGCACCTCGCCCAGCAGCCGCGCGCTGACGCGCTCGCGCCGCGACAGGCCGGCGCCGTTCTCCAGCGTCAGCGGCTGCTGCGGCAGGCCGCGCTCGGCCAGCAGGCCGCGCAAGCTGCGCTCGCCATCGGCCAGGGTGTTGCCGCTGGCCGGATACTGCGCGCCCACGGTCAACAGCACGCTGCGCGCCATGGTGTTGTTGCTGTACTTGTTCATGTCCACCAGCACGCTGGCCAGGGTATCGGCGGAGTCCCAGCGCAGCAGGCTGCGCGCGCCGGGCGGCGTGCTGGCCAGCGCCAGGCCGCGCGGGCCGCTGCCGCCCAGCTGCTGCCACAGCGCGGCAAACGCCTGCTGTGCGAATTCATTGCTGTCCAGCAGGTTCACATAGTTGGCCGCACCATCGCAGGCCGGCGGCAGGCGGCCGCTGACGATCAAGCGCGCGCCCTGCTGCGCCACCGTAACGAAGCGACGCACATCGCCGCAGCTGGCGCCATCGCCCAGCTGCAGGCGGTTGTCGACGCTGATGCCCGGCAGCGGCGGATCCAGTGCCACCTGTGGCCGGCCGTCATCGAAGCGGTAGCGCAGCCAGGCCACTTTCAGGTTCAGCTGGTGGGTGTGCGGCGCCACGGTGAACACGCGCTCGGCATCGCCGCCGAAGCCTTCCGCCGTGCCGATGCCCTGCCAGGCGCTCTGGTCCAGCAGCAGCCGGCCGGTGATGTCGCGCACGCCGCGCAGCCGCAGCTGGCGCAGCATTTCGGTCAGGCGCGCGCTGTCCAGCCGCGGGTCGCCGCGGCCCAGCCAGTACAGGTCGCCCTGCAGCACGCCATCCACCAGCGCCGCTGTGGTTTTGAACTCGCTCTGCCAGCGGAAGTTCGGCCCCAGCCGGTTAAGCGCCGCCCAGCTGGTGAGCAGCTTCATGGTGGAGGCCGGGTTCACCGCCGCGTCGGCGCGGTGCGCCTCGAACTCGCCGCCGCCTTCCACCGGCGCCGCCCACAGCGCGATCTCGTCATCATCAAAGCCGGCCGGCGCCGCCGCGTACAACGGCGCCGCCACCACGGCCAGCAACAGTAAAAATCGTTTCATCACATCTCCAGCGGGTCGACATCCAGCGACCAGCGCATGCCGCGCACCGCCTTGCGCGCCAGTTGTTCGATCAGCGGCAGCTGCGCACGCAGCCAGTTGTGCAGCGCCGGGCGGCTGGCAGCCTCGAAGGTCAGCTGGGCGCGCTCGCGCCCGGCCAGGCGCACCATCAGCGCCGGCGCCGGGCCGAACACGTTCAGCCCGTCCGGCAGCTCGCCCAGCTGCGGCAACAGGGTGTTGAGAAAGTCCTCGGCATCGGCGTAGGCCGGCGCGTCGGCGCGCAGCAGTACCTGGAACGCCGCCGGCGGAAAGCCCGCCTCACGCCGCTCCTGCAGCATGGCGGCGGCGTAGCCGTCGAAATCGTGCTGCTGCAGCGCCTGGTACAGCGGGTGCTCCGGCCACTGCGTCTGCACCAGCACCCGCCCCGGCACCCCGGCGCGGCCGGCGCGGCCAGACACCTGCAACAGCTGCGCGAACAGCCGCTCGCCGGCGCGGAAATCCGCCGAGTACAGCCCACCGTCGCTGCCCAGCACCACCACCAGCGACAGCGCGCCAAAGTCATGCCCCTTGGCCAGCATCTGCGTGCCCACCAGGATATCCACCTCGCCGGCATGCACCCGCTGGTAGATGGCGTCCCACGCCGCCTTGCTGCTGGTGCTGTCGCGGTCGATGCGCAGGATGCGCGCCTCCGGCAGCATGCGCTGCAGCGCGGCCTCCAGCCGCTGCGTGCCCTCGCCCAGCGGCTGCACGTCCGGGTTGCCGCAGGACGGGCACTGCAGCGGAATACGCTCGCAGGCGCCGCAGTGGTGGCAGCGCAGCTGACGCGCGGACAGATGCAGCACCATGCGCGCACTGCAATGCTTGCAGGCCGAGGTCCAGCCACAGGCGCTGCAGGCCAGCACCGGCGAGTAGCCGCGACGATTGATGAACACCAGGCTCAGCTCGCGCCGCGCCAGCGTCTGTTGCAGCGCCTCCACCACCGGTGCGGCCAACCCTTCCGCCAGTTTCTGGCGGCGGATGTCCAGCAACCCCACCTGCGGCAGTGTGGCGCTGCCGTGTGCGCGCTGGCTCAGCACCAGCTTGCGGTAGCGCCCGGTCTCGGCATTGGCCACCGTCTCCAGGCTGGGGGTGGCGCTGCCCAGCAGCACCGGCACGTTGGCCGCATGCGCGCGCCACACCGCCAGGTCGCGGGCGTGGTAGCGCAGGCCGTCCTGCTGCTTGAACGAGCCATCGTGCTCCTCGTCGACGATCACCAGCCCCAGCTGCGGCAGCGGCGTGAACACCGCCAGCCGGGTGCCGATGACGATGCCGGCACGGCCCAGCCAGCCGTCGCACCAGCCTTCCAGCCGCTCGCCATCGGCCAGGTTGCTGTGCAGGCAGACGATGCGTGTGGCCGGGAAGCGGCGCGCGAAGCGGTCGATCAGCTGCGGGGTAAGGTTGATTTCCGGGATCACCACCAGCACCTGGCGCCCCTGCGCCAGCACGCGGGCGATCAGCTGCAGGTAGACCTCGGTCTTGCCGCTGCCGGTAATGCCGTGCAGCAGAAACGGCGCAAAGCATTCAAGGTTGGCCGCCACCGCGTCCAGCGCCAGCTGCTGTTCAGCGTTGAGCGCCAGCTCGCCGCTCACCTGCAGCGCCGGCGCCTGCCACGGCACGGCGGCGATGTCGCCGCTGGCGAGGCCGGCTTTCAGATAGGCGCTGGCCTGCGCATGCACCCGCCGCAGCGCCTCGCGCTCGATCGGCTCGTGCAGCGCCTGCCACAGCGCCAGCTTGGCGCTGCTGCGCGCCGCCGGCGGCTGGCCCAGGCCCTGCGCGGTGAGCTGGTAACAGGCGCGATCCGGCAGCCGCACCTCGCGCGGCTCGCGCAGGGAAGTCGGCAAGGCGGTGAACAGCGCCTGGCCCTGCGGATGCAGGTAGTAGCGGGCGGCGAAGCGCACCTGTTGCAGCAGCGCCTCCGGCAGCGGCGGCAGCGCGTCGAACACCTGCAGGATGGGTTTGAGCTTGTTCGGCGCCACGGCGTCCGGGGTGACACTGTTGTCCACCACGCCGCACAGCTCGCGGCTGCCGAACGACACCAGCACCCGCTGGCCGCTGGCCAGCGGCTGCGAATGCAGGTAGGCGAATGCCCCACGCAGGGGCACATCCAGCCATACGCTGATCACCGTCGCTGTCACATTTATTCCCCGCTAGCGCGCCAAGCCAGCACTGGCGCGGGCTGGCGCAATCTGTGCACAAATGCTGTGGATAACTTTGTGCACAAGCTGTATGCAAACTGGCAAAAAGCGCGCGGCTGCGGCATTGCCACTGGATTGCACAAAAATTAATCTGAAAAATAATTCTTTAAAAATCAATAGCTTGCAAAAACGCACATTTTTCTGGCAGCAAGCCTTGACAGAATGGTGCTTTGCCCGATTTTGGTGTGCATAACTGCAGGAACAACAGCCCGCCATGCTGTCAAGCCCCCGCATCAAGGCTGGCGGCCGGCAAGCAAAACGGCCACCCGCTGCGAGTGGCCGTACTGTCCTAAAGACCGGGGTCACACGTGGTACTGGCGCGACAGCTGGTGTACCGCCGCCACCAGCGCGGCGGCGTGTTCCGGGTTGGCGTGCTGCGAGATGCCGTGGCCGAGGTTGAACACGTGACCGCTGCCCTGGCCGTAGGCTGCCAGGATGCGGCCGGCCTCGGCCTCGATCGCCGCCGGGCTGCCGAACAGCGCATTGGGGTCGAAGTTGCCCTGCAGCGCCACCTGATCGCCGACGCGGGCGCGCGCCAGGCCAATGTCGGTGGTCCAGTCCAGGCCCACGCAATCGGCACCGATGGCGGCGATGTCTTCCAGCCACTGGCCGCCGTTCTTGGTGAACACGATCACCGGCACGCGGCGGCCGTCCGCCTCGCGCTTGAGGCCGGCGACGATGCGCTGCATATAGGCCAGCGAGAATTCCTTGTACGCCGCGTGGCTGAGCGCGCCGCCCCAGGTATCGAAGATCTGCACCGCCTGCGCGCCGGCATCGATCTGCGCGTTCAGGTAGCCGATCACCGATTGCGCGGTGACATCCAGGATGCGGTGCAGCAGGTCCGGGCGGCTGTACAGCATGCCCTTGATGTGGCGGAAGTCATCCGAGCCGCCGCCTTCCACCATGTAGCAGGCCAGGGTGAACGGGCTGCCGGAGAAGCCGATCAGCGGCACGCGGCCGTGCAGCGCCTTGCGGATGCTGCTTACCGCGTCGAACACGTACTGCAGCTTTTCCAGCGGCGCCGGCTGCAGCGCCAGCACTGCGGATTCCTCGCGCAGCGTGCGCTGGAACTTGGGGCCTTCGCCGTCGGCGAAATACAGGCCCAGGCCCATGGCGTCCGGCACGGTGAGGATGTCGGAGAACAGGATCGCCGCATCCAGCGGGAAGCGCTCCAGCGGCTGCAGGGTGACTTCGGTGGCGTAGTCCGGGCTGGTGCACAGGCCCATGAAGCTGCCGGCGCGGGCGCGGGTGGCGCGGTATTCCGGCAGGTAGCGGCCGGCCTGGCGCATCATCCAGATCGGGGTGTAGTCGACCGGCTGCTTCAGCAGCGCGCGCAGGAAGGTATCGTTTTGCAGGGTGGTCATGGCGGCTTTTCGGCAAAAAGGTTGGCCGCATTATACCGTGCGCCCGCAGCGCTGCCTTGATGTGACCACCGGCGCGGCGCATTTTTGTGGCGCCGGGCCATGACAAGCGCCTTGAGACTGGCCATGCCATGTGCTTGACTGCACATGTCGCCCACCCAAGGAAGCATCATGAACGAGATCAACCTCTCCCACTGGCAACAGGTTGCCACCGACTACGCCTTCACCATCGGCAGCACGCTGCTGGCGGCGCTGGCATTCTGGATCGTCGGCCGCTGGCTGATCGGCAAGGTCGGTGCGCTGATCCAGCGCACGCTGGAGCGCCAGCACGTCGACGCCACCATCATGCGTTACCTCGGCACCACCATCAACGTTACCCTCAACGTGATGCTGGTGATCGGCATCCTCGGCTACTTCGGCATCCAGACCACCACCTTCGCCGCGCTGTTCGCCGCCGCCGGCGTGGCCATCGGCATGGCCTGGTCCGGGCTGCTGTCCAACTTTGCCGCCGGGGTGTTCCTGATCGTGCTGCGGCCGATGAAGGTCGGCGACTTCGTCACCGCCGGCGGCGTCACCGGCACGGTGAAAGAGATCGGCCTGTTCACCACCGCGTTCAACACCCCGGACAATGTGCTGACCATGGTGGGCAACAGCAAGATCCTCGGCGACACCATCCAGAACTTCAGCAGCAACCCCTACCGCCGCGTGGAGCTGAAGGCGCAGCTGGCCGGCGCCGCCGACGTGGATGCCGCCATCGCCCTGCTGCGGCAGCGGCTGGCGGCCATCCCCAATGTGCTGGCCGAGCCGGCGGTGGAGGTGTCGATCTTGGAATTCAACCTGGTGGGACCGGTGCTGGCGGTGCGGCCGTTCTGCCACAACGACGACTACTGGCAGGTGTACTTTGACAGCAACAAGCTGCTGCGCGACGCGCTGGGCAGCGCGGCCTTCCCGGCGCCGATGCCGGCGCAGGTGGTGTACGTGAAGCAGTAAGGTTGGCCGCACGCCCGTCGCCGGCGGCGGCGTAAACGAACAAGGCCGCTGCCATGGCAGCGGCCTTGTGCATTGCAAGTGGCAACGCTCAGTGCGGCGCGGCCAGGCGCTGGCCGGACAGCCGCGCCAGCAGGCGACGGATCAGCATGCGCAGGCCGTCCAGATAGGTGTACACCACCGGCAGCACGATCAGCGTCAGCACGGTGGACGTCACCATGCCGCCGATGATGGCGTGCGCCATCGGCCGCTGCGTCTCGGAGCCGGCACCGCTGGCCAGCGCCAGCGGCAGCATGCCGCAGATCATCGCCAGCGAGGTCATCATGATCGGGCGCAGCCGCACCCGCCCGGCCTCGACAATCGCCTCCTCGCGCGGCATGCCCTGGCGCCGGCTGTGGTTGATGAAGTCCACCAGCAGGATGCCGTTCTTGGACGCCAGCCCCATCAGCATGATGATGCCGATCACCGAGAACATGTTCAGCGTGGAGCCGAACAGCAGCAGCGCCACGAACACCCCGACGAAGGACAGCGGCAGCGCCACCATGATGGTCACCGGCAGGGTGAAGCTGCGGAACTGCGCCGCCAGGATCAGGTAGATGAACACCACGCCCATCGCCAGCGCCTGCACCGCGTAGCTCAGCGACTCCTGCATGTCCTTGCGCTCGCCCTCCTGCGCCAGCAACACACCCTGCGGCAGCTGGATGCCCTTCAGCAGCTTGTCGATGTCGACAAACACCTCGCTGCTGCCACGGCCGCTGATATTGGCGGTGATGCTGATCTCGCGCATCAGGTCGGTGCGCTCGATCTGGCGCGGACTGGTGGCCGGCAAGATGCTGGTGACCTGCGCCAGCGGCACCATCTGCGCCTCGCCGCTGTCGGCGCGCTTGCCCGGCACCGTCAGCACGTCCAGCAGCTCGGCCACCCGCGCGTCGCGCGGCACCTGCAGCCGCACGTCGTAGTTCTCGCCGTCCGGCGCCTCCCACTGCGTTACCGTACTGCCGCCCAGCAGCGTGGACACCGTGCTGCCCACCCGCGCCAGATCCACCCCCAGCGTGGCGGCGGCATCGCGCTTCACCTGCAGGTTCAGCGCCGGGTCGGCATCGTTGAGGCTGGACTGCACGTCGCTGACGCCCTTGATCTGCCGCAGCCGCGCCATGATGTCGGCGGTGGCGCGCTCCAGCGCCGCCAGGTCGCTGCCACGAATGCCGAGGTTCACCGGCTTGCCCGGCGGGCCGTGCTTGCCGGTTTCCTCCACCGAATCCAGCTCGATGCCGGCCACCTGCCCTGCGGCCAACCTTGCCGCCGCCATCAGCTGGAACAGGTCGCGCGCGCGCTGCTGCTTGTCGCCGACATTCACCGTGATGTTGGCTTGGTTACGCCCGGCGCCAAAGCTGCCGCCGCCGATCTTGCTGTCGATGGTGGTCACCTCCGGCAGGGTGCGCAGCCGCGCCTCCACCTCGCGCGCCTTCAGCGCGGTGTATTCCAGCGAGGAGCCGGCAGCGGTCTTGAAGCTCAGGCGGAACTCGCCCTTGTCGGCGCGCGGCAGGAACTCGCCGCCCACCAGCGGCACCAGCATGAAGCTGCCCACCGTCAGCGCCAGCGCGGCGGCCAGCACCGTTTTGCGATGCGCCAGCGCCCAGCGGATCACTGCCACGTAGCCCTGTGCCATGCGATCGAGCGATGTCTCGAACCAGTCCAGCAGCCGCCCCACCGGCCCCTTGTGGTGATCACCGTGGCGGTGCGGGTCATGCCAGATCGACGACAGCATCGGGTCCAGCGTGAACGACACGAACAGCGAGATCAGCACCGCCACGGTGACCGCCAGGCCGAACTGGTGGAAGAACTTGCCGATGATGCCGCCCATGAAGCCCACCGGCAGGAATACCGCCACGATGGTGAGCGTGGTGGCCAGCACCGCCAGGCCGATCTCGTTGGTGCCGTCCAGCGCCGCCTGGAAGTGGCCCTTGCCCAGCGCGGCGTGGCGCACGATGTTCTCGCGCACCACGATGGCGTCGTCGATCAGCAGCCCCACCGACAGCGACAGCGCCATCAGCGTCATCAGGTTCAGCGAGAAACCCAGCGCCTGCAGCGCGAACAGCGTGCCTATCATCGAGATCGGCAGCGTCAGGCCGGTAATCACCGTGCTGCGCCAGCTGCCAAGGAACAGGAACACGATCAGCACGGTGAGCAGCGCGCCCTCGCCCAGCGTCTTCTGCACCTCGTGCAGCGAGCCTTTCACCTCCTGCGACTTGTCGTAGGTGAGGTTGACCACGGTGCCCGGCGGCGCCTGGCGGCGGTACTCGTCCAGCACCCGCTTCACGCCGTCGGCCACCTGCACCACGTTGGCGCCGCGCGCGGCGCGCACGTCGATGCCGATGCCGGGCTTGCCGTCGATCAGCGTCAGGCTGTTCTTCTCCGCCTCGGTGTCGCGCACGCTGCCGACATCGGCCAGGCGGATGTCGCTGCCGCCGCGGCTGGCCACCACCAGCGCGGCAAAATCCTCCACGCTCTTGAGCTTGCCGGCCACCCGCACCGCCAGCTCGTTGCGCTGGCTGCTCACCTGCCCGGCCGGGTAGTCACGGTTGGCGGCCGCCACCGCGTCCGCCACCTCGGCCACCGACAGCCCCAGCGCCTCCAGCCGGTACGGATCGATGTCGATGCGGATCTCGCGCCGGCTCTCGCCCACCAGCTTCACTTCGCCGACGCCGGACACCGTCTGCAGCCGTTTCTTCAGCACCTTGTCCACCCAGCTGGTCAGCTCGCGCTGGCTGCTGTCGCCGGAGCTGAGGGTGTAGGACATCAGCGGTTCATCATTGGGGTTCATCTGCGAGATGGTGGGGGTGTTCACCTCGCGCCGCAGCCGGCCCTGCACCGCACCCACCTTGTCGCGCACTTCCTGCAAGCCCTGGGTGGCGTCGGTGGACAGCTCGAACTCCACCACGATGGTGGAGCTGCCCTCGAAGGAATAGGAGCGGATGTGCTTGACGCCGTTGATGGTGTTCACCGCCTCTTCGATCGGGCGGGTGACGTCGCTTTCCACCACCTCCGGCGAGGCGCCGGGGTAGCTGGTCATCACCACCGCCACCGGGAAGCGGATGTCCGGAAACTCCTCCACCGGCAGGCTGCGCCAGGCGAACAGCCCCAGCACGGTGAGCAGCAGCATCATCACCGCGGCGAAATACGGGTTCTGCACGCTGACGCGGGTTAACCACATGGCGGCGTCCTCAGCGTGGCGGCAGGGACACCGCGTCCCCGGCCTTCAGGCCCAGCAGCGGCGCCGCCAGCACGGTCTGGCCGGCGGCGATGCCGCTGACCGCCACCTGGCGCTCGCTGTCGGCGCGCAGGCGCACCGTCACCGGCTGGCGTTGCAGCCGGCCGCCGCGCACCGCCAGCAGCCACGGCGCGGCGCTGTCGGCATCGCGCAGCGCCGCCAGCGGCAGCCGCACCGCGTCGTTCACCTCGGCCAGCACCACCCCGCCCTTGGCAAACTGGCCGGCCTTCAGCCGGCCATCGCGGTTATCCACCCGCAAGTAGACGTTAAAGGTACGGGTGGCGGCATTGGCCACCGGGTTGATGCGCACCAGGCTGGCGCGGAACTGGCCGTCCACGCCTTCCACCGTGAAGCGCGCCTGCTGGCCGGGCTTGAGCTGGCCCACCAGCCGCGCCGGCACGCTGGCCACGCCTTCCAGCTCGGCCAGGTCGGCGATGCCGAACAGTTTCTGGTTGCGCGCCGCCTGCTCGCCCGGCTGGGTCAGCCGCGCGTACACGGTGCCGGCCATCGGCGCGCGCACCTCGCTCTCGTGCAGGCTCTTCTTCGCCCGCGCCAGCTGGCTGCGGCGAGCGGCCAGCTCGCCGGCGCGCACCTGGTAGTCGCTCTCGGTCTCGTCGAACGCCAGCTTGGAGATGAAGCCCTGCTGCAGCAGCTCGCGCTGCTTGTCCAGCTTGAGCCGCGCCAGTTTCAGCCGCGCCTCGTCGTTGGCCAGCTGCGCCTGCTGCTCGTTGAGCTGCTGCTGCAGCGCCTCGCTGTCAATGCGCGCCAGCAGCTGGCCGCGCGTCACCTGCTCGCCTTCGCGCACCAGCACCTGCAACACGGTGCCGTCGGCCTGCGCCGCCACTTCGGCGCTCTGCAGCGCGTTGAGAGTGGCGGTGAACGGCAGCAGGCTGGCCAGCGGCGCCACCGCGGTCTGCAGCACGTCGGCGGCGGACAGCTGCCGCGGCGGCATCGCCGCCTGGCCGGCGCTGGCCGGCTGGCCGTCAGCCGGCGCGGACGGGCCGCAGGCCGCCAGGGCGGCGACAACGGCCAGCAGCGCCAGGCTGCGGCCAACGTGGGTACGGGGAGGCGTGTGCATCGGGAATCCTTGCCGCATCAGGCGGCGCTCAGGGGTTGGCCGCCGGGGTCATGCCCTTGGGCAGCAGCAGCCACAGCTTGCCGCTCTGTTTCATGCGCCCGGCGTACATGCCGGCCTCGGCGCCAAAGCCGAAGAAGAAGTCGGCGCGCACGCCGCCGCGGATGGCGCCGCCGGTGTCCTGCGCGTGCACCAGGCGGTTGAGCGCCTGCGGCGCGCCGTCCAGCGGCCAGGTGGTAGCCAGGTACAGCGGCGCACCCAGCGGGATGTAGCGCGGGTCCACCGCCACGCTGTAGCCGCCGGTAAGCGGCACGCCCATGGCGCCCAGCGGGCCGCTGTCATTGGCCGGCAGCGGCTTGAAGAACACGTAGCTGGGGTTGGCGGCGAACAGCTCGGCGCGGCGCTGCGGGTTGGCCGCAATCCACGCCTTGATGTTCTGCATCGACACGTCTTCCAGCCGCATCTGGCCCTGGTCCACCAGCCAGCGGCCGATCGACTTGTAGCCGTGGCCGTTCTGGTCGGCGTAGCCGACGCGGATGAAGCTGCCGTCTTCCAGCTGGATGCGGCCGGAGCCCTGCACCTGCAGGAAGAACAGCTCGGTCTCGTCCTCCGCCCACGCCAGCACCGGCATGCCGGCCACGCCCTTGCCGGCGTCGATCTCGGCGCGGGTGTAGTACGGCAGCAGGCGGTTGCCGTCGAGACGGCCCTTCAGCGCGCGGGTGCGGCTGTCGGTGACGAAATCGGCCAGCGTGATCTGGATCTCGCCCGGCCCAGCCACGCTCTTGCCCGCCAGCAGCTGCAGGCGGTTGCCACTGCCGCGGCGCGCCACCAGCTGCGGCTGCGCGCGCTGCTCGGCATTGATCTCCAGCACGTACAGGTCGGACGGCACGCCGTACACCGGGTACGGCGTCTGCGCCGACTGGCTGCGGCTGCCGGCCAGCAGCGGTTCGTAGTAGCCGGTGATCAGCCCGCTGTCCTTGCCGGCCTCGCTGAGCTGCCACGGCGTGAAGCGCTGTTCGTAGAACGTGCGCACCGCCTGCGGGTTGGCCGCATCGATAGCGGCGGCGGCGCTGCAGGCGCCCTGCCACTGCGGCTTGCCCTGCAGGCTGCGGCAGCTGGCGCGCAGCGCCGCCAGGCTTTCGCCCGCCAGCGGCGCATCCCAGCCGGGCAGATCGGCAAAGCGCGCCGGCTGGTAGCGCACCGCGCTGGCGGCGGTACTGCCGCCCGGAGGGGGATAGGAGGCGCAGGCGGCCAGCAGCAAGGCGCTGGCCAGGGTAATCAGTCGCTTGAACATGGGATGGTGATGGGCAGCAAGGTCAGGCAGGTTGGCCGCAGCGGCGGCGAAAATGCGATGGTAATGAAGGCGGCGGGGGGATGGCAAATGACAGCGCATCGGCCTGCGCTCGCCTTACGGCGTCGGCAGCGCCGCTTCCACCGCCTGGATGAAGGTGGCGGAATCCGGCTTGGTCAGCGGGCTGAAGGCGGTGACGGTCTTGCCGTCCGCCGCGATCACGTATTTGTAGAAATTCCACTTCGGCGCATCGCCGCTGGCGCGGGTCAGCGCCTGGTACAGCGGGTGGGCGGCCGCGCCGCGCACGTGCACGCGGCTGGCCATCGGGAAGGTCACGCCGTAGTTCACCTCGCAGAAACTGGCGACCGCCTTGTCCTTGTCCAGCTCCTGGAAGAAATCGTCGCTGGGAAAGCCCACCACCACCAGGCCCCGGTCGCGGTAGTGCTGCCACAGCGCCTGCAAACCCTTGAACTGCGGGGTGAAGCCGCACTCGCTGGCAGTGTTCACCACCACCACCGCCTTGCCCTGATAGGCGCACATATCGATGCTGCCGCCGCTGAGGCCGGGCACGCGATGATCCAGCAACGGCGGGCAGCTGGCGCTGGCCACGGCCGGTAGCAGCAACAGGACGGACAGCAGCTTGGGCATGATGAATACTCCGGTGGCAACACTCACAATGAACGTTGGCCGCAACGCGAACGTTGCGGCCAACATATGGTAGACCCGCGCCGCGGCAACAAGTTGCGCCCGCGCGGTGCTGCTGCCGGTTTACTGCTCCTGGCTGGCGATATCGGCGCGCACCTGCTCCATGTCCAGATCGCGCACCGCCTGGATCAGCTGTTCGAGCTGGCCGGCCATCATGGCGCCGGCCTGGTGGAACACCACGATGCCGTCGCGCAGCGCCATCAGCGTGGGAATGGAGCGGATCTGGAAATGCGCGGCCAACTCCTGCTCGGCCTCGGTGTCGATCTTGCCGAACACCAAGTCCGGGTGCTTGTCGGCGGCCGCCTCGAAGATCGGGCCGAACGTCTTGCACGGCCCGCACCAGTCCGCCCAGAAATCCAGGAACAGGATGCCCTCGCGTTCGGCGTGGTCGTTGAAAGTGTCGGCGGTGATGTTCACGTAAGCCATGCGCTACTCCTTATGCTGTGGCCGGCCAGACTGGCATGCCCGATGTCTGAACAATTGGCGCTGCGGCGGCAAAACTCAAGCCGCCGCCGTCATTGAATTTAGCTAGCCGGCAATTGCCGGCCGCTATCGGCTCACGCCTGGCGATGGCTGATGCGCCAGCACTGGTGGATCTTCTGGTTGCGGAAGTCTTCCGGCACCGATTGCTTGCTGATGTCGCGCACCGCGTAATCCTGCAGCAGCAGCGGGCTCAGTTCGAAGCTGCGCAGGTTGTTGGAGAAGTACAGCACGCCGCCCGGCGCCAACAGGCGCATGGCGCCGTCCACCAGCTTGACGTGGTCGCGCTGCACGTCCAGCTCGTCCTGCATCTTCTTGCTGTTGGAGAAGCTGGGCGGGTCCATCACGATCAGGTCGAACTGCTTGCCGGCGTAGGCGGCGTCTTCCAGGTACTGGAACACGTCGTCGCGGATCAGTTGGTGCTTTTCCAGATCGAGGCCGTTGAGCTCGAAATTGCGGCGGCTCCACGCCTGGTAGGTGTTGGACAGGTCCACCGTCTCGCTGCTCACCGCGCCACCGGCGGCGGCGTACACGGTGAAGCTGCCGGTGTAGGCGAACAGGTTGAGAAAGCGCTTGCCGGCGGCCTCGTCGCGCACCCGCAGCCGGGTGTTGCGGTGGTCGAGGAACAAGCCGGTGTCCAGGTAGGCATCCAGGTTCACCCAGAAGCGCAGCCCCTGCTCCGCCACCACGAAGTCCTCGCCGTCGCGGCCGGTCTTCTGGTACTGGCTGTCGCCCTTCTGCCGGCGCCGCGCCTTCAGCGCGATCTTGTCCGCCGTCACGCCGGTCACCGCGCAGATCGCCTGCTGCACCGCCGCCATCCATTCGGCGTACTCGTCATCGCCGATCTGCCAGCCGGTATCGTATTCCTGCAGGTGGATACGCTCGCCGTAGATGTCGATGATCAACGGGAACTGCGGCACGTCGCGGTCGTACACGCGCCAGGCGTCCAGCCCGCTGCGCTTGGCCCACTTGGCGTAGTGCTTGTAGTTCTTGGAAAGACGGCCCTGGAAGGCGGATACGTCTGCCATGTTTTACCTCGGAAATGCGACGCGCCGGAACGTGTCCGGCGCGGGATGTATTCGGTGTGCGGCCAACGTTGGCCGCGCGATTCAAGCGCTATGTACGATCTCGCGCGCCAAGACGAAAGCGGCTGAGGAAGCGGAATTTGTACCTGCTAACTGCGCATGTCGAATGCCGCTGGCAACGCAAGTCTCGCCGACGCGCAGCAGGTCGTAGCCTCAGTCCAGCTGCTGCACCTGCTGCTGGTAATAGTTTACCAGCTTGCGGTACACCGGTTCCGGCACGTAGTGGCGGATCATCTGCTCCCAGCCCTGCGGCCCCATCAGGCCCTTCACCATGGTAGAGGACACCTCGGCGTACTCGCGCGGCGGCAGCAGGAAGATGGTGGTGATGTCGGCGTGCAGGTCGGAGTTGATGTAGCGCATGGTGCGCTCGTACTCGTAGTCGCTGGCGGTGCGGATGCCGCGAATGATGTAGTTGGCGTCGATGCTCTGCGCGTAGTTGACCAGGAACTGGTTCTCGAACACCTCCACCTTGAGCTTGGAAAAGCCGCGCGTCACCGCGCGCAGCATGTCCAGCCGCTCGTCCACCGAGAAGCTGCAGCGTTTTTCCGGGTTGACGCCGATGGCCACCACCAGCTCGTCGAACAGTTCGACGGCTTCGCGGATCATCCACAGATGCCCGTTGGTTACCGGGTCAAAACTGCCGGCATAGACGGCTCGCTTCAATTGACGCTTTCCTTTGTTGCTATGTGTCATGGCGGAATGTACTTGCGGCTAGAAGGTGGGACAAGGCTTTTTTGCTGCAATGCAGAATAAAAAGCACCGGAGCGGTGCGATTCACCACTCCGGTGCTTGTACTGTAGTGCATGCGTGCCCAGCCAGGCGGTCAGGCGCACGAAGGGTCAGCCAAGGCGCAACGGGCCGAAACAGCGGCATGTACACCAGGTACATGCGCATGTTGCGGCACGTTGCAACGCAGGCTCAGCCGAATCCGCCGCTCACGCTCAGGCGTTGATGCTTTCCGCGTGATGACAGGCCACCTGGTGTCCGGCCAGTTCGCGCAGCTGCGGCACTTCCTGGCTGCAACGCTCGGTGGCGAACGGGCAGCGCTTGTGGAAGGCGCAGCCGGTGGGCGGGTTGAGCGGGCTGGGCAGCTCGCCGCTAATCTTGATCTTGGCGCGGCGGTCTTCCTCGCGCACCGACGGCGTGGCCGACAGCAGCGCCTTGGTGTACGGGTGCAGCGGCTGGCTGTAGATCGCCTCCTTGCTGCCCACTTCCACCGCGCGGCCCAGGTACATCACCATCACATCGTCGGCGACGTGCTCCACCACCGCCAGGTTGTGCGAGATGAACACGTAGGCGGTGTGGAACTCTTCCTGCAGATCCATGAACAGGTTCAGCACCTGCGCCTGGATCGACACGTCCAGCGCCGAGGTCGGTTCGTCGGCCACCACGATCTGCGGCTGCAGCATCATGGCACGGGCGATGGCGATACGCTGGCGCTGGCCACCGGAGAACATGTGCGGGTAGCGGTAGTAGTGTTCCGGGCGCAGGCCGACGCGCTGCATCATGGCGCGCACCTTGGCCTCGCGCTCGCTGGCCGACAGCTTGGTGTTGATCAGCAGCGGTTCGCCCAGCTGGTCGCCGATCTTCTGCCGCGGGTTGAGCGAGGCGTACGGGTTCTGGAACACCATCTGCACCTTGCTGCGCAGTGCCTTCAGCTCGGCATGGCTGGCACGGGCGATGTCGACGCCATCCAGCACCAGCGAGCCGGAGGTCGGCGCCTCGATCAGCGTCAGCTGGCGCGCCAGGGTGGACTTGCCGCAACCGGATTCACCGACCACGGCCAGGGTTTTGCCGGCCTTCAGTTCGAACGATACGCCGTTGAGCGCCTTTACCATCGCCTTCGGCTTCATGAAGCCCTGCGACACCTCGTAGTGACGAGTCAGGTCGCGAGCCTGCAGTACGGTCTGGCTCATTTGGCCTCCTTGTCAAACAGCGGGAAGAAGCAGCGCACGGCGCCGTGCTCATACGGGGTGATGGCCGGGCGCTCGGCGCGGCAGCGCTCCTGTGCGTACGGGCAGCGCGGGCTGAGCAGACAGCCCTTGGGGCGGTCGTACTGGCCGGGCACGATACCCGGCAGGGTGGTCAGCCGGCGTGCGCCCTTGCTGTGCTCTGGGATGGAGGCCAGCAGCGCCTCGGTGTACGGATGTACCGGGTGCTGGAACAGGCGCGGCACGGTGCCCTCTTCCGCCACCTGGCCGGCGTACATCACCGCCACGCGGTGCGCCACTTCGGCAATCACCGCCAGATCGTGGGTGATCATGATCAGCGCCATATTGCGCTCTTTCTGCAGGTTGACCAGCAGTTCCATGATCTGCGCCTGGATGGTGACGTCCAGCGCGGTGGTCGGTTCGTCGGCAATCAGCAGCTTGGGGTTACAGGCCAGCGCCACCGCGATCATCACGCGCTGGCTCATGCCGCCGGACAACTGGTGCGGGTAGGCCTCCAGCCGGGTCTTGGCGGCCGGGATTTCCACCAGCTCCATCAGCTCCAGCGCGCGCGCCTTCAGCTCGGCGCCGCGCAGGCCCTGATGCACCTTGAGCACTTCCATGATCTGGTAGCCGACGGTGTAGCTGGGGTTCAGCGAGGTCATCGGGTCCTGGAAGATCATGGCGATGTCCTTGCCGACGATCTTGCGGCGCTCCCGCGCGCTGATGGTGAGCAGGTTCTTGCCGTCGAATTCCAGCTGATCGGCCACGATGCGGCCCTGGCCTTCCAGCAGGCCCATCATCGCCATCATGGTGACGGATTTGCCGGAGCCGGATTCGCCGACGATGCCGACGATCTCGCCCTGGTCGACACTGAGGTCCAGGTTTTCCACCGCGCGGAACGGGTTGGCCGCATTGCCGAACTCGACCGACAGATTCTTGATTTGCAACAGACTCATGATTTTCCCTTACGCCGCGCGCTTCATTTTCGGGTCCAGCGCGTCACGCAGGCCATCACCCATCAGGTTGATCGACAGGACCGCCAGCAGAATGGTCAGGCCCGGCATCAGCACCACCCACCAAGCGCTGGTCATGTAGTCGCGCGCGCCGGACAGCATGGTGCCCCACTCCGGCGTCGGCGGCTGTACGCCCATGCCCAAGAAGCCCAGGGCGGAGATTTCTAGGATGGCGGAGGAGAAGCTCATGGTGGCGTGCACGATCAGCGGCGCCATGCAGTTGGGCAGCACGGTGACAAACATCAGGCGCAGCAGCTGCGCGCCGGAGACGCGGGCGGCGGTGACGTAGTCGCGGTTCAGCTCGGTGATGGCCGAGGCGCGGGTCAGCCGCACATAGCCCGGCAGACCGACCACGGCGATGGCGATCATGGCGTTGACCAGGCCCGGGCCGAGGATGGCCATGATGGCGATGGCCAGCAGCAGCGACGGCAGCGCCATCATGATGTCCATCAGCCGCATGATCAGGCTGCCGATCACTTTCGGGAAGAACGCCGCCAGCAGGCCGAGAATCACGCCGGGAATCAGCGACAGCAGCACCGATACCAGGCTGATCAGCAGCGACATCTGCGCGCCGTGGAACAGGCGCGCCATGATATCGCGGCCCAGTTCGTCGGTGCCGAGCAGGAACTGGCTGTTGCCGCCTTCGGCCCAGGACGGCGGGGTGAGCAGGTGGTCGCGGAACTGTTCCAGCGGGTCGTGCGGCGAGATCAGCGACGCGAACAGCGCACAGAACAGCACGATGGACATGAAGATCAGCCCGGCGACGGCGCCCTTGTTCTGCTTGAAGCTCTGCCAGAACTCTTTCAGCGGCGACGGGTAGCTCAGCGCCGGATCATCGTTGGCCGCAACGGTTTGCGGCGAGGTATTCACATTGGCCATGTTGGTTTCCTGCTTACTTGGCGTGACGGATGCGCGGGTTGGCGATGCCGTACAGGATGTCGACGATGAAGTTGGTGACGATAACCAGCGTCGCCACGATCAGGATGCCGTTCTGCACCACCGGGTAGTCGCGGCGGCCGATGGCTTCGATCAGCCACTTGCCGGTGCCCGGCCAGGAGAAGATGGTTTCGGTCAGCACCGCGCCGCCCATCAGCGTGCCCACCTGCAGGCCGATCACGGTCAGCACCGGAATCAGCGCGTTGCGCAGGGTGTGGATGAAGATCACGCGTGCCGGCGACAGGCCCTTGGCGCGGGCGGTGCGCACGTAGTCTTCACGCAGCACTTCCAGCATCGAGGAGCGGGTCATCCGCGCGATGGTGGCCAGCGGGATGGTGCCCAGCACGATGGTGGGCAGGATCAGGTGCATCACCGCGTCCTTGAAGGCGCCGGCGTTCAGCTCCGGATCGGCGATCTGGGCGCGCCAGGCGTCGATCAGCATGAAGCCGGTGTACGGCTGCACGTCATACTGCAGGTCGATACGACCGGACACCGGGGTCCAGCCGAGGAAGACCGAGAAGAACATCACCGCCAGCAGGCCCCACACGAAGATCGGCATGGAGAAGCCGGTGAGCGAGATGCCCATCACGCCGTGATCGAAGATGGAGCCGCGCTTGATGGCGGCCACCACGCCGGCCAGCAGGCCGAACACGGTGGCGAACACCAGCGCGCACAATGCCAGTTCCAGCGTGGCCGGGAACAGGGTGGTGAATTCCTTCCACACGCTTTCCTGGGTCTTGAGCGACGCGCCGAGGTCACCGTGGAACAGCTTGCCGATGTAGTCGAAGTACTGCACGTAAAGCGGCTGGTCGAGACCGAGGCGCTTCATGGCGGCGGCGTGCATCACCGGATCGAGCGAGCGTTCGCCGACCATGACTTCGATCGGGTCACCCGGAATCATGCGGATCAGCGCAAAAGTCAGCAGCGTGATGCCGAAGAAGGTTGGGATGAGGACACCCAACCGACGCAGAATGAATGCGAACATGTGAATACGTCTCCCGTGCATATCGCTTGTGACGACATGACGTGTCCTACCGGATCAGGGAAAGCGCAAGGAAAGCAGGAAGACGGTAAACGTCAGGGGGAGGCGCCGGGCGGCTGGTTGCATCTGAACCACCCACCTATACCAGCTGCAAGGCCGCCACGGCAGAACGCACTTTAGCGGTACCCGGCACTACCGGCCTTGACCCAGGTCAACGCTGCCGCTGCTCGCGGCGCCGCCGACTTTCCTTTTGCATAACCTGATAGCCAATCAGCAAACAAGGAGGGGCCGATGGCGCCCTCCTTGTCCTTGAGTGCGGAGCAAGCCCCGCGCAACTTCAATACCGCTTATTTAACGCTTACGCCTTCGAAGGCATAGTCGCCGAACGGGCTGATCTTGAAGCCGTTAACTTCCTTGCGCATCGGCTGGTTCACAGTCGAGTGGGCAATGGTCGACCACGGCAGATCTTTCTTGAAGATTTCCTGTGCCTTCATGTACAGCGCGGTGCGCTCTTTCATGTCGGTGCTCTTGCGTGCCTTCAGTACCGCAGCGTCGAAGTCCTTGCTGCAGTAACGGGCATAGTTGGAGCCACCCACGGCTTCGCAGGTCAGCAGCACGCCCAGGAAGTTGTCCGGGCTGGCGTAGTCGCCGGTCCAGCCGATCAGGCCGGTGTCGTGCTCGCCGTTCTTCATGCGCTTCAGGTACTCACCCCATTCGTAGGTAGTGATCTTGGCCTTCACGCCGATCTTGGCCCAGTCGGACTGGATCATTTCGGCCATCAGCTTGGCGTTCGGGTTGTACGGACGCTGTACCGGCATCGCCCACAGGGTGATTTCAAAGCCGTTCGGGTAGCCGGCCTTGGCCAGCAGTGCCTTGGCCTTGGCGATATCGGTCGGCTGGTTGCGCAGCTTGCTGTTGTAGGACCACAGCGAAGCCGGGAACGGGTTGGCCGCTTCCTGGCCCTGACCCTGGTATACCGCGTCGATGATGGCCTTGCGGTTGATCGCCATGTCCAGTGCCTGACGCACTTCCAGCTTCTTCAGCTGCGGCTTTTCAACGTTGTACGACAGGTAGCCGATGTTGAAGCCCGGTGCAGTGGTCACTTTCAGTGCCGGATCAGCCTTCATGCCGGCCAGGTCCTGCGGCTTCGGATAGGACATGATGTGGCATTCGCCGGCCTTCATCTTCTGCGCACGCACCGAAGCATCGGTGGTGATGGCGAAGATCAGGTTGTCGACTTTAACCGCGCCCTTGCGCCAGTAGTCTTTGTTGGCCTTGTAACGGATCTGCGCATCTTTCTGGTAGCGCACGAACACGAACGGGCCGGTACCGATCGGCTGCTGGTTGATCAGGGAGGCCTTGCCTTCCTTCATCAGCTTGTCGCCGTACTCAGCGGATTGCACCGAAGCGAACGGCATGGCGATCTTGGCCAGCAGGTCGGCGTCCGGGTCCTTCAGGATGAACTTGACGGTGTTGGCGTCAACTTTTTCCACTTTCACGATGTTGGCATCAAGGCCGGTATCGGAAGCGTACGGGTATTCAACCGGGTAAGCCTTGTTGAACGGGTAGTTCTTGTCGACCATGCGGCTGAAGGTGAACACCACGTCATCGGCGTTAAAGTCGCGGCTCGGCTTGAAGTAGTCGGTGGTGTGGAACTTCACGCCCTTGCGCAGCTTGAAGGTGTATTCCTTACCATCTGCCGATACGGTCCAGGATTCGGCCAGACCCGGGATGGTCTTGGTGGAGCCTTTTTCGAATTCCACCAGACGGTTGAACATGGCATGGCCAGCGGCGTCAAACGTAGTACCACCGGTGTACTGCGCGGAGTCAAAGCCTTCCGGGCTGGCTTCGGAGCAGTAAATCAGGGTTCCCGCGGCATGGGCGGCGGTGGCTGCAACGGTCAGACCGGCAGCAAACAGCAGGTGCTTGGCTACTTGCATGTTTCTCAATTCCCTATTTCTATTTTGATGAAGTGATGCCTGGCATTGCCACGACAACAATGCAAAAGGCGTACCGGATTGTTGTTAGCCCCGGACAAATGCATTATGCGACGCCAGTAGATAACCACAAGGCGTTATCTGCCATTTCACGTCACGCCATGCGCTTATCGCGCTGCAATATGTTGTTTTGGGTCGCGCGGCGGCGGCTTTCCACCCCCAGCCTTACCCCCTGCATGGGACTACGCTCCGGTTCCACCCACTCGGACACCTTCCAGCGCCGATGGCGGGCGAGTATTTCACAAGCCGCGCTATCACATCCACTGAGTAAAATTGATGTTCTATGTGATTTTGTTATAGCCTAGCGCCATCGCGTTTCTTGCGGCCAAGCTGCGGCCGGCCAAATAAAAATGATTCGTTTTCGACAGATCGAGGCATTTCGCTGCCTGATGAGCTGCGGCACCACCGTGGCCGCGGCGCGGCGCATGCATATCACCCAGCCAGCCATCAGCCGTTTGATCGCCGATCTGGAGGAAGACCTGGGCTTCCGCCTGTTCAACCGCACCAAGGGCCGCATGGAGCCGACTACCGCCGCCATCCGCTTCCAGCGCGCAGTGGAGGAGAACTTCCTGGGGCTGGAACGGCTGCGCCAGGCAGCGGAAACCATCCGCACCGACGAGAACGAAGGCCTGGCCATCGCCTGCATGCCTGTCCTTTCGACCAGCCTGCTGCCGCACATCCTCAAGGAGTTCTTCAAGCTGCGCCCCGACGTACCGGTGAAAATCGATACCGTCGGCAATGCCGAAGTGATGGTGAAGCTGCAGGATCTGAAGGTGGACGTGGCCATCAGCCTGACCATTCCGGCGATTGCCGGCATCGAGGTGGAGCCGCTGCTGGAGGCGGACGCGCTATGCGCGCTGCCGGCCGACCACCCGTTGGCCGCACGCGAGGTGATCACCCCGCAGGACCTGGCCGACGAGACGGTGATCGGCTGGATGCCCAACTACCCGCTGAGCCAGAACCAGGAAGAAAAATACTTCGGCCACGCCGGGGTTGCGCCGCGCTACAACATCCGCACCCACACCTCGCACACCCGCTATGCGATGGTGGCGCACGGCTTCGGCGTATCCATCGTCGAGCCGTTCGCCTCCGAACTGTGGCTGCACCAGGGCGTGGTCACCCGCCCCTTCGTCACCGAATCGCGCCACAGCTACGTGCTGGCCTACCCGTCCAGCGGCAGCCGCTCCGCCATCCTGCAGGATTTCCGCCGCGCCACCTTGCGAGTGGTGAACGACAAGCAACTGCTGCCGTGGGCGATTCCGCTGACCCAGGAATAGGTAGCCAGCACGATATTGAAAAAGGGCACCCGCGAGTGCCCTTTCTTATGCCGCATCCGCAGCTCAGCGCTTGCGCACGATCACGCTGCCCACCGAGTAACCGGCGCCGAACGACGACAACACGCCGATGTCGCCGCTGGCCAGGTCGGCATGGTGCAGGTGGAAGGCGATCACCGAACCGGCGGAGCTGGTATTGGCGTAGCGGTCCAAAATCACCGGCGCCTCGACCGCGTCGGCATCGCGCCCCAGCACCCGGCGCGCGATCAGCTGGTTCATGCTCAGGTTGGCCTGGTGCAGCCAGAAGCGCTTCACGCCGGTCGGCGCAATCGCCTGGCTGTCCAGATGCGCCACGATGTGCTCGCCCACCATCGGGCACACTTCCTTGAATACCTTGCGCCCCTGCTGCACGAACAGTTTGTCCAGCGCGCCGATGCCGCGCTCGTCGCAACGGTTGAGGAAGCCGAAGTTGTTGCGGATGTTGTTGGAGAACACCGTGGCCAGCTTGCAGCCCAGCACCTCGAACACGTTGGCCGCAGTGGTGCCGTCGGCGCGCTCCAGCACCACCGCGGTGCAGGCATCGCCGAAGATGAAGTGGCTGTCGCGGTCGCGGAAGTTCAGGTGTGCCGAGCAGATCTCCGGGTTCACCATCAGCACCGCGCGCGCCTGGCCGCTGGCAATGGCGTTCACCGCCGTCTGGATGCCGAAGGTGGCCGAAGAGCAAGCCACGTTCATGTCGAAGGCAAAACCGTTGATGCCCAGCGCCTGCTGCACCTCGATCGACAGCGCCGGGTACGGCCGCGGCATGTTGGAGCAAGCGGCGATCACCATATCGATGTCGGCAGCCGTCTTGCCAGCGGCGGCCAGCGCATCGCGCGCGGCGGCCAGCGCCATCTCGGCCGGCACCGACAGCGCGTCGTTGTCGCGCTCCGGCAGCCGCGGCGCCATGCGCTGCGGGTCCAGCACGCCGCTGGCATCCATCAGGTAGCGTTGCTTGATGCCGGAGGCCTTCTCGATGAACTCGGCGCTGGACGCCTGCAGCGGTTCCCGCTCGCCGGCGGCGATCGCCGTCGCGTGCTGCTGGTTATAGTCTGCGACATAGGCATTGAACGCCGTTACCAGCGCCTCGTTGCTGACGGCGTTGGGCGGGGTAAACAGGCCGCTGCCGCTAATCACCACATCATGCATGGTTGTTTCCTTCGTTCTGTCGGGCAGCAAGGCCCACCATCAATCAAACAATTGTTTGCCGAATGATACACCATGCCGCCACCGTGCCAGCAGGCGACGGAAAAAACGCTGCCAAGCTCGCGAAATTACAGGTAAAATCCCCGCTCCGCTGCAAACGCGGCCATCCATGCCAGCCTCCGTCGCACGACGTACGCCAAGCGCAGGATTCCCCGCCCCTCCGGCAGTCATTATCCTTGCCTCCGACAGTATTGAACTCCCCGCGCACAATAGTTGACTAAATTACTCGGGATTGGGATAATCCGGTCAACCACTCTGGGAGCCTACACCATGCGCCTCACCACCAAAGGACGCTTTGCCGTCACCGCCATGCTGGATCTCGCGCTGCGCGAATCCGGCGGTCCGGTAACGTTGGCCGGCATCAGCGAGCGTCAGGGCATTTCCCTGTCCTACCTGGAACAGCTGTTCGGCAAGCTGCGCCGCGCGCAGCTGGTAGAAAGCGTACGCGGCCCTGGCGGCGGCTACACCCTGGCACGTACCGTGGCCGAGATCTCCGTCGCCGACATTATTGTCGCCGTTGACGAACCAGTGGACGCCACACAGTGTGGCGGCCGCGAAAACTGCCACGATAATCACCGCTGTATGACCCACGACCTGTGGACCAGCCTCAACGCCACCATCTTCGACTACCTGTCCAAGATCAGCCTGGCCAGCCTGGTAGACAACCAGAAGGCGAAAGACACCAGCGTCGTACAAGATCAACGCACCCTGCGCCGCACAGCCTCCTGTAGCGACGCCATCGCCGGCAGCAACGCTGCCTGACGCGACTACGTGGAGACCCGTAATGAGCGAGCATAAGCACCCGATCTACCTCGACTACTCCGCCACCACCCCGGTTGATCCGCGCGTGGCCGAAGTGATGATCCCGTACCTGACCGAACAGTTCGGCAACCCGGCTTCGCGCAGCCACAGCTACGGCTGGGTAGCGGAAGAAGCGGTGGAAAACGCCCGTGCCGACGTGGCCGCGCTGGTGAACTGCGATCCGAAAGAGATCGTGTGGACCTCCGGCGCCACCGAGTCCAACAACCTGGCCCTGAAAGGCGCCGCCCAGTTCTACAAGAGCAAGGGCAAGCACCTGATCACCCAGCGCACCGAACACAAGGCGGTACTGGACACCATGCGCGAGCTGGAGCGTCAGGGCTTCGAGGTGACCTACCTCGACGTGCAGGAAAACGGCCTGGTGAGCCTGGCCGATTTCGAAGCCGCGCTGCGCCCGGACACCATCCTGGCCTCCATCATGTTCGTCAACAACGAGATCGGCGTGATCCAGCCGATCGCCCAGCTGGGCGAAATCTGCCGCGCCCGCGGCGTGCTGTTCCACGTGGACGCCGCCCAGGCCACCGGCAAGGTGGAAATCGATCTGGAGCAGCTCAAGGTCGACCTGATGAGCTTCTCCGCGCACAAGACCTACGGCCCGAAAGGCATCGGCGCGCTGTACATCCGCCGCAAGCCGCGCGTGCGCCTGGAAGCGCAGATGCACGGCGGTGGCCACGAGCGCGGTTTCCGCTCCGGCACCCTGGCCACGCACCAGATCGCCGGCATGGGCGCCGCCTTCCGCATCGCCCGTGAAGAAATGGCCAGCGAAAACGCCCGCATCGGCGCGCTGCGCGACCGCCTGTGGGCAGGCCTGCAGAGCATCGACGAGGTGTATCTGAACGGCGACATGGACCAGCGCGTGCCGCACAACCTGAACGTGAGCTTCAACTTCGTCGAGGGCGAAAGCCTGATCATGGCGATCAAGGATCTGGCCGTGTCCTCCGGTTCGGCCTGTACCTCCGCCTCGCTGGAGCCGTCCTACGTGCTGCGCGCCCTGGGCCGCAACGACGAACTGGCGCACAGCTCGATCCGCTTCTCTATCGGCCGCTTCACCACCGAAGCCGACATCGACTACACCGTGCAGCTGCTGCAGCAGAAGATCGGCAAGCTGCGCGAACTGTCGCCGCTGTGGGAGATGTTCCAGGACGGCATCGACCTCAACACCATCGAGTGGGCCGCCCACTAAACCATTTTGATGATGCGGCCAACGTTAGAGGTTGGCCGCACGCAGGAGAAGATCATGGCATACAGCGACAAGTTGATGGACCACTACGAAAACCCCCGCAACGTGGGTGCTTTCGACAAGGGTGACGAATCGGTAGGTACCGGCATGGTCGGCGCCCCGGCCTGTGGCGACGTGATGAAGCTGCAGATCAAGGTCAGCGAAGACGGCATCATCGAAGACGCCAAGTTCAAGACCTACGGCTGTGGCTCCGCCATCGCCTCCAGCTCGCTGGTCACCGAATGGGTGAAAGGTAAGTCGCTGGACGAAGCGATGGCCATCAAGAACACCGAGATCGCCGAAGAACTGGCCTTGCCGCCGGTGAAGATTCACTGCTCGATCCTGGCCGAAGACGCGATCAAGGCCGCCGTCGCCGACTACAAGCAAAAGCACGTGAAATGATTCGAGGACACCTCGATAAACCCAGCTGCATGCAAGCGGGCGTTTATCGGGGGCGTCCTTCACGGCGGGCCGCTGGCCCGCCGCCAGCACAAGGCAGAAGCATTATGGCAATCACGCTTACCGAACGCGCAGCAACCCACGTCAGCAACTTTATCGCCAAACGCGGCAAGGGCCTGGGCATCCGTCTGGGGGTGAAAACCTCCGGCTGCTCCGGCATGGCTTACAAGCTGGAGTTCGTGGATGTCACCAGCGACGACGACGTGACCTTCCAGAGCCACGGCGTCACCGTGTTCACCGACGCCAAAAGCCTGGCCTACCTCGACGGCACCGAGCTGGACTACGCCAAGGAAGGCCTGAACGAAGGCTTCCAGTTCAACAACCCGAACGTGAAGAACGAGTGCGGTTGCGGCGAAAGCTTCAACGTCTAAGCCCGCTCCCTGCCACCGGCTGTGCCGCCCCCACGCGGCAGGGCCGGTTTTGACGTTTTTTTACCCCGGTTTTTGCAGAAAGCCCGCATGTCCGCCGACTTCTCGCAGGATCACTTCACGCTGTTCCAGCTGCCGCGCCGCTTCCGTATCGATAGCGCCGCGCTGGACAGCGCCTGGCGCACCGCCGCCGCCGCCGCGCACCCGGACCGCTTCGCCGCCGCCGGCGACGCGGAAAAGCGCGTGGCGCTGATGCAGGCCACCCGCATCAACGAGGCCTACCAGACGCTGAAGTCGCCGCTGGCGCGCGCCCGCTACCTGCTGACGCTGGCCGGCGTGGATACCGCCGAGGAAACCAACACCAGCATGCCGCCGGCGTTCCTGATGGCGCAGATGGAATGGCGCGAGAACATCGAGGACGCCCGCCACGGCAAGGACGTGGCCGCGCTGGAAGCACTGTCGCGGCAGCTGCGCGGCGATGTGACGGCACTGGAAGCCGAGCTGGCCACGGTGCTGGACGACACCGCCGACACCGCCGCCGCCGCGCTGCTGGTGCGCAAGCTGCGCTTTCTGGAAAAACTGGACCAGGAAATCGGCGACGCCATCGAAGCGTTGCTGTACTGAACCCGCACAAACCCCGGGTTGGCCGCGGCCAACCTTTGCACAAAGTAAGCTGACCCGACATGGCCCTACTGCAAATCGCCGAACCCGGCCTTTCCGCCGCCCCGCACCAGCACCGCCTGGCCGTGGGCATCGACCTGGGTACCACCAACTCGCTGGTTGCCACCGTGCGCAGCGGCAGCGCCGGCGTGCTGCCGGACGAGCAGGGCCGCACCCTGCTGCCGTCGGTGGTGCGCTACGCGCCGGACGGCAGCGTGGTGGTGGGCTACGCGGCGCAGGCCGAACAGAGCCGCGATGCGGCCAACACCGTGGTGTCGGTGAAACGCTTCATGGGCCGCGGCCTGGCCGACATCCATGACGTTGGCCGCAGCGCCTACCGCTTCGTCGACGCGCCGGGCATGGTGCAGCTGGTGACCCGCGCCGGCCACAAGAGCCCGGTGGAAGTGTCCGCCGACATCCTGCGCACGCTGAAGAGCCGTGCCGAAGCCAGCCTCGGCGGCGATCTGGTGGGCGCGGTGATCACCGTGCCGGCCTACTTCGACGACGCCCAGCGCCAGGCCACCAAGGACGCCGCGCGCCTGGCCGGCCTCAACGTGCTGCGCCTGTTGAACGAGCCCACCGCCGCCGCCATCGCCTACGGCCTGGACAACGGCGCCGAGGGCACCTACGTGGTGTACGACCTCGGCGGCGGCACTTTCGACGTGTCGGTGCTGGCGCTGTCGCGCGGCGTGTTCGAAGTGCTGGCCACCAGCGGCGACTCCTCGCTCGGCGGCGACGACTTCGACCACCGCATCTACTGCTGGATTCTGGAACAGGCCGGCCTGCACGGTCTGACCGCGCAGGACACCCGCCTGCTGCTGACCCGCGCGCGTGAAGCCAAGGAGGCGCTGAGCGAGCACGCCAGCACCCGCATCACCGCCGTGCTGGCCGACGGCCAGACCATCGACCTGGAGCTGGCGCAGGCCGCCTTCCACGACATCAGCAAGACCCTGCTGGACAAGACCCTGCTGCCGGTGCGCAAGGCGCTGCGCGACGCCAAGATCACCGTTGACGACGTCAAGGGCGTGGTGATGGTGGGCGGCGCCACCCGCATGCCGCAGGTGCAGAAAGCCGTCGGCGACTTCTTCGGCCGCCCGCCGCTGACCAACCTCGACCCGGACAAGGTGGTGGCGCTGGGCGCCGCCATCCAGGCCGACGTGCTGGCTGGCAACAAGGGCGGCGACGACTGGCTGCTGCTGGACGTGATTCCGCTGTCGCTGGGCATCGAGACCATGGGCGGGCTGGCGGAGAAGATCATCCCGCGCAACAGCACCATTCCGGTGGCGCGCGCGCAGGAATTCACCACCTTCAAGGATGGCCAGACCGCGATGTCCATCCACGTGCTGCAGGGCGAGCGCGAGCTGGTGGCCGACTGCCGCAGCCTGGCCAAGTTCGTGCTGCGCGGCATCCCGCCGATGGTGGCCGGCGCCGCGCGCATCCGCGTCACCTTCCAGGTGGACGCCGACGGCCTGCTGTCGGTAACCGCGCGCGAGCTGACCTCCGGTGTGGAGGCCAGCATCGAGGTGAAGCCGTCCTACGGCCTGTCCGACGACGAGATCAGCCGCATGCTCACTGAATCGCTGAGCCATGTGCAGGAAGACATCAACGCCCGCAAGCTGCGCGAGGCGATCGTGGATGCCGAGAGCCTGATCGCCGCCATCCACGCCGCGCTGGAAGTGGACGGCGACCTGCTGGAGGCCGAGGAACGCGCCGAGCTGGATGGCGCGCTGGCCGGCCTGCACACCGCCATCGCCACCCAGGTGACGCGCGACGTCAACGCCGCCACCCAGCGCCTGAACCAGATTAGCGAGCCGTTTGCCGCCCGCCGCATGGACCGCAACATCCAGCGCGCGCTCAAGGGCAAGAACATCGGCGCCCTGTAACCATTGAGACGGCCGCCTGCGGCCAACCCGGAGAACTACCCCATGCCGCGTATCATCGTGCTGCCCAATACCGACCTGTGCCCGGACGGCGCCGTGCTCGACGACGTCGCCACCGGCACCAGCATCTGCGAGGCGCTGCTGGCCCACGACATCGAGATCGAGCACGCCTGCGAAATGTCCTGTGCCTGCACCACCTGCCATGTCATCGTGCGCGAAGGCTTCAACTCGCTGCCGCCGTCCGACGACTTGGAAGACGACATGCTGGACAAGGCCTGGGGGCTGGAGGCGCAATCGCGCCTGTCCTGCCAGGCCATCGTCACCGATCACGACCTGGTGGTGGAGATTCCGCGCTACACCATCAACCACGCCCGCGAACATCACTGAGGAGCCCGGCCATGAAGTGGAGCGACATCAACGACATCGCCATCGAGCTGTGCGACGCGCACCCGGACATCGACCCGAAAACCGTGCGCTTCGTCGACCTTCACAACTGGGTGGTGGACCTGCCCGGCTTTGACGACGACCACAAGCGCGGCGGCGAAAAAGTGCTGGAAGCGATCCAGCAGGCCTGGATCGACGAGGCGGAATAAGCCGCCAACGTTGGCCGCATGCCGTTCCCCACGCCCTGCCCCGCGCAGGGCGTTTGCGTTGCCGGCCCGCGGCGCGGCCGGCTTTGCTATGCTGGAGCATTCCAGATTCCACCAGCACCTTCGGAGGCCGTCATGCTGACCCTGGTCATCGGCAACAAGAATTTCTCGTCATGGTCGCTGCGGCCGTGGCTGCTGCTCAAGCACATCGGCGAGCCGTTCCGCGAGCAGCACATCCGCCTGTACATGCCGGACAGCCAGCAGCACCTGCTGGCGGCCAACCCGGCCGGCAAGGTGCCGGTGCTGTACCACGACAACCTGCGCGTGCACGATTCGCTGGCGATCTGCGAATACCTGAACGAGCTGTTCCCCGCCTCGAAGCTGTGGCCGGACGACCCGGCCGACCGCGCCGAGGCGCGCGCGGTCAGCGCCGAGATGCACAGCGGCTTTCTGGCGCTGCGCGGCGAGCTGCCGTTCAACGTCACGCTGCGTACCCGCCACGAGCCGTCGGCGGAGGCCGCCGCCGACATCCGCCGCATCTGCGACATCTGGCAGGGCCTGCGCCAGCGCCACGTGGATGGAGGGCCGTGGCTGTTCGGCCGCTTCAGCATCGCCGATGCCATGTTCGCGCCGGTGGCCTGCCGCTTCGTCAGCTACGGTATCGAGCTGCCGCCGCTGGCCGCCGCCTATGCCGACCACCTGCTGGCCGATGCCGCGCTGCTGGAGTGGTTCGACGCCGCGGAAACCGAACAGGCCGCTACGCTAGCGTGAGCGCGGCGTCACGCGGCCGGCGCCGCAGCCTGGCCATTTGGCCGCCACGGTAGTCGGATGCACGCCAAGTCATTAGAATGGCGGGCTTTTTTGTTGGGGCAACAGACATGAGCACACCGTTCATCATCGGCATCGCTGGCGGCAGCGGCAGCGGCAAGAGCACGGTCACCCACAAGGTGCTGGAGGCGATCGGGCCGGAGATGGCAGCCGTGATCGTGCAGGACTACTACTACCGCGACCAGAGCCACCTGTCGTTCGAACAGCGCCTCGGTACCAACTACGACCACCCGCACGCCTTCGACTGGCCGCTGCTGATCGAGCACATCGACGACCTGCGCAACGGCCTGGCCATCGACATGCCGGTGTACGACTTCGCGCGCCACAACCGCGCCGAGGAGACCGTGCGCATCCAGCCGGCGCCGGTGATTGTGATCGAGGGGCTGTTCCCGCTGTACGACGCCGCGCTACGCGACATGATGTCGCTGAAGATCTTCGTCGATACCGACGCCGACGTGCGTTTCATCCGCCGCCTGAAGCGCGACATCGCCGAGCGCGGCCGCACCACCGACAACGTGATCGAGCAATACCTGGCCACGGTGCGGCCGATGCACAACCAGTTCATCGAGCCGACCAAGCGCTTTGCCGACGTGATCCTGCCGCACGGCGCCAACGAGCCGGCGGTGGACATCATCACCACCAAGGTCACCAGCCTGATCGGCTAGCAAGCGGCTGATTTCTTGCAACTTTCCGGCGGCCGCCCTATCCAACCCGCCATCTTGCCGCCAGGCCCAAGTTTGGCCACGACGAGTGTTGCCAGCACCCGGACACCCGGCGCTAAAACCGCAAGGCGGCCGCCGCCGTGCACCGCCGGGCTTGGCCGCGGCCACCAACGCGTTACCCTGCAGCTGTGCGGCCAAGCCACCGCGTGGCCGCCGGCTTATTCACCACCACAGGAGCAACCATGTTCACCCTGAAACCGCGCAACCCGTTTGCGCACGCGCCGCAGCTGAAGAAGGGCGGCGCCCACCAGCGCAGCGCCTCCAGTGCCCGCTTTGGCAACAAACAGGCATTGCTGGCCGAGCTGGACGACTGGTATGAGGAATACCGGGACGCCCCCGCCACCGAACACATCACGGAGGCGGACGGTAGCGACAAACCGGGCTGCGGCCCGGTTTTTTTGCGCCCGCCCCCGCTCGGCGACCACCACGCCCGGCACTAAGCGAGCCGCCGCGCCCCTGCACCGGCCACCCGCCGTGACAGCCACCCAGCCCCCCCGGCCTCTCCGTCCTTCACCAGTCTCCCCGACCCGCCCTACTCCCCGTTACACCATCTCGCCACCGCCGCCGTGACAGCCCCAATTCAAACATGTACAATTGGCACATATTTAATTTGCCGTTGCCAGCGGCCCTGCCATGCATCAGCGGCTGGGAAGCGGCGAGCCCGACACGGGCACTGGCGCTTTTAAAAATGTATAAATTACACATCTAAAGGATGCACACATGCTGGATGCCGCTACCCGCCAACTGGTCAAAGCCACCGCCCCGGTACTGAAAGAGCACGGCGTTACCCTCACCCGCCATTTCTACGCCCGCATGTTCCAGCACAACCCGGAGCTGAAGCAGATCTTCAACCAGGGCCACCAGCAGGCCGGCAGCCAGCAGCAGGCGCTGGCGATGGCGGTGGCCGCCTACGCCGAGCACATCGACAACCCGTCGGTACTGGCGCCGGTACTGGCGCTGGTGGCCAACAAGCACGCCAGCCTGGGCATCCGCGCCGAGCACTACCCGATTGTCGGCGGCCACCTGCTGGCCTCGATCCGCGAGGTACTGGGCGAGGCCGCCAGCGATGAACTGATCGCCGCCTGGGCCGCCGCCTACGGCCAGCTGGCCGACATCCTGATCGCCGAGGAAGCCAAGCTGTACCAGCAGGCCGCGGGCCAGCGCGGCGGCTGGAGCGGCTGGCGCGGCTTCAAGGTTGGCCGCAAGGTGGTGGAGAGCGAAGAGATCACCTCCTTCTACCTGCAGCCGGCCGATGGCGGCCCGCTGCCGCAGTACCGCCCGGGGCAGTACCTGTCGGTACGCCTGCTGGTGCCGCAGCTGGGCATGGTGCAGCCGCGGCAGTACAGCCTGTCGTCGGCGCCCGGTGGCAGTGCGCTGCGCATCTCGGTGAAACGTGAAGCCGGCGACAACAGCCCGGCCGGCATGGTGTCCAACCAGCTGCATTACGCGGTGAACGAGGGCGACCATCTGGACGTGGCGCCGCCGATGGGCGATTTCTTCCTGCACGAGGAGCGCAGCGGCCCGGTGGTGCTGCTCAGCGCCGGCGTCGGCACCACGCCGCTGCTGGCGATGCTGGAACAGCTGCTGCAGCACAACAGCCCGCGCAGCATCCGCTACCTGCACGCCTGCCGCCACGGCGGCGTGCACGCCTTCCGCCAGCAGTTGGCCAACTGGACGCGCGAATACCCGCAACTGCAAAGCCAGGTCTGGTACGAGCAGCCGCGTGCCGAAGACGTCGCCGGCCGCGACTACCAGCATGTTGGCCGCATCGAGCTGGCGGCGGTGGCGGCCAGCGCCATCCTGCCGGATGCCGACTACTACCTGTGCGGGCCGCTGCCGTTCATGCAGCAGCAGCAGGCCGCGCTGCTGGCGCTGGGGGTGGACGCCGCGCGCATCCACGCCGAGGCCTTCGGCACCGGCGGCACCGGGCTGTAATTGAGGCCGGCGCCCAGCAAGCGTATGCTCTGGGCTTTGCTCCCGACGCCGCCGCCATGCAACTGACGCACTTTACCGACCTGGGCCTGCGGGTACTGATGTACCTGAGCTACCCGCAGCGCGAGACCCCGGTCACCATCAGCGAGATTGCCGAACGCTTTGGCGTGTCGCGCAATCACCTGGTCAAGGTGGTGCATTTCATGGCGCAGCACGACTGGCTGGCCACCAGCCGCGGCAAGGGCGGCGGGCTGGCGCTGTCTCGCCCCGCCGCGCACTACCGGCTGGGCGAGGTGATCCGCTCGCTGGAAGACATCGGCGACCTGATCGACTGTGCCGAGCCGCCGTGCTTCCTGCGTGGCCGCTGCCAGCTGAAAGGCGTGCTGGACGAGGCGCTGGGCGCCTTCTTCGCGGTGCTGGACCGCTACACCCTGGCCGATGTGGTGGCCACCCCCACCGGCGAGGCCATCGCCGTGCTGCACCTGATGGGCGTGCCCAGCCGCAGCTAGGCATCCGCCAAGGTTGGCCGCAAACAAAAAGCCCGGCTATGCCGGGCTTTGTTGCGTCTGCCGCCGCGCTGTCGCCGGCCTCAGATGGTCTTGGAGTAGCGCGCGCGGGTTTCGCGCTCGCGCAGGTGGCGGTCGAACACCATGGCGATGTTGCGGATCAGGAAGCGGCCCTTAGGCGCCACCATCAGGAAGTCGCCGTCGAAGGTCAGCAGCCCCATGTGCTGGAACTCGCGGATCAGCGGCAGCTCGTCGGCGAAGTAATTGGCGAAGTTGATGGCGAAGGTTTCCTCGATCGCCTCCACCGACAGCGAGAAGCGGCACATCAGCGACTGGATCACGCTACGACGCAGGATGTCGTCCTGGGTCAGCGTCATGCCGCGCAGCACCGGCAGGTGGCCGGCATCCAGCGCCGCGTAGTAGGCGTCGATATCCTTCTCGTTCTGCGAATAACAGGGACCGACCTTGCCGATCGACGACACCCCCAGGCCGATCATGTCGCAGTCGGCGTGGGTGGAGTAGCCCTGGAAGTTGCGCTGCAAGCGGCCCTGCTGCAGCGCGCGGGTCAGCTCGTCGTCCGGCTTGGCGAAGTGGTCCATGCCGATGAACACATAGCCGGCGTCGGCCAGCTGCTGCACCGAATTCTGCAGGATGTCCAGCTTGTGCGCGGCACTGGGCAGGTCAGCCTCGTTGATGCGTCGCTGCGGCATGAACACGCTGGGGAGGTGCGCGTAGTTGTACAGCGCGATGCGGTCCGGGTTCATCGCCACCACCTTGTCCACCGTGCGGCGCACCGAGTCGGCGTTCTGCAGCGGCAGGCCGTAGATCAGGTCGACGCTCACCGACTTGAAGCCGGCCTCGCGCGCGGCGCTGATCACGGTGAGGGTCTCCTCCTCGCTCTGGATACGGTTCACCGCCTGCTGTACCGCCGGGTCGAAGTCCTGGATGCCCACGCTCATGCGGTTAAAGCCCAGCCGGCCCAGGTGCAGCACGGTGTCGCGGCCAACCTTGCGCGGGTCGATCTCGATGGAAAACTCGCCATCCGGCAGCAGCTCGAAATGCTGGTTGATGGCAGCCATCACCCGGCTGAGCTGCTCGTCGGACAGGAAGGTCGGCGTGCCGCCGCCAAAATGCAGCTGGATCACCTTCTCGCGGTAGCCGAGGCGGCCGGCCACCAGGGCGATTTCTTTTTCCAGGTAGTCCAAGTATTGGTCGGCGCGGCTCTTGTCCTTGGTGATGATCTTGTTGCAGCCGCAGTAGTAGCAGATGGTGTTACAGAACGGCACGTGCACATACAGCGAGATCGGCCGATGGCTGGCACCGATGGCATGCTGCTGCAGCCAGTGTTCGTAATCCTTGACCCCAAAGCCGCCGTGAAAGCGGTCGGCAGTGGGGTAGGAAGTGTAGCGCGGGCCGGAACCTTCCAGTTTTTCGATCAGCTCGCGATCGAAAACACATTGGGTCGGCATAAAGGGGGCGGTGGGTGTCATAATTTTCTGGCTTGGAAAACTGGTGGTGGGCTGGTAAATTTGCGCTAATTGACACTTGCCACGCTTTGACGCGTGTCAAGCAAGCCTCTAGCCTTGCGAAAACCGGAACCCATGACCGAGCAAACCCCCTCCCTGCACACACTGAAAGTGTCGTGCTCCAACTGTAGTTTGCGCGAACTCTGCTTGCCAGTCGGCCTGAACCGGGAAGAAATGGCCCAGCTCGATGCGGTGATCCGCCAGAGCCGCCGCCTGAAGCGTGGCGAATACCTGTTCCGCTCCGGCGAAGGCTTCCGCTCGCTGTACGCGGTGCGTACCGGCTTCTTCAAGACCTGCGTTTCCAGCCAGGACGGCCGCGAGCAGGTGACCGGCTTCCAGATGTCCGGCGAGCTGATGGGACTGGACGGCATCTCCGCCAGCCAGCACGGCTGCGACGCCATCGCGCTGGAAGACAGCGAGGTGTGCGAGCTGCCGTTCAACCGCATGGAAACCCTGGGCCGCGACATCCCCAGCCTGCAGCACCATTTCTTCCGCCTGATGAGCCGCGAGATCGTGCGCGACCAGTCGGTGATGCTGCTGCTGGGTAATATGAAGGCGGAGGAGCGGCTGGCCGCCTTCCTGCTCAACCTGTCGCAACGGCTGGCCGCGCGCGGCTTTGCCGCCAACGATTTCATCCTGCGCATGAGCCGCGAGGAAATCGGCAGCTTCCTCGGCCTGAAACTGGAAACCGTCAGCCGTACGCTGTCCAAGTTCCAGCAGCAAAGCTGGCTGAAGGTGGACCACAAGCATATCCAGATGCTGCAGCCGGAAGAGCTGAAGGCGCTGGTGGCCGGCTGCTCGCAAGCCAACAGCCTGCGCTAAGCCAGCTCCACCACCACGCCCCGCCCTGCGGGGCGTTTTGCATGCCAGTCCGGTGCTAGATGGCGCCGATCGACAGCGCCGCCGCCAGCGTGGCGCCCAGTTCCGCCGCGGCGGCCAACGCCGCCTCCGTCACCTCGCCCTTTACCAGCAGCGGCGGCAGCGCCTCGTGCAGCGGGTAGCCGCTGGCGATGCGGCGGATGGCAGTCAGCGCGCCCTGGCCGTCGTTGCCGGCGCTGATGATCAGCGCGTACGGCAGACCCGCCACCTTGCCCTGCGCCGGGTAGAAGGTGCGGTCGAGAAAATCCTTCAGCGCGCCGGCCATGTAGCCGAAATTCTCCGGCGTGGCCAGCACCAGCGCGTGGCAGGCCAGCAGCTCGTCGATGCCGGCCTGCAGTGCCGGCAGCACCCGCACCGCCACATTGTCCTCGCCGCCGGCGGCGCCCGCCGCGGCCATCACCAGTGCCCGGGTATGGCCGCTCTGGCTGGCGTAGACGAACAGCAGGGTCTTCATGGGGCTACGATGCAGCCAGCTTGCGTTGCAGCTCGGCCAGCATGCCGGGCCGCGGCCAGTCGTCGCGCACCACGAAGCCGCGCGCGATCTCATGCCAGTCGCCGTCGGCCGCCGGCACCAGCTCGGCCACCAGCCGCGCGCCGTCGGCCACCGCCAGCTCGGCCTGCAGCTGCGCCAGGCTCAGCACCGACTCGACGGCAGCGCGCGCCGGCGCCAGCCAGCTCAGCCGCGGCAGGATCAGCCAGCGGCTGTCGGCGGCATGCTGCGGCCAACATTCGGACAGCCGCCGCCACCAGCCGCAGCAGGCATCCGGGTTGCAAGGAAATTGCGGCCGCGGCGCGCCGGGGTAGAACAGCCAGCCGGACAGCCGGCTGTAGGCCGGGCAGCCGGCAAAGCCGGCCGGCAGCTGCGCTGCCGGGTGGCAACCCAGCGCCAGCTGGCTGGCCAGCTTGCGGTATTTCAGCGGCCAAGCATCGCGCAGGCTGGGGCCGACCAGCTCGCCGCCGGCGGCATCCAGCTGCAGGTAGAACTTGCTGGCCGCCTCCAGGTGCAGCGGCTGGCCGTCGATACGCAGCAGGTAGTCGAATTCGCCTATGCTGCGGCCGTGCTCGGCCAGCGGCAGGTTGGCCGCCACGCAGTCGATATGCGGCGCCAGCTCGAACCAGAATTCGAGCAGCGACTCGGCATACACCCCCAGCCGCCGCGTCGGCCGCGCCACCAGCCAGGCCAGCAAGGGCTGCGGCGCGGCATCCAGCGCCAGCAGTTGCGGCCAACCTTGCGGCCCCAGCAGCCGCGCGCTGTCGATCTCGGCACCGCTGTGCCACGGCGCCGGGCAGGTAAGCAGAAAAGCCAGATCGCGCACCGGCGGGCAGCGTAGCGCGCTGAGGCCCTCGGCCAGCCGGTGGCGGTAGTTCATGATGCGCTGTCGTCTGAATCTGCGCCCTGCGCCTTGCCGGCAAGGCGCTGCGCCTGCTTGTAGAAACCGCGCAGGATATCGATCTCCTCGCGCAGCAGGCCGGCGCGATGGAACATGGTGCGCAGGCGGCGGATCATGCGTTCGCTGTTGCGGCGGCGGTAGTAGCCGATGTCTTCCAGCGTGGCGTTCAGGTGATCCACCATGCCGTCCACCTCGCCCTGGGTGGCGCTGACGCCGTCCGGTTTCAGGTAGTCGACGCTGACGCCGGTATGGCTGAACAGCTCGTAGGTCATCACCTGCACCGCCATCGCCAGGTTGAGCGAGAAGTAGTCCGGGTTGCCCGGCACGGTCACCAGCCGGTTGCACTGCTCCACTTCCTCGATCGACAGGCCGAAGGTCTCGTTGCCGAATACCAGCGCCACCTGCTCACCGTCGCGCGCGCGCGCGATCAATTCCGGCGCGGTTTCGCGCGGGGTGGACAGCGGCGTGCTGAGCTCGCGGCGGCGGCTGGTCAGCGCGCAGGCCACGGTGACGTCGGCCAGCGCCTCCGCCAGCGTCGGCACCACGGTGGCGGTCTGCAGCAGGTCCACCGCGCCGGAGGCCAGCGTGTCGGCCTCGTCGGACGGGAACACCTTGGGCGCCACCAGGTACAGCCGGGTGAGGCCCATGGTCTTCATCGCCCGCGCCGCCGAACCGATATTGCCCGGGTGGTTGGGACGAGCCAGCACGACGCGAATGTTCTTCAAAAAATCAGGTACTTGGGGTTTATTCATCGGGTGATTTTGCGTAGAATCGCGGGTTTTCCGAAACGTCCGTCGCTGCGACGGGGTTTTGTCGCTCCTTAACCCAGACAAGTTTACGGCAGGCGTCGCCCGACAGCGGGACGACGATTGCCCATTTCTATTGTGAGGCCGTCAATGCATCCTATGCTCAATGTCGCGGTAAAAGCCGCTCGCCGCGCCGCCAATGTGATCCAGCGCGCATCGCTGAACCTGGATTCCATTCGCGTCGAAAACAAAAAGCACAACGATTTCGTATCCGAAGTCGACCGTGCCGCCGAACAGGCGATCATTGATGTCATTCTGGAAGCGTATCCGAAGCACGGGATTCTAGCAGAAGAGTCCGGTGCCTCCGGCCTCGGCGCCGCCGAATACGAGTGGATCATCGATCCGCTGGACGGCACCACCAACTTCATTCACGGCCATCAGCAGTACTGCGTGTCCATCGCGCTGGCGCACAAGGGCCAGATCCAGCAGGGTGTGGTGTACGACCCGAACCGCAACGATCTGTTCACCGCCAGCCGCGGCGTGGGCTCGTTCCTCAACGACCGCCGCATCCGCGTGTCCAAGCGCATCAACATGAACGAATGCCTGATCTCCACCGGTTTCCCGGTAGTGGACCAGAGCATGCTGGACCTGCACCTGGACATCCTGAAAGACGTGCTGAAGAAAACCGCCGGCGCCCGCCGCGAAGGCTCCGCCGCGCTGGACCTGTGCAACGTGGCCTGCGGCCGCGTGGACGGTTTCTTCGAGTTCAACCTCAAGCCGTGGGACATCGCGGCCGGCAGCCTGATCGTGCAGGAAGCCGGTGGCATGGTCACCGACTTCCACGGCGAACAGACCTGGTTCGAAAGCGGCGACATCGTGGCCGCGCCGCCGAAAGTACTGGGCCAGCTGCTGCCTATCATCGCGCAGCACGTGAAGTAAGCAGTAGCCGGATGAGACAAAGCCCCCGCGCACGCACCGTGCCGGGGGCTTTGTCTTGAGCATGCAAACTTGGCCGCATGGCGGCAGTGCGGGCAAAAAAAGAGGGGTACGGCCCACCACCGTACCCCCAAACACACACACATCAAGAGGATCTTGCCGGCATCGGCTGCCGGTAGCCTTACTGCTCGTCGCGGGAATTCGCTTTCTTGATGAAGTAGCTGATGCATACCCCCACGATGACCGTCGTTACGGAAATAACGATAATGCTCAGACGACCCACATCATCCGATAGCAGCTGTTTCCACAGTTCCACGATGCTCTCCTTCCGGCTAGCCGGCATTCAATCTGGATGAAGCGATCATACCCCTGCATCCATGAGGGGCTTTGATGCAAGTCAAGCAGCGCTGACGCTGGTAACGGTTTGTATCTCGCAGTGCACAACTGGCGCACGGCCATGCGGCGGCAGACGTGAAAAAGGGCAGGATTTCTCCTGCCCTTTTGTGTTGGCGCAATGTTGTCACATCAGGAATAGCTTAGCCCGCGCGCCTTGCCCCAGAACACGCGGTAGGCGAACACGGTGTAGCCGATGATGGCCGGCAGCACCACCGCGGCGCCGATCAGGATCACCCACAGCGCCTCCGCGTCGCTGGCCGCCTGCCAGATGTCCAGCCGGCCGATGACGATCTCCGGAAACACGCTGTAGGCCAGCCCCCAGAACGACAGCAGCACGATGCCCACGCTGGCGGCGAATGGCAGCCAGCAGAAGCTGTCGCGCCCCGCCGCCTGCCGTGCGGCCAACCTGGGCAGGCTGAACGCCAGCAGCACGAACAGCGCCAGGCTCACCAGCGGCAGCGGCAACAGCAGCAGGAAATCCGGCAGCAGGAACCACTTGGCGGCGATGCGGCTGCTGGCCAGCGGCGTGGCAATCGACACCAACAGCACCGCCAGCGCGGTGCCCAGCAGCGCGCGCTGCGCCCAGCGGACAGCACGCTGCTGCAGCTCGCCCTCGGTTTTCATGATCAGCCAGCCGGCCCCCAGCAGCACATAGCCGGCGGCCAGCCCCACGCCGGCCAGCAAGGCAAAACCCCAGGCGGCGGCGCCGGGCGCAAAGCCGGTAAGGTAGCGCCCCAGCATCACCCCCTGGCTCAATGCGGCCAACAGCGAGCCGGCGGCGAAGGCGGCGTTCCACGCCGGCTGGTGGTGCGCCTGCGCCTTGACGCGGAAATCGAAGGCCACGCCGCGCAGGATCAGCCCCAGCAGCATCGCCGCCACCGGCAGGTACAGCTCGCCGAGGATGATGCCGTGCGCCATGGGGAAGGCCACCAGCAGCAAGCCGACGCCCAGCACCAGCCAGGTTTCGTTGGCATCCCAGAACGGGCCGATGCTGGCGATCATGGTGTCGCGCTGGCTGTCGCTGCCCAGCGGCAGCAGTATGCCCACGCCCAGGTCGTAGCCGTCCAGGATCACGTAGGCGAGCAGCGAGATCGCCATCAGGCCGGCAAAGATCACCGGCAATACCAGTTCCGCAGTCATGCCGATACTCCTTCAAGGTTGGCCGCAGCCGGCTGGCCGGCCTTGCGCGCCAGGTAGAACACCACCGACACATAGCTCGCCAGCAGCACCGCATACAGCGCCAGATACATCAGCAGCGTGGACAGGATCATGCCGCCGCCCACCGTCGAGGCTGCCTCCGCGGTGCGCAGGATGCCGGTCACCAGCCACGGCTGGCGGCCGATTTCGGTGACGTACCAGCCGGCCAGGGTGGCCACCCAGCCGGAGAAGGTCATCGCCACCAGCAGCCGCGCCAGCCACGGTGCCGGCTCGCCGCGGCGGCGCAGCTGCCACAGCGCCAGCCAGCTGGACAGCAGCATCAGCCCGCCCACCGCCACCATCACCCGGAAGCTCCAGAACACCTTGGCCACCGGCGGGTGGCCGGCACTGAACTCGTTCAGGCCGCGGATCTCGCCATCGGGATGGTGGGTGATGATCACGCTGGCCAGCTTCGGCACGCCCAGCGCGTAGCGGTTGCTGCGGCTGGCTTCGTCCGGCAGTGCGAACAGCAGCAGCGGCGCGCCGCGCTCGCTGTGCCACACGCCCTCGATCGCCGCCAGCTTGGCCGGCTGGTGCTCGAAGGTGTTCAGCCCGTGCGCGTCGCCGGCCAGTATCTGCAGCGGAATCAGCACTGCGGCCAACGTCACCCCGGTTTTCAGCGCGGCACGCACGCCGCCGGCACGATCGCCGCGCAGCCAGCGGTAGGCCGACACCCCGGCCACCAGGAAGGCTACCGTCAGCCCGGAGGCCAGCAGCATGTGGGTAAGCCGGTACGGCATCGACGGGTTGAAGATCACCGCCAGCCAGCTCAGCACATGCACCTTGCCACCCACCACGCTGACGCCGGCCGGCGTCTGCATCCAGGAATTCAGCGCGATGATCCAGAACGCCGACACCGTGGTGCCGAACGCCACCAGGAAGGTGGCCAGCGTATGCACCCGGTTGCTCACCCGCGAGCGGCCGAACAGCATCACCCCCAGGAAGGTGGCCTCCAGGAAAAAGGCGGTCAGCACTTCGTAGGCCAGCAGCGGCCCGGCCACGTTGCCGACGCGCTGCATATAGCCCGGCCAGTTGGTGCCGAACTGGAAGCTCATGGTGATGCCGGACACCACCCCCAGCGCGAAGGTGAGCGCGAAGATCTTCACCCAGAAGCCATAGGCGTCCAGCCACGCCGCATCGCCGCTATGGTCGAAACGGCGCTTGAAGAACAGCAGCACCCAGCCCATGGCAATGCTGATGGTGGGAAACAGGATGTGAAAGCTGATGTTGGCCGCAAACTGGATGCGGGCCAGGGTGACGGGGTCGAGCGACTCCATGATCTACTCCTCCTTGCCGCCGTCGCGGCCGGTAAGCCGCGACAGGCTCTGGGTGAACTGCAACACCTTCTGCACCTGGCTGCCCAGCTTCATCAGCTTCTGCAGCGTGTCCACGTCCATGTCGCGGATGTCGGCGAACCAGCGCGTCACCAGCTCGATCAGCTGGTACATCTCGTTCATGCGTGCCTGCGCGTGGCGTTCGGCGTCGTTGCCCGGGGTTTCCAGAATCGCGCCGCGCAGCATGGTCAGCGTCGGCTCCACCTCGCGCTTCTGCCGCTCCTCCGCCAGTGTCTTGAATATGGCCCACACGTCTTCCGGGGTGGAGAAATACTCGCGGCGGTCGCCTGGCAGGTGCTGCAGCTTCACCAGCTTCCAGGCCTGCAGCTCCTTCAGCGCCATGCTGGTATTGGAGCGCGAACAGCCGATGGCCTCCACGATGTCGTCGGCGTTGAGCGGCGTGTCGGAGACATACAGCAGCGCGTAGATCTGGCCCACGGTGCGGTTGATGCCCCAGTGGCTGCCCATCTCGCCGAAATGCAGCACGAAGGACTGGATCAGGGGTGGCAGATTCATGGTTTTTCCAATTTTCAGTAATTTCTGAAAGTTTGACACAGATCAAAGACTGGCCGCAACACCCTGCTGCTGCAGGTTGCCCGATCTGGTCGCCGAATTCGCCGCCACGCCGGTGCCGACAAGGCGCCAGCCCGTCCGGCGCCGTCGTGCCGCGTCTGCCCGGCCACGACCACGCTTTGGCCTGCATCAAGCCGCCATCAGCTGCCGCCCCCGCGCGGCGCCGCGCTGGCGGCCGGCCACGCCAAGCTGCTTATTGTTGCCTGCCGGCACAGCAACGATACTGTAGCTATCGAAACTCCACCGGGGCGCGCGATGGCAGATCCATCCAGGCTTTGCGTCGAGCTGCTGCACGCGACTGCCCCGACCCTGGGCGGCCACTACCTGCAGACGCTGGTCAGCGCCGTCGCCAGCCACTTCCCGGGCAGCCAGGCGCTGCTCAGCAGCCTGCATTTCCAGCCCCGGCAGCACGCGCGCATCCTGTACAGCCATCCGCCGCTCGCCTCGGACGGCTACGACGTGGCCGGCAGCCCCTGCGAACAGGTGATCCGCTGCGGCCAACCTTTGCTGCAGCAGCAGGGGCCGGCCGGCGCCCGCTCGCCCACCGGCAGCGCCTGGCAGGGCTATGCCGCCTGGCCGCTGCACGACGCACAGGGCAACTGCCTGGGGCTGCTCAGCCTGTTCTGCCCGCACGCCGCGGGGCTGGACGACGCGCTGCTGGCCGGACTGGCGCCGTTTGCCGTGCGCGCCAGTGCCGAGCTGCAGCGCCTACAGCAGGAGGCCGCGCAGCAGCAGCGCATGCGCTGGCACGCGCTGCACAGCAGCGTGCTGCGCCAGTACGTCACCGCGCAGCAGGCACTGCCCGCGCTGCTGCAACAGGTGCTGCACCAGGTCGAGCAGCAGCTGCCGGGCTGGCTGTGCAGCATCGTGCTGCTGGACGACCGGCAATGCCTGCACCCGGTGGCGGCACCGTCGCTGCCCGCCGCCTACAGCAAGCTGCTGCACGGCATGGCCATCGGCCCCACGGTGGGCAGCTGCGGTGCCGCCGCCTGGCACGGCCAGCGCGTGGTGGCGGAGAACCTGCAGCAGCACCCCAACTGGCAGCCGTACCGCGCCATCACCGCCCGCTTCGGCCTCGGCAGCTGCTGGTCGGAACCCATCGTCGACAGCAAGGGCAAGGTGCACGGCACCTTCGCCGTCTACCAGCGCCAGCCGGCCACCCCCACGCCGCAGGCGATCACCATCCTGGAGGACTGCGCCCGGCTGCTGGCGGTGATCATGGAAAACAGCGAGATCCGCCGCTCGCTGGACAGCCGCACCAGCTGGTACCAGGCGGTGCTGCAGAACGCCGCCGACGCGCTGTCCATCATCGACATGGACGGCCGCTTCCTGGAAGTCAGCGACTACCTGTGCCAGATGCTGGGCTACAGCCAGGACGAGCTGCTGAGCATGCACCTGTGGCAGGTGGTGCCGGATGTCAGCCCGGAGCTGATCCGCCAGCGCCTGGCCGCCACCCTGGAGGCCGGCGAAACTTTCGACAGCGTCAACCGCAGCAAGCACGGCGAGCTGATCGAGGTGGAAGTCAGCGCCCGCCGCATCGTGCTGGACGGCAAGCCGGTGATCTGGGGCTCGGCGCGCGACATCCGCGAGCGCAAGGCGCTGGAGCGCCAGCTGCGCGAGCAGGCCAGCATCGACATGCTCACCGGCCTGGCCAACCGCCGCCACTTCCTGCAGCGGCTGGAGGCGCAGCTGGCCGCCCCGCAGGCCGGCAGCATCCTGTGGATGCTGGACCTGGATCACTTCAAGGCCATCAACGACCACTACGGCCACGACTGCGGCGACCACGCGCTGACCCACTTCGCCCAGCTGCTGCGCCAGCTGCTGCCGGCCGACACCCTGGCCGGGCGGCTGGGCGGCGAGGAGTTCGCCGTGCTGCTGCTCGGCGTCGACGCCGACATGGCGCAGCGGCTGGCCGAAACGCTGCTGGCCAGCCTGCGCCGCCAGCCGCTGCAGTACCAGCAGCACAGCGTGCCGCTGCGGGTGTCCATCGGACTGAGCCAGCAGCGCGCCGGCGACAACAGCAGCAGCCTGCTGTCGCGCGCCGACCAGGCGCTGTACCAGGCCAAGCACCAGGGGCGCGACCGCTGCTTTGTGCTGTTGCCGTGACGTCCCGCATGGCATCCCGTAAAATGTCGCGCCGCGCCCCGCCAGTCGGGGCGCCAGCATTTTTGCGGCCAACCTTTTGCCCAGGATTCACCGAATGAGCACGCCCCAGCACACCCCGATGATGCAGCAGTACCTCGCGCTGAAGCGCGACCACGCCGACAAGCTGCTGTTCTACCGCATGGGCGACTTCTACGAGCTGTTCTACGAGGACGCGGAAAAAGCCTCGCGGCTGCTGGACATCACCCTCACCGCGCGCGGCGCCAGCGGCGGCGCGCCGATCAAGATGGCCGGCATCCCCTACCACGCGGCGGAAGGCTATCTGGCGCGGCTGGTGAAGATGGGCGAATCGGTAGCCATTGCCGAACAGGTCGGCGACCCGGCGCTGGCCAAGGGCCCGGTGGAGCGCAAGGTGGTGCGCATCGTCACCCCCGGCACGCTGACCGACGCCGCGCTGCTGGACGACAAACGCGACAACCTGGTGCTGGCGGTGAACATGCACAAGGGCGTGCTGGGCCTGGCCTGGCTGTCGCTGGCCAGCGGCGAATTCAAGATCATGCAGACCGGGGTGGAAGAGCTGCACAGCGAACTGGAGCGGCTGAAGCCGGCCGAGCTGGTGATTCCCGACGACACCGGCCTGGCGGCGTTCGAGGCCATTACCATGCCGCGCAAGAAGCTGCCGCCGTGGCAGTTCGACACCGAGTCGTCGCAGCTGGCGCTGACCCGCCACTTCGGCACCCGCGACCTGGCCGGCTTCGGCGCCGACACCCTGCCGGTGGCGGTGGGCGCCGCCGGTGCCTTGCTGGAGTACGTCAAGTCGACGCAGGGGGTGAACCCGGCGCACATCGCCCAGCTGGCGGTGGAGGATGCCGGCGAGCTGATCCGCATGGACGGCGCCACCCGCCGCAACCTGGAGCTGACCGAGACCATCCGCGGTGAGCCCTCGCCCACCCTGGCCTCGCTGCTGGACACCTGCGCCACCAGCATGGGCAGCCGCCTGCTGCGCCACTGGCTGCATCACCCGATCCGCCGCCACGACAAGCTGGCCCGCCGCCAGCAGGCGGTGCGCGCACTGTTGGCCGCACACGGCGAGGTACACGCGCAGCTGCGCGAGGTGGCCGACATCGAACGCATCACCGCCCGCGTGGCGCTGCGCTCGGCGCGCCCGCGCGACCTGGCGGCGCTGCGCGATTCGCTGCTGGCACTCGCCGGCGTGAAAACGTTGGCCGCAAGCCTGCCGGCACCGCTGCTGGCCGAGCTGGCGGCGCTGCTGCCGGACAATTCGCCGGTGGAGGCGATGCTGAGCGAGGCGATCCTGCCGGAGCCGTCCACCTTCCTGCGCGACGGCGGCGTGATCAACCACGGCTTCCATGCCGACCTGGACGAGTTGCGCGCCATCCAGACCGACTGCGGCGACTTCCTGCTGGCGCTGGAAGCGCGCGAGAAGGAGCGCAGCGGCATCAGCACGCTGAAGGTGGAATTCAACAAGGTGCACGGCTTCTATATCGAGGTCAGCAAGGCGCAGTCCGACAAGGTGCCGGACGACTACCGCCGCCGCCAGACGCTGAAAAACGCCGAGCGCTACATCACCCCGGAGCTGAAGGCCTTCGAGGACAAGGCGCTGTCGGCACAGGACAAATCGCTGGCGCTGGAAAAGCAGCTGTACGAGGCGCTGCTGGACCGGCTGGCGCCGCACATCAGCGAGCTGAAACTGATCGCCCAGGCGGTGGCCGGGCTGGACGTGCTGGCTGCCTTTGCCGAGCGGGCGGAAACCCACAACTACGTGGAGCCGGAATTCGTGGCGGAGACGCGGCTGGAAATCATCGCCGGCCGCCACCCGGTGGTGGAGGCGGAGGTGGAACGCTTCATCGCCAACGACACGGTGCTCGGCGCCGAGCGCAAGCTGCTCTTGATCACCGGCCCGAACATGGGCGGTAAATCCACCTATATGCGGCAGAACGCGCTGATCACCCTGCTGGCGCACATCGGCAGCTTCGTGCCGGCCGAGCGCGCCACCATCGGCCAGATCGACCGCATCTTCACCCGCATCGGCGCCAGCGACGACCTGGCCGGCGGCCGCTCCACCTTCATGGTGGAAATGACCGAAACCGCCAACATCCTCAACAACGCCAGCGACAAGTCGCTGGTGCTGATGGACGAGGTTGGCCGCGGCACCTCCACCTTCGACGGCCTGGCGCTGGCCTGGGCCATCGCCCGCGCGCTGATCGAGAAGAACCGCGCCTACACCCTGTTCGCCACCCACTATTTCGAGCTGACCAGCCTGGCCGGCGAGTACGACTCGGTGGCCAACGTGCACCTGTCGGCAGTGGAGCACAAGGACCGCATCGTGTTCCTGCACCACGTGGAAGACGGCCCGGCCAGCCAGAGCTACGGCCTGGCGGTGGCGCAGCTGGCCGGGGTGCCGCCCAAGGTAATCCGCGAGGCCAAGCGCTATCTCACCGAGCTGGAAAACGAATCCGCCGCCCGCGCCCAGCCGGACCTGTTCGCCAGCCCGGTGGTGATCCAGCACGAGCCGGAACCGCACCCGGCGGTGGAAGCGCTGGCGGAGCTGGAGGTGGACAATCTTTCGCCGCGCCAAGCGCTGGACTGGCTGTACCAGCTGCAAAAAATGACAAAATAAAGGCAGGTTATTTTTTAGGGCTTTCCTACAATAAATAAATCGATGGCCACACAGGAAAGGAGACACAAAGATTATGCATGCAGAAGGTAACGCCGTAGTTTCCGCGCTGGCGCGCCTGTTTGGTGCCGCCAACGGTGGCGAAGCCCTCCCGCTGTCGGGTATCCGTGAACGAGCCAGCAAGGAGTTATCGCAATTTGCCCGCATCGTGCGGGAAGAACTGGATACCCATGGTATCTCCGTCCCGCCCGCTATCAGCCTGATCAGCTGCCCCGATTGCAGCTTGGTTGTGGCAGGCGACCACCCGCAACGCGAGGCCATCCAGGCCTTGCTGGCAAACGATCAACGTATTGCCAAGTACTTCAAGGAAGTGGAAGTTCTGTTCGAAGTGGTGCGCGCGGCAGAAAATGCCGGCGAGGTTTTTCCGGAAGACAGCTGTTTCCATGTCGGCCTCACCAGTGCCGGCCCAGTGGCGTATTTTGACGACCACCACTGCCCGCCGACGCTGGCGTGAGCAGATGCAGTAGCAAAAAACGGGAGGCGCTGCCTCCCGTTTTCATTGGCGGCCAACCTGTTCGCCGCGACACATGCCGGCCACCGGCGACATTCTGCCTCAGCCCGCCGGCCGCGCGCGCCGCGCCGGGTAGCGCTGGCAGAAGCGCATTTCCACCGGGTAGGGATAGAAGTCCTCGATGCAGCCCTCGCGGATGCGCTGCTGCTTGTGCTGCCAGAACGCCGCATCCAGCAGCTCGCGGTGGTACTGCAGGAACACCCGCCGCACCAGCGGATCGCCCAGCAGGAAGGTGCCGAACTCCTCTGGGAACACGTCGCCGCGCGCCACCGGGTACCACACCTCGCCGGACATCTCCATTTCCGGGTTCGGCGCCGGCGGAATGCGGCGGAAGTGGCAGTCGGTCATGTACTCGATTTCGTCGTAGTCGTAGAAGATCACCCGCCCGTAGCGGGTGACGCCGAAGTTCTTGAACAGCATGTCGCCAGGGAAGATGTTGGCCGCAGCCAGGTCGCGAATGGCATCGCCGTACTCGCGCACCACCCGCTCTTTCTCCGCCTCGCCGCAGCTCATCAGGTACAGGTTCAGCGGCTTCATGCGCCGCTCGATGTACAGGTGACGGATGACGATGCTGTCGTCGCCCTCCTCGATGCTGCTGGCCGCCAGCCGGCGCAATTCGTCCAGCAGCTCGGCGCTGAAGCGCGCCTTGGGAAACGCCACGTTGGAAAACTCCAGCGTGTCGGCCATGCGGCCAACCCTGTCGTGGCGTTTCACCAGCTGGTACTTGGCCTTCACCGTGGCGCGATCCACTTCCTTGGGGCCGCCGAACACGTCCTTGATCAGCTTGAACACGTAGGGGTAGGACGGCAGGGTGAACACCAGCATTACCAGGCCGCGGATGCCCGGCGCCACGGTGAACTGGTCGCCGGAGTGCTGCAGGTGCTGCATGAAGTCGCGGTAGAAGGTGTTCTTGCCCTGCTTCTGCAGCCCGAGCATGGTGTACAGCTCGGCCTTGGTCTTGGTCGGCAGCATCGAGCGCAGGAACTGCACATAGCCGGACGGCACCGCCATGTCGGCCATGAAATAGGCGCGGCTGAAGGAGAACAGCACGCCGATGCGCCACGGCTCCAGCAGCACGGTGTCGATGAACAGTCGGCCGTCGGCATCGTGCAGCACCGGCAGCGCGAACGGGTAGACCTGGCCGCCGTTGATCACCTTGCCGAAGATGTAGGCGCTCTTGTTGCGGTAGCAGGCGCTGGACAGCACCTGGATCTGCAGGTTGGCCTCGGCCTGCGGCCAACGTTGGCCGCAGAATTCGTCCACCGCCCGGATCACCCGCGCCAGGTCGCGCGACTGGTTGGCGAACGGCAGCCGCCAGCCGAAGTCGGCCACGATCCGGCGCAGCGCACGGCGCAGGCCGCCCTGTGCCGGGTAGTAGCTGCGGTAGCTCGGCGGCTCGGACTCGATGTACTCGGTGGAGATCGCCGGGCGGATGAAGATGAAGTCGTTGTTGAAGTAGTCGCGGTGCAGGATGCGGGTGAACACCGAGTTGAAGAAGGTTTCGGCCAGCTCCGGCTGCTTGTGGTTGGTGAGCAGGCCGATGAAGTACAGCTTGGCCTGCTGCCAGATTTCGTCATCCAGCAGGTCGGCGTGATACACCTGCTGCAGCCGCTGCACCGTCTCGTGCACCCGCTCGTCGTAGAACTGGATGCGGTCGCGTACCAGCTTCTGCACCCCCTGCCAGTCGGCGTCCTCGAACAGCTGCTTGGCCTGCTGGCTCACCTCACGGAACAGCCGGTAGTGGCGGTCGAAGCCGTCCACCAGCGCCAGGGCAATCTCGCGCGCCACCGGGTTGTAGTACTCGGGAATCAGCATGCTGGCACCTCGGTTGCGCCTGCCGCGCGGCGGCGGGCCGGGAGGGAACAAGCGCCGCAGCCGGCGGCGCGCACTGCGGGGCTACTTTTTGGCGAAGCGGAAGCGCGGCGCCGCGCTTGCTGCGGCCTTCGCCGCCGCCGGTTCCCGCGGCTTGCCGGCTGCTGCCGGCGCGGCGGGCTTGGCATGCCGCGGGCGCGGCAGGTCGGCCAGCGACACCTCGATGCTGCGCAGCATGCCCGGTTGCAGGTCGTCCAGCCGCCACGGGCCGATCGCCACCCGCACCAGCCGCAGTGTCGGCAGCCCCACCTTGGCGGTCATGCGCCGCACCTGGCGGTTCTTGCCTTCGCTGATGATGATTTCCAGCCAGGCATCCGGCACCGTCTTGCGAAAGCGCACCGGCGGCTTGCGCTCCCACAGCGCCGGCGCTTCCGGCAGCAGCCGCACCTCGGCCGGCTGGGTGATGAAGTCCCCCAGGTCCACGCCGTCGCGCAGCGCCTGCAGCTGCTCCTCGCGCGGCCGGCCTTCCACCTGCACCCAGTAGGTCTTCGGCTGTTTCCAGCGCGGGTCGGCGATGCGGTGCTGTAGCTCGCCGTCGCCGGTCAGCAGCAGCAGGCCTTCGCTGTCGGTATCCAGCCGCCCGGCCGGGTAGACGCCGGCGATCGGCACGCAGGATTTCAGCGTCGGGTGCAACGGGTGGTCGGAAAACTGGCAGATCACGCCATACGGCTTGTTGAGCAGGATGAGTTCGGACATGGCTGGCGGGCAAAGTGACTATTGCCCGGATGATAGCAAGCCGCGACGGTGGCGGCACAGCGGCGGCCGGCCCGCAGCAGCGCGGCATTGTCTTGCGCCAGATCAAATTCAAACATTCGTTTCAGAACATCGCCACCGCTGGCGGCGGCACAGGCTTCGGATGCGGCGGCACAAAACGTCGCTTCAGCGCGACATAATTCATATTCGAACAAGCGTCTATCTTGAAAACGACAGGAAAGTTCGAAACTGCTGCGAACAGCAGGGTCCCAACGCGTTATAATTCGCATTTGAAAAGTCGCCCGAGAGTCACCGGGCAGCATGGTCCCTGGCGCCGCCAGCGTCTTGCGGACTGCACGCCCGCCTTTCCAATGTCTTTCCCCGCGTCGACACGGGTTGTCGTCCCGCACAGCAAGCCCCCCGTGCCATTGTTATGTCGTCACAAGATAATCATGGAGATAGCGTAATGCCTTCGGAACAGCCGACCATCATCTACACCCTCACCGACGAAGCGCCCGCGCTGGCAACCAGCGCCTTCCTGCCGATCATCCGTACCTTTACCGGCCCCGCTGGCATCAATATCGATACCGCTGACATTTCTGTCGCCGCGCGCGTACTGGCCGAGTTTCCCGATTATCTGACCGACGCACAAAAAGTGCCGGACACCCTGGCCGATCTGGGCCGCCTGACGCAGGACCCGGACGCCAACATCATCAAGCTGCCGAACATCAGCGCCTCCGTCGGCCAGCTGCAGGCCTGCATCAAGGAACTGCACAGCAAGGGCTACCCGGTGCCGGAATACCCGGAAAACCCGAGCTCCGACGAAGAAAAGGCCATCAAGGCGCGCTACAGCAAGTGTCTGGGCTCGGCGGTGAACCCGGTGCTGCGTGAAGGCAACTCCGACCGCCGCGCCCCCAAGGCGGTGAAAGAATACGCGCGCAAGCACCCGCACAGCATGGCTGAATGGAGCCAGGCATCGCGCACCCACGTTTCGCACATGCACCACGGCGACTTCTACCACGGCGAGAAGTCCATCACCCTGGACAAGGCACGTGACGTGAAGATGGAACTGGTGACCGCCAGCGGCCAGACCATCGTGCTGAAGCCGAAGGTGGCGCTGCAGGACGGCGAGATCATCGACTCCATGTTCATGAGCAAGAAGGCGCTGTGCGAGTTCTACGAGAAGGAAATCGAAGACGCGCACAAGACCGGCGTGATGTTCTCGCTGCACGTGAAAGCCACCATGATGAAGGTGTCGCACCCCATCGTGTTCGGCCACTGCGTGAAGATTTTCTACAAGTCGGCGTTCGAGAAGCACGGCAAGCTGTTCGACGAGCTGGGCGTGAACGTCAACAACGGCATGGCCAATCTGTACGACAAGATCGCCACCCTGCCGCAATCCAAGCAGGACGAGATCAAGCGCGACCTGCACGCCTGCCACGAAGGCCGCCCGGAGCTGGCGATGGTGGATTCCGCCAAGGGCATCACCAACTTCCATTCGCCGAACGACATCATCGTTGATGCCTCCATGCCGGCGATGATCCGCAACGGCGGCAAGATGTGGGGCGCCGACGGCCGCCTGAAGGACGTGAAGGCCGTGATGCCGGAATCCACCTTCGCCCGCATCTACCAGGAAATGATCAACTTCTGCAAATGGCATGGCAACTTCGATCCGAAGACCATGGGCACCGTGCCGAACGTTGGCCTGATGGCGCAAAAAGCGGAAGAGTACGGCTCGCACGACAAGACCTTCGAGATCTCCGAAGACGGCGTGGCCAACATCGTTGACCTGGCCACCGGCGAAGTGCTGCTGAGCCAGAACGTGGAGCAAGGCGACATCTGGCGCATGTGCCAGGTGAAGGACGCCCCGATCCGCGACTGGGTGAAGCTGGCGGTGACCCGTGCCCGCAACTCCGGCATGCCGGCAGTGTTCTGGCTCGACCCGTACCGTCCGCACGAAAACGAGCTGATCAAGAAGGTGAAGCGCTACCTGAAGGATCACGACACCAGCGGCCTGCACATCGAGTGCATGTCGCAGGTGCGCGCCATGCGCTACACCCTGGAGCGCGTGATCCGCGGCCTGGACACCATCTCGGTAACCGGCAACATCCTGCGCGACTACCTGACCGACCTGTTCCCGATCATGGAACTGGGCACCAGCGCCAAGATGCTGTCCATCGTGCCGCTGATGGCCGGCGGCGGCATGTACGAAACCGGTGCCGGCGGTTCCGCACCGAAACACGTGCAGCAGCTGGTGGAAGAAAACCACCTGCGCTGGGATTCGCTGGGCGAGTTCCTGGCCCTGGCGGTATCGCTGGAAGACCTGGGGCTGAAGACCGGCAACGACAAGGCCAAGATCCTGGCGCAGACGCTGGACGCCGCCACCGGCAAGCTGCTGGACAACAGCAAGGGCCCGTCGCCGAAGACCGGCGAGCTGGACAACCGTGGCAGCCAGTTCTACCTGGCGATGTACTGGGCACAGGAGTTGGCCGCACAAAGTGCCAACGCCGAGCTGGCCGCCCAGTTCGCGCCGCTGGCCAAGGCACTGACCGACGGCGAGGCACAGATCGTGGCCGAGCTGAAGGCGGTGCAGGGCCAGCCGGTGGACATCGGCGGCTACTACCTGGCCGATGCCGCCAAGTGCCAGGCGGTAATGCGCCCGAGCGCCACCTTCAACGCCGCGCTGGCCGCCGTAAACGCCTAAGCCAGCCGCGACCGCAGCGCCATGCGCTGCCTGCACCCCACCACGCCAGGGCCCAGCCCTGGCGTTTTTTCTTGCTGCTGGCGGCCGCTTGCCGGCGCGCATGTTCCACCAAGCGCCTGCTCGGCTACAATACCCCGGCGTGGCACGCTATCGAACACAGATACCGCTGCGGCCAACCTTGAGCTAACAATAACAAGCAGCAGTCGCCTGTAACGCAGGGTGCGACAGCCAGGGGCCGCAGTGCGGTAGCCACGACACAGGTCAACACAGATGGAGTCCACAGAGGAGTGGTAGTGATGAGCGCATCCCATATCAAGGTACCGGCCGGCGGGCAGAAAATCGTTCCGGGCCAGCCGATTCCGAACAACCCGATCATCCCGTTCATCGAGGGGGACGGCATCGGCATCGACATCGCCCCGGTGATGATCAAGGTCATCGACGCCGCGGTGGCCAAGGCCTACGGCGGCGAGAAGCAGATCCACTGGATGGAAGTGTATGCCGGCGAGAAATCCACCCGCCTGTACGGCCCGGACGAATGGCTGCCGCGGGAAACCTTCGATGCGCTGAAGGAATACTCGGTGTCGATCAAGGGCCCGATGACCACCCCGGTCGGCGGCGGCATCCGCTCGCTGAATGTGGCGCTGCGCCAGGAGCTGGACCTGTACCAGTGCGTGCGCCCGGTGCAGTACTTCCAGGGCGTGCCCTCGCCGCTCAAGCAGCCGGAACTGGTGAACATGGTGATCTTCCGCGAGAACACCGAGGACATCTACGCCGGCATCGAATGGGCGGCACAGTCCGAAGGTGCGAAGAAAATCATCAAGTTCCTGCAGGACGAGATGGGCGTGAAGAAGATGCGCTTTCCGGAGACCTCCGGCATCGGCATCAAGCCGGTATCCATCGAGGGCACCCAGCGCCTGGTGCGCGCCGCCATCCAGTACGCGGTGGACAACGACCGCAAGTCGGTGACCATCGTGCACAAGGGCAACATCATGAAGTTCACCGAGGGCCTGTTCCGTGATGTGGCCTACCAGCTGGCGCAGGACGAGTTCGGCGCCCAGCCGATCGACGGCGGCCCGTGGTGCAAGTTTGCCAACCCGAACACCGGCCGCGACATCATCGTCAAGGACGCCATTGCCGACGCCTTCCTGCAGCAGATCCTGCTGCGCCCGGCCGAGTACGACGTAGTGGCCACCCTGAACCTGAACGGCGACTACATCTCCGATGCGCTGGCCGCGCAGGTAGGCGGCATCGGCATCGCGCCGGGGGCCAATATCTCCGACCAGTACGCCTGCTTCGAAGCCACCCATGGCACCGCACCGAAATACGCCGGCCAGGACAAGGTGAACCCGGGCTCGCTGATCCTCTCCGCCGAGATGATGCTGCGCCACCTGGGCTGGAAGGAAGCCGCCGATCTAGTGATCCGCTCCATGGAGGCCGCCATCGCCGACAAGCAGGTGACCTACGACTTCGCGCGCCTGATGGACGGCGCCACCGAGATCAGCTGCTCCGCCTTTGGCGACGCGATGATCGCGCGGATGTAAGCCAAGCCGTAGTAAGGCACAAGGCCCGCGCTGCGGGCCTTGTGCGTTTCATGCGGCCAACGTTGGCCGCATGCCGCTACGCCCAGTCCGGCGCCATCGCCCGCACCGTGTCCAGCACCTGCTGCTTGGGGGCATCCGGGCGCTTGCCGGCGCGCCAGGCCATCATCACCTCCCACTGCCACAGCGGCAGGTCGCCGATCTGCAGCTTCACCAGCCTGCCCTCGCGCAGGTCGCGCTTCACCGCCACCTCTGGCGAGAAGGTCAGGAAACCGTGCTCCATCGCCAGCTCGCGCGCCGCGCTGGCCGGCTGTACCGCGTGCAGTGGCCAGCTGACGGTGCGGTGCGGCCGCAGCAGCGCCATCAGCTCGTCGCAACCATCGCCCCAGAACTGCGGCGCCAGCCGCTGGTTGGCCACCTCGGCCAGCGTCAGCACGCCGGCACGCGCCAGCGGGTGGCGCTTGTGCACCACCGGCACGATGGGCGAGCACCAGATGCGCTCCATCTGGATACCGGCCATCGGCGGGCATTTCAGCACGAAGCCCACCTCGGCGGTGCCGGTGAGCAGCCGCTCCATGATGGCCGGCGAGTGGTCGGTGCTGCAGCGGATCTCGAACGGCGCCTCGGCCAGCGCCAGCAGCACCGGACCGAAGATCACCGACGCCAGCGACGGCAGGCTGGCCAGCGTCAGCCGCGGCAGCGCCGGCGCGCCCTGCACCGCCTTGCGACCCTCCTCCAGCGCCGCCAGCGCGGCACGGGCGGCGGGCAGAAACGCCTGACAGGCGGCAGTGGCCACCGCGCCACGGCGATGGCGCAGGAACAGCCGGGTGCCGATTTCCTGCTCCAGCGCGGCGATGCGCTGGCTCACCTGCGGCTGCGACCAGCCGCGCCGCGCCGCTGCCTGGCTGAAGCTGCCGCAGGCGACGATATCTAGCAGCAGCGCCAGATCGTCTATCGAAATAGCCATAAGCAAAACCAATAGGAAATATTAGCTGTTAACGGCTTCAATGATAGCTGCTGCACCATGACAATAGGGCACCAATTCAGGGCATGGAGCGATCATGGCACGCATGGCACAGGCACGGCGCCTGGGGCGCTACTTCATTTTTCTGGACACCGCGCTGGTGGTATTCGGCTTCTTCATCGTGTTCCCGCTGATCAGCCTGCACTTTGTCGACCAGCTGGGCTGGGCCGCCGCCGCTGTCGGCCTGGCGCTGGCCGTGCGCCAGTTGCTGCAGCAGGGCCTGGGGCTGCTGGGCGGTTCGCTGGCCGACCGTTACGGCGCCCGGCCACTGATCGTGGCCGGCATGCTGCTGCGCGCCGCCGGTTTTGCCGTGATGGCCGAGGCCGACAGTGCCGCCCTGCTGGTATTTTCCTGTGTGCTGTCCGGGCTGGGCGGCACGCTGTTCGACCCGCCGCGCTCGGCACTGGTGATCAAGCTGACGCGCCCGGCAGAGCGCAGCCGCTTCTACAGCCTGCTGATGATGGTAGAAAGCGCCGCCGGGGTGGCCGGTGCCATGATCGGCTCCTGGCTGCTGCATTTCGACTTCTGGTGGGTGGGCATGGGTGGCTGCGCCATCTTCGTGCTGGCGGCTGCGGCCAACCTGTGGCTACTGCCAGCCTATCGCGTCACCGCGCGCCGCACTTCGCCGCTGGCATCGATGCGTACCGTACTGGCCGACAAGCGCTATATGCGGCTGGTGCTAACGCTAAGCGGCTACTACGCGCTGGGGGTGCAGATCATGCTACTGGTGCCGGTGGTGTTGAAGCAGCTCAGTGGCAGCAACCAGGCAGTGGGCTGGATGTATGCGCTGGAAACGGTGCTGTCGCTCAGCCTGCTGTACCCGCTGGCCCGGCTGGGCGAGCGCCATTTCACCCCGGCCGGGCGCATCCTGTGCGGCATCGGTCTGATGAGCCTCAGCCTGCTGCTGATGAGCATGGTGCGCCAGCCGCTGCCGGCCTTCGTGATCCTGGCGCTGTTCTATATCGGCTCGCTGATCACCGAGCCGGCACGCGAAACGCTGCTGGCCGGCATGGCCAGCAACGACGCCCGCGCCGGCTACACCGGCACCAGCCGCCTGGGGCTGGCGCTGGGCGGCGCCGCCGGCTACCTGGGCGGCGGCTGGCTGCTGGACATCTCGCGTGCCGGCAACACGCCGGCGCTGCCGTGGCTGGTGCTCACCACGGTCGGCATCGTCACCATGCTGGCACTGCAACGCCAGCTGTACCCGCGCCGCCGGAGCGGCTGGCAACCGGCCTGAATGCCGGACGCAAAAAAACCCCGCATCCTCGGATGCGGGGTTTTTCATGCAGCTTGCGTAAAAATTACGCCTTCTGGATGTTGGACGCCTGCTTGCCCTTCGGGCCTTGGGTCACTTCGAAGCTTACGCGCTGACCTTCGGCCAGCGACTTGAAGCCTTGCACATTGATTGCGGAGAAATGTGCAAACAGGTCTTCACCACCCTCGTCCGGAGTGATGAAACCAAAACCTTTAGCGTCGTTGAACCACTTAACGATACCAGTTGCCATGTGTCACTAAACCTCAAGTAGACGGTAGCAGGCTGGTGAGGCCTGCAAATTATTGAGAGCTGGCGCGCAGCAGCAGGTACAGTAATGCATACGGCTGACACGTCGCAGCGGAACACCGATTGCCTTTCTACGCTTCGCCTGTGACAACGTCAAGACAATGCAATAGAAAGCGGCAGACCTTGAAAAAGCCCCTGCCCGAACCAAAATTGAATTGAGCGCGAATTCGCAGAAGGTTCCCATGTCTACGCAGTACAAGGATGATGTCTCGACCGAGGCCAGCAAGGTCCGGGCGAATCCGCCACCGCTATATAAGGTATTGTTGTTAAACGACGATTTCACCCCGATGGATTTTGTGGTGGAAGTCTTGCAGCACTTCTTCCACATGGATGCGGAAAAAGCCACCCGCGTCATGTTGCAGGTCCACAATGAAGGCAGGGGCCTTTGTGGTGTTTACACCAAAGACATTGCTGCCACCAAAGTTGCACAAGTTTTGCAGCACGCACAGACGCACCAGCATCCGCTGCAGTGTGTCATGGAGGAAAACTGATGATTGCCCAGGAACTGGAAGTAAGCCTGCACATGGCGTTCATGGATGCACGGCGCAAGCGGCATGAATTCATCAGCGTTGAGCACCTGCTCTTGGCGATGACCGACAATCCGTCTGCGGCCGAAGTCCTGCGTGCCTGCGGTGCCAATATCGAGCAGCTGAAGAAACAGCTGACCGACTTTATCGACGAACACACCCCCACCGTGCCCGGCGATGCCGATGTGGAAACCCAGCCCACACTGGGGTTCCAGCGCGTGATCCAGCGCGCCATCCTGCACGTGCAGTCTTCCGGCAAGAAGGAAGTCACCGGGGCCAACATCCTGGTCGCCATCTTCGGCGAAAAGGATTCGCACGCCGTGTATTACCTGCACCAGCAAGGCATTTCGCGCCTGGACGTGGTGAACTTCATTTCCCACGGCATTACCAAGCAAAGCTCCAAGCCGACCTCCAGTTCCGGCAGCCAGGATCACCACGACAGTAGCGAGAGCGAAGGGGAGGATGGCAACGGCTCGCCGGGTGGCGCGCTGGAAAACTACACCCAGAACCTGAACCAGCAGGCGCGCGACGGCAAGATCGACCCGTTGATCGGCCGCGAGCAGGAAGTGGAACGCGTGATCCAGATCCTGTGCCGCCGCCGCAAGAACAACCCGCTGCTGGTGGGTGAGGCCGGCGTCGGCAAGACCGCCATCGCCGAAGGCCTGGCCCGCCGCATCGTTGCCGGCGAAGTGCCGGAGGTGCTGACCCGCGCCACCGTGTACTCGCTGGACATGGGCGCGCTGCTGGCCGGCACCAAATACCGCGGCGATTTCGAGCAGCGCCTGAAACAGGTGATCAAGCAGCTGGCCGAGGACAGCCACGCCATCCTGTTCATCGACGAGATCCACACCCTGATCGGGGCCGGCGCGGCCTCCGGCGGCACGCTGGACGCATCCAACCTGCTGAAGCCGGCGCTGTCCAACGGCAGCCTGCGCTGCATCGGCGCCACCACCTACGGCGAGTACCGCGGCATCTTCGAGAAAGACAGCGCGCTGTCGCGCCGCTTCCAGAAGATCGACGTGCCGGAACCGTCGGTGGAACAGACCATCGAGATCCTGAAGGGGCTGAAGAGCCGCTTCGAGGCGCACCATGGCGTGAAGTACACGTTGGCCGCACTGTCGACCGCCGCCGAGCTATCGGCGCGCTACATCAACGACCGCCATCTGCCGGACAAGGCCATCGACGTGATCGACGAAGCCGGCGCGGCGCAGAAGATCCTGCCCAAGTCGCGGCAGAAGAAGGTGATCAACAAGGGCGAGATCGAGGACATCATTGCCAAGATCGCGCGCATTCCGGCCAAGACCATCTCCAGCGACGACCGCAACGTGCTGAAGAACCTGGACCGCGACCTGAAGAACGTGGTGTTCGGCCAGGACAAGGCCATCGATGCGCTGGCCGCCGCCATCAAGATGTCGCGCTCCGGCCTCGGCAACCCGCAGAAGCCGATCGGCTCCTTCCTGTTCTCCGGCCCGACCGGGGTGGGCAAGACCGAGGTGGCCAAGCAGCTGGCCTATTTCCTGGGGGTGGAGCTGATCCGCTTCGACATGTCCGAGTACATGGAGCGCCACGCGGTGTCGCGGCTGATCGGCGCGCCGCCGGGCTACGTCGGCTTCGAGCAGGGCGGCCTGCTCACCGAGCAGATCAACAAGCATCCGTACGCGGTACTGCTGCTGGACGAGATCGAGAAGGCGCATCCGGACATTTTCAACGTGCTGCTGCAGGTGATGGACCACGGCACGCTGACCGACAACAACGGTCGCAAGGCGGACTTCCGTAACGTGGTGATCATCATGACCACCAACGCCGGCGCCGAGTCGCTGTCCAAGGCCTCGATCGGCTTCACCGGCAGCAAGCAGACCGGCGACGAGATGGCCGACATCAAACGCCTGTTCAGCCCAGAATTCCGCAACCGGCTGGATGCCATCATCCCGTTCCGCATGCTGGACGAGGTGATCATCCTGCAGGTGGTGGACAAGTTCCTGATGCAGCTGGAGCACCAGCTGTCGGACAAGAAAGTGGACATCCACTTCAGCGACACGCTGCGCAAGCACCTGGCCAAGCACGGCTTCGACCCGCTGATGGGCGCGCGCCCGATGGCACGCCTGATCCAGGACACCATCCGCAAGGCGCTGGCCGACGAGCTGCTGTTCGGCAGGCTGGCACATGGCGGCGACGTGACGGTGGACCTGGATGCCGAAGGCAAGGTGGCGCTGAACTTTGGCGAGCTGGCCGAAGCCACCGTGTAAACGCTGTCTGCCGACGCAACAACGCCCCGCATTGCGGGGCGTTTTTTTATTGCGGCCAACGTTGGCCGCAAACCTCGGCCCCGGCAGCGGCGGCGTCGCGCGCGCAGCCATGCTCCGCCCCAGGCTCGGCTTCAGCCGCGCGGATGGTGCATCGCGTGCAGCGCCTTCAGCCGCTCGCGCGCGACGTGGGTGTAGATCTGGGTAGTGGACAGGCTGGCGTGGCCCAGCAGCAGCTGTACCACGCGCAGGTCGGCGCCGTGGTTCACCAGGTGGGTGGCAAAGGCGTGGCGCAGGGTGTGCGGCGACAATGGCGGAATGCCGGCCTGGCGGCCGTATTTGACGATCAGGTGCCAGGCCATCTGCCGTGTCATCGCCTGCTTGCGGTTGCTGACGAACAGGTCCTCGCTGCGCGCCGCGCCCATGATCAGCGGCCGGCTATCCGCCAGGTAGCGCCGCAGCCAGTCCTCGGCCACCTCGCCCAGTGGCACCAGCCGCTCCTTGTTGCCCTTGCCGACGATGCGCACATAGCCTTCGCCCAGCTGCAGCTGCGGCAGGGTCAACCCCACCAGCTCGCTGACGCGCAGGCCGGTGGCGTACAGCGTCTCGATCAGCGCGCGATCGCGCAGCCCCAGCGTGGTGTCCACCTCCGGCGCCGCCAGCAGCGCCTCGACATGCCCTTCCGACAGCGCGCCGGGCAGGCGCAGCCCCAGCCGCGGCGCCTGCAGGTGCACGGTGGGGTCGTCGTCGCGCAGCTTCTGCTGGCACAGGTAGTGGTAGAAGCGGCGCGCGGCGGACAGCCGCCGCGCGCGGGTGGCCGGCTTGTCGGTGTCGATCAGCTGCAGCATCACCTGCTCCAGCGCCGGGGTGTCGGCGCTGTCCAGGTTATGGCCATACGGCTGCAACGCCTGCTCCAGGCGCAGCAGGTCGCGGCGATAGGCTGCCAGGGTGTTGGCCGACAAGTTGTCGGCCAGCCACAGCGTGTCGAGGAAAGTGTCGAGATGGAGAGAAGTGGCTACCGTCATCTGCTGCGGCCAACGTTGGACATGAAAAAAGCGCCGGCAGCTGCCGGCGCTTTCAGGGTACGACAAGTCAACCGTAACGGCTTACTTGCGAACCAGTTTTTCCTTGATACGTGCGGACTTGCCGGTACGACCACGCAGGTAGTACAGCTTGGCGCGACGTACGTCACCACGGCGCTTCACTTCGATGGAAGCTACCAGCGGGGAGAAAGTCTGGAAAGTACGCTCAACGCCTTCGCCGGAAGACAGTTTGCGCACGATGAAGGAGCTGTTCAGACCGCGGCTACGCTTGGCGATTACCACGCCTTCGTAAGCCTGCAGACGCTCGCGGTTACCTTCCTTTACTTTTACCTGAACGATAACGGTATCGCCCGGTGCAAATTCAGGGATGGTTTTACCCAGACGGGCGATTTCTTCCTGTTCCAGTTGCTGGATCAGATCCATGTTAATGCTCCTTGTTTTTGCTGGAATCTTGTTCCTGCTGGTACTCCGCCAGCAGCCGAGATTCCTGTTTGGTCAATGTGCGCGACGCCAGCAATTCGGGACGGCGCTCGAAAGTGCGCCCCAGGGATTGCTTCAGTCGCCACTTGGCGATCATGGCGTGATTGCCGGACATCAGGACATCCGGCACCCGTACACCACGATATTCTTCCGGCCGGGTGTAGTGCGGGCAATCCAGCAGATCGTTCACGAACGAATCTTCATACGCGGACTGCGCATCGTTGAGCACGCCGGGCAACAAACGCAGCACGGCATCCATCAACACCATGGCAGGTAGTTCGCCACCGGACAGCACGTAATCCCCGACCGAGATTTCTTCGTCGACTGCGCTGTCGATCAGGCGCTCGTCGATACCTTCGTAACGCCCGCACAGCAGGATCAGCCCTGGCTTTTGCGCCAGTTCCGCTGCCTTGGCATGCGTCAGGCGACTGCCTTGCGGCGACAGGTAAATGACGTGGCTTTGCTCGACACCCTGCGCCGCCTGCCGGGCCTTGGCCGCGGCAATGGCTTTTTCCAGCGGCTCCACCATCATCACCATGCCTGGGCCACCGCCATAAGGGCGATCGTCCACGGTGTGGTAATTGTCGGTAGTGAAGTCGCGCGGATTCCAGGCGCCAAACTGCCAGATCGTCTGTTCCAGCGCCCGCCGGGTTACCCCGAAGCGGGTCAGCGAGTCGAACATTTCCGGGAACAGCGTAATGGCATCAAGCTGCATTAATAATCCAGGCCCCAGTCCACGGTGATGCGTTTTGCGGCCAGATCAACATCGACAATGTAATCCGACACAAAAGGTATCAGCCGCTCATCCGTTTCACCACGGACAACCAGAACGTCGTTGGCACCGGTTTCCATCAGGTCGGTCACTTTGCCCAACACGATGTTCTCGCGGTTGACCACTTCGAGGCCAATCAAATCAATCCAGTAATACTCATCCGCCGGAGGCTTGGGCAGCAATTCGCGCGGAATCGCCACCTGCATGCCGCGCATGGCTTCCGCCACATCGCGATCGTCCACTTCCTCGAACTTCACCACCAGCGCCTTGGGCTGGATGGCACCGTCTTCGAAAGTGAAAGCCTTCCATTCGCCGTTTTTCTGCTTCAACCACCACTGCGGGTAGTCGAACAGGCTATCGGTATTTTCGGTGTCTGCCTGGACTTTCACCCAGCCACGAACACCAAAGGCGCCGCGGACGAACCCCATTACCACTAGATCTGCGTCACGCATGCGCCTTGCTTCCTTACTGACCTAATTACAAAATCAGGCAGCTTTGGACTGCTCTTTCAGCAGCTTGGCAACAGCGTCGGACACCTGGGCGCCAACACCGATCCAGTGGTTCACGCGGTCCATGGCCAGACGAACGCGCTCCTGCTTGTCGTTGGCTACGGCGTTGTAGAAACCCAGACGCTCGATGAAGCGGCCGTCACGACGGTTGCGGGAGTCGGTTACAACCACGTTGTAGAACGGACGGTTCTTGGAACCGCCGCGAGACAGGCGAATAACTACCATTGTCGATTATCCCTAAAAATTCGGATTCGTAGAAAAGCCCCCGATTCTATGGCATTTTTCCCTTACGCCGCAAGCGCTTATTGGACCGACGGCGCAGGCGGCTCCGGCGACAGGTTTTTGGTCACGATGGTGAGTGCCCGGTCCTCCGGATGTACCTGCACGCCAAAACCCAGCCGGGTCATGAGTTTGAGCATGCCCTTGTTGCCGGCCAGCACCTCGCCCACCATCACTTTCAGCCCCTGCTCGCGCGCGGCGTCGAACAGCGCGTTCATCAGGATCACGCCGATGCCCTTGCCCTGCCAGTGGTCGGCCACCTCCAGCGCGAATTCGCAGCTCTCGTTGTCCGGATCGGTGACGTAGCGTGCCACTGCCAGCTGCTCTTCCACGCCGTCGGCCTCGCGTATCATCGCCAGCGCCATCTCGCGGTCGTAGTCCAGCTGGGTGAAGCGCACCAGCATCGATTGCGACAGCTGCTTGATGCTGGACATGTAGCGGTTGTAGCGGCTTTCCTCCGACAGATTGCGCACGAACTCCTGTTGCATGTGCGCATCCTCCGGCCGCACCGGGCGGATGATCACCGGCGTGCCATCCTTCAGCATCGAGCAATGCACCATGTGCATCGGGTACGGCATGATGGCCATGTGACCGTACGGCTTGCTGCGCGCCGGCAAGGGCTGAATGATGATGCGCGCATCAAGCGCCAGCACGCCCTGCTCGTCCGCCATCACCGGGTTGATGTCCATCTCGCGCACTTCCGGCAGCTCGCACACCAGCTCCGACACGTGCAGCAGCACGCTCTTCAGCGCCTCCATCTCCACCGCCGGCATGTTCTTGAACGGGCCGAGAATCTTGCCGATACGGGTCTTGTCTATCATGCGCTCGACCAGATACTGGTTGACCGGCGGCAGGCTCAGCGCACGGTCCTGCATCACCTCCACCGCGATGCCGCCGGCGCCGAAGGTGATCACCGGCCCGAACGAGGCATCGTGGGTCACCCCTACCATCAGCTCACGCGCGTTGCGCCGCTTGCGCATCGGCTGCACCGAAATACCTTCGATGCGCGCATCCGGCCGCGCCGCCTGCGCGCGCGCCAGGATGGCGGCGTAGGCCTCGCGCAGGCTGGGTTCGTTGGCGATATTCAGCTCCACGCCGCCGACATCGGACTTGTAGATGATGTCCGGCGAGTCGATCTTCAGCACCACCGGGTAGCCGATGTCTGCGGCCAACCTTGCCGCCTCATCGGCGTCGCGCGCCAGGCGCGCCGGGTTCACCGGGATATGGAACGCCGCCAGCACCTCCTTGCTCTCGCGCTCGGACAGCACCGCCCGCCCCTGCTGCTTGGCCGCGGCGATCACCGCGCGGGCACGCGACACGTCCGGCACTACCAGGGCACCTTCCAGCGGTGCCGGCGTCTGCAGCAGCATCTGCTGGTTATGGTGGTAGGACGCCAGGTTGCGGAACACCTCGATGGCGAATTCCGGCGCGCGGAAATGCGCACACTTGGCCTTGGAGAACAGCTCGCGGCTTTCCGATACCTTGGCATCGCCCAGCCAGGACAGGAACATCGGCTTGCTGGACTCGCGCTGCAGGCCGACCATCAGCTGCGCGGTGGTCAGGTGGTCGGTGCCGGCCTGCGGCGTGAAGATCACCAGCACGCCGTCGACATTCGGGTCGTCGAGGCAGACCTTCACCGCGGTACGGAAGCGCACCGGGCTGGCGTCGCCGATGATGTCCACCGGGTTGCCGTGCGACCAGTTGGCCGGCAAGGCATCGTTCAGCAGCGCCATCGAGGCGTCGGACAGTTTGGCCAGCTCCACGCCGTACATATAGGCACTGTCCGCCGCCAGCACACCGGGGCCAATACCGTTGGTGACGATGGCGAGGCGCCGCCCCTGCACCCGGTAGTTGGCCGCCAGCACCTTGGCGGCGGTGAACAGCTGCGCGATGGTAGACACCCGCAGCACACCGGCGCGCGACAGCGCGGCGTCGAACACGTCGCCGCTTTCCACCAGGTTGGAGGAATGGGTCAGGCCGGTGACGTCGTCCTCGTAACGGCCGGACTTCACCACCACCACCGGCTTGGTACGCGCCGCGGCGCGCAGCGCGCTCATGAAGCGGCGCGCGTCATGCACGTGATGCACGTGCAGCAGGATGCCCTGGGTGAAGTTGTCCGCCACCAGGTAATCCAGAATCTCGCCGAACTCCACATCCAGCGCTTCGCCCACCGACACCACGCTGGAGAAGCCGATGCCCTTGCTGTCGGCCCAGTCCAGCATCGCCGTGCACAGCGCCGATGACTGCGACACCAGCGCCAGGTTGCCGGCGCGCACCCGGCTGTTGTAGTTGCTGGCGTTGAAGCCGGCCACCGGCCGCATCAGCCCCAGCACGTTGGGGCCGAGAATACGAATACCGTAGTGCTTGGCGATAGACAGCGCCTCGGCCAGCGCGGCACGCTCCTGCTCCTCGGAATCGGCGAAATCCTTGGCCAGCAGGATGCCCTTCACCCCCTTCTTGCCGCAGTCCTTGACGATGGCGGGCAGGCTGCGCAGCGCAGTGGTGACCACCGCCATGTCCACCGGGCCATCGATCAGCTTCACCGACGGCTGCGCCGGGATGCCGCCCACCACCTTGTGGTTCAGGTTCACCGGGTACAGCTTGCCCTGGAAGTTGCCCGCCAGCAGGTTGGCGAACACCGCCTGCCCTACCGAGCCCGGCGTGTCGCTGGCGCCGACCACGGCGACATTGCGGGGGGAAAACAGTGGCGTCAGGTAGTGCGGTTTCATGATGCGGTATCCCGGTTAACACAGGCAGCCACCCACGTGCACTGCCCGGCATAAAATGCTTTCATGGCAACGAGTTGCCAACGTTGGCCGCAGCTTGCCGGCGGCATCAAGCGCGGCCGGCCAGTAGCGTTGGCGGTCTATTATTGCTAATCTTCCCGATTCGGCGGGCAACTTATGTTGCGCCGCATCAAATGATAACCCCGATTCAGCAGAGGCCTTCCCTCCCGGGAGCAGCACATGAGCAAACGCGTCGTCACCCTCGCCCACTACTACACCCAGCCGGAAATCCAGCAAATGGCCGACAAGGTCGGCGACAGCCTGGAACTGTCCCTGTTCGCCCGTGAATCCAACGCCGACATCATCGTCTTCGCCGGCGTGCGCTTCATGGCGGAAACCGCCAAGATCCTCAACCCACAGGCCGAGGTGATCCTGCCGGATGCCGGCTCCACCTGTTCGCTGGTTACCCAGACCGACGTTGCGGCACTGCAACAGTGGCGGGAAAGCTACCCGGACCACGTGCATGTGTCTTATATCAACTCCTCCGCCGCGCACAAGGCCATCTCCGACTGGATCGTCACCAGCCGCAATGTGGACGACATCATTGCCGACCTGTACCAGCAGGGCAAACAGGTGATCTTCTCGCCGGACCGCAATATGGGCGCCTACCTCAACTACCAGTACGGCTACAACATGCCGCTGTGGTCGGCGGTGTGTGAGGTGCACGACAAGTTCAACGAGGCGGCGCTGGACGAGGCGCTGAGCGCCAGCGCCACCCCGGCGCACCTGATCGCCCACCCGGAAAGCCCGCTGCCGGTGCTGAAACGCGCCGAGTACGTCGGCTCCACTTCCGGCATGCTCAACTGGGTGAAGGCCTACAGCGGCGACGTGAGCGACGTGATCTTCGTCGCCACCGAGGACGGCATCCTGTACAACATGCGCCTGGCGCGCCCGGACCTGGACATCCGCCAGGCGCCGATCTACGCCGGTTGCCAGTGCAACTCCTGTCCATACATGAAGATGAACACCATCGAGTCGGTGAAGCGCGCACAGCAGGGCATCGGCACCCGCATCGACTACCTGAGCGAGGCGGAGATGGACGCAGCCCGCCTGCCGATCGAGCGGATGCTGGAATTCAGCCAGCGCTACTACCGCTGATCCATCGCCATCACAGCCCGCCCCTCGGCGGGCTGTTTCACTTGCGGCACAAGGTTCCCGTCGCGCCCGGAGATGGATACAATCAGTCCATCTGGATGGAAGAGCGACATGAGAATTCTGATCAGCAATGATGATGGCTATTTTGCCCCCGGCCTGGCCGCCCTGGCCGCCAGCCTGAGCAAGTTGGCCGAGGTGGTAGTTGTCGCTCCCGAACGAGATCGCAGCGGTGCCAGCAACTCGCTGACGCTGGATCGCCCGCTGTCGGTGAAAAAAGCCGCCAACGGTTTCTACTATGTCAACGGCACGCCAACCGACTGCGTGCACGTGGCGGTAACCGGCTTTCTGGAGCAGCGCCCGGATCTGGTGGTTTCCGGCATCAACCACGGCCCCAATATGGGGGAGGACACGCTCTACTCCGGTACCGTGGCCGCCGCCACTGAGGGCTTCCTGCTGGGCATCCCGGCAATTGCCTTCTCCCTCGCCGGCAAGAACAATCATTTCGACACCGCCGCCCAGGTCGCCAGCGATCTGGTGCAACGCTTCATTGCCAAGCCGTTCGCCAGCCCGATGCTGCTGAATGTCAACGTTCCCGACCTCCCGCTGGACTCACTGGGCGGCCATGAAGTTACACGACTTGGCCGCCGCCACATGGCCGAACCGGTCATCCGCGCGCACAACCCGCGCGGCGACACCGTGTACTGGGTGGGGCCGGTGGGACCGGAGCAGGACGCCGGCGATGGCACCGATTTCAGCGCCATCCGCCGCAAACAGGTTTCCATCACCCCGCTGATGATCGACCTGACAGCCCGTGACCAACTGGGTGCAATCAAAACATGGCTCAATCCCTAGTAGCAGCAGGCAATAACTACGGCATGCTGTCGGAACGCACCCGCATGCGCATGGTGGAGCGCCTGCGCCAGCAGGGCATTACCGATGAACGCGTGCTGGCCGCCATGTTCGAGGTACCGCGTCACCTGTTCATCGACCAGGCACTGGCCACTCGTGCCTACGATGACGTGTCGCTGCCTATCGGCCAGGGGCAAACCATCTCGCAGCCGCTGACCGTGGCACGCATGACCGAAAAGCTGCTGGAAGGCCGGGCCATGCCAGGCAAGATTTTGGAGATCGGCACCGGCTGCGGCTACCAGACTGCGGTGCTGCTGAAAACCGGCGCCCAGGTGTTCTCGATTGAACGTCTGGCCGGCATTCTGGACAAAGCCAGACAGAACCTGCGCAATGCCAAGCTGGTACACGCCCGGCTGGTGCATGGCGACGGCCATCTGGGCCTGCCCGATATCGCCCCGTTCGACGGCATCATCATCACCGCAGCGGCGCGCCAGGTACCGGCACCGTTGCTGGCGCAACTGGCGGATGGCGGCCGGTTGATCCTGCCGGTGGGCGATCAGCAGGAGCAGCACCTGTGGCTGTATGAGAAAACAGCCGAGGGCATCCGCAAAACCAAGCTGGAAGCCGCCAAATTCGTTCCCCTGCTGCCCGGCAAGCAGTGATGCAAGGCAAAAACGCAACACCCCTTTCACTCAGCGTTGCCAGACAATTTACTTTGTATGGGATGCTGGCATATAAATTGTCAACCAATGCAAAATTCTTCGCTAACCCAACAGATTACTCGCTTTAGCCCGCTGTTAGCCGCCCTGCTGCTGAGCGCATGTGCGCAACTGCAGCAGGATACGCCGGCCCAGATTGTTCGCGGCCAACCTTCTGTGCTGCATGGCACCGGTGGCAGCCAAGCGGCAGCGGTAGGCAACAACAGCAGCAAGGCGACAACGCAAGCGATTGCCATTGGTGGCAGCCCGCAACCCAGAGCGGTGGCAACTGGGAAAACAACCCACACGGTCCAGCCAGGTGAAACCGTGTACCGCATCGCCGTCAACAACGGCCTGCGTTACCAGGATCTGGCCGAGTGGAACAACTTGGACGGCTTCAACATCAAGGTAGGCCAGGTATTGCGCCTGACGCCACCCGGAGCCACCACCGCACCGGCAGCTGTTGCCACGGTGGCGGGCAAGCCAGTCGAAACCAAACCGGCCAACGGGCAAGTGCCGGTTGATGCCAAGGCACCGACCAGCTCGGTGCCAACGGCAAACGGGGCAGAAATCAAGCGCTATCCAAAAGCCTTGAAACTGCCTTACTCGGAGGAGGCCAGCAAGAGTCTCCCGGCCCAAAGCGAAGGCAATGGCAAAGCGGCAAGCCCGGCACCGGTCGCTGCATCGACGCCAGTGGCCAGCGCCAAGGCAGAAGCCTCCGCACCGTCAGCAGCACCGGCCAACAACGGTGCCGACGACAAGGCCAAGACAGCCGGCCCGGTCTGGGGCTGGCCGACGCAAGGTAGCGTGATCAGGGGCTTCTCTGATCAGAACAAAGGGCTGGACATCGGCGGCAAGGCGGGGCAACCCGTAGTGGCGGCAGCCGATGGCAAGGTGGTGTACAGCGGTAACGGTCTGCGTGGCTACGGCAAGCTCATCATCCTGCGCCACGACAAAACATTCCTGTCCGCCTATGCCCACAACAGCCAGCTGCTGGTGAAGGAAGGTCAGACGGTCAAAAAAGGGCAGAAGATCGCCGAGATGGGTAATACCGACACGGATCAGACCAAACTGCACTTCGAGATCCGCCAACTCGGCAAGCCTGTAGACCCAAGCAAGTACCTGGAACAGCACTCATGACGGCTAATCCCCGTCTTGAGTCCTAACACAAGCGGGGGGAATATCATGAGCGACGAACTGGACCTGCTGGAAGAAGTACTGGACGAAGAGGCCGAAGCGGAAACCGGGCTGCGCACCGAAGCCGAAGAGGCCGAGGAGACCGCTGCTGCCAAGGAATACGAGGAGATCGCCGACGTTACCCAGATCTACCTCAACGATATCGGTAGCAATGCGCTGCTGACCCCGAGCGAGGAGGTCGCACTGGCTCGTCGCGTAGTGCAGGGTGACTTCACCGCTCGGCAGAAGATGATCGAGCACAACCTGCGCCTGGTTGTGAACATCGCCAAACACTACATCAACCGCGGCCTGGCCCTGCTCGACCTGATCGAGGAAGGCAATATCGGTCTGATGCACGCGCTGGAGAAGTTCGATCCGGAACGCGGCTTCCGCTTCTCCACCTATGCCACCTGGTGGATTCGCCAGAGCATCGAGCGCGCGATCATGAACCAGTCGCGCACCATCCGCCTGCCGGTACATGTCATCAAGGAACTCAACGTCTACCTGCGCGCCTCGCGCCACCTGGAAAGCCAGATGGGACGCGAACCGACCATAGAGGACATCGCGCACCTGACCGGCAAGACGGTGGAAGAGGTGCGCAAGGTACTGAACCTGAACGAACGCATGGCCTCGCTGGATGCGCCGCTGGACATCGATCCGATGCTGTCCATTGGCGAGTCGATCCCGGACGAGCAGCACGAAGAGCCGGACATCCAGCTGCACAATGCGCAGATCGAGCACTTCGTGCACGAATGGCTGGCACAGCTCACCGACAAGCAGCGCATGGTGATCGAACGCCGCTACGGCCTGAACGGCCACGAGGTCTGCACGCTGGAGGAGCTGGCCAGCGCACTGAGCCTGACCCGCGAGCGGGTACGCCAGATCCAGATCGAAGGGCTGGAACACCTGCGGCGCATCCTGCGTCGCCGTGGTGTCACCAAGGATTTCCTCATCTAGCCCCACCCGCCGCAGGCCTCATCCCATCGCCGCTAGCCTGCTAGCGGCGATGTTGTTTTCAACCCGTGCGCCGCGGCCGAAACTGGCGCAGCTGCCGCCGCCACTGCTGAGCGGCATCGGTGCGCGGTTGCGGTGCATACTGCCAGCGCTGCCACTGCTGCAGCAGCGCGTCCAGCTGCTGGTAATCCGCTGCGGCCAACCCCTGTGCCTTTTCCAGCAACTGGCTGGCGGTATCGCTGTCGCGCGCGGCAATCCCCGCGCGCCGCAACCGGCGCAGCAGCTGCTGCCAAGCCAATTGCGCTGCCGGCAGCGTGCGACGCTGGCGCCGCAGCAGCCACCACGCCAGCGGCACCAGCACCAGCGCCATACCGCCGCCCAGCAACAGCAAGACCGCGCTTACCGAGACCCCATCCAGCCCCAGGCGCTGAAACAGCGAGCGCTGCCGTTCCGCGTCATAGCCCACCACCCAGCGCTGCCAGCCAAAGCTGGCCGCCTGCCATTGCTGCGTCGTCCAGCGCAGCCAGTCCGGGGGGCGCCCGCCCAGCAAGGGCATGGCCGGCGCCGCCGCCGGCAGCGCCTGCTCGATACCGGCGACACTGCGCTGCGGTGCCACCAGCGCGGTGGGGTCCACCCGCTGCCAGCGCCCAGCCAGCCAGACCTCGCTCCAGGCATGCGCATCCGAGGAACGAACCAGCCAGAACGCGCCGCCCGGATTGAACTCCCCGCCCTGAAACCCCACCACCACCCGCGCCGGAATGCCGGCCGCCCGCGCCAGCACAGTAAAGGCGGAGGCGAAATGCTCGCAAAAGCCCTGCCGACTCCCAAACAGGAAACCATCCACCACATCGCCTTGCAGCTGCGGCGGGCTCAGCGTGTAACGCAGGCCCTGCGCCTGCAGCCATTGCTGCAGCGCCGCCAGCCGCGCCTGCGGCTCGGGAAAGCCGGCGGCCAAGCCTTGCGCAGCAGACAAGGTCCGCGGGTTGCCCGCCGGCAGCCGCAGATATATCTGCTGCACCCGCGGCGACATGTCCTCCAGGTAATAATCGCTGGCCAGGCTGCCGAGCCGGTAACGCAGCCGGCTATTGTTGCCGACATCATTGCGACGCAGGCGCTGTTGCGACACCAGCCGCACCCCGTCACCGACCTCGCTGGCCTGCTCCAGCTGCGGCAACAACCCGCGGTACGGCTCCGCCACCACGTCATAGCGCAGCAGCGGACGCTCGGCCGGCAGCCGGCTGGGCACCGAATACGGCAGGAAGCCCGCGTTCCAGCTCTCCCCGTCGAACTGATCGAACACCATCACCCGCCAGTACAGCTGCGCCGCCAGCGGCTGGCGGCCGAAGAATTGCGCGGTGAACGCCGGCTCGCGGGAAGGAATCATGCGGCCAACGCTGCCAGGGCTCATGCTGTCGGCCAGGCCGGTGGTAGCGCGTTTGTCCTCGGTAGGCATGCTCCACAGCGGGCCGGGCAGGCGCGGCATGACCACGAACAGCACCAGCATCACCGGGAAGGACAGCAGCAGCACGCGCGCCGCCAGACGCGGGCTGACCCGGGCATCTTCGCCTGCCAGCAGCACCATGGCCCAGGTCAGCGCAAACAGGCTCAGCACCAGCCAGGCGGCAGCCAGCGGCCCCTGCTCGAACAGCAGCGGCGTGGAAGCCAGAAAGAAGCCAGCTGCCAGCAGCACCCGCCAGTCGCGGCGGTCGCGGGTTTCCAGCGCCTTGCCAGCCACCAGCAGCAGCAGGAAGGCGACCCCGCCTTCGCGGCCAACCAGCGTGCGTAGCGTCAGCCACAACGCCAGCACCGGCAGCAGCACGCCCAGCAGCAGCCATAGCCGGGAGGGCAACTCGCGCTGCCGCCACACCAGCGTGCCACGCCAGGCCAGCAGCAAGGCAAACAGCAGCGGCACCCAACCTGGCAGGTAGAAAAACAACGGCAAGCTGGTCAGCGCCAGCGCCGTCAGTACCGCGAAGGCCGGCAGCCGCAGCGCACTAGCTGGCATCACGCACTCCAAACTGCGCCAGCGCCAGCAGACCGGGGGTGATGGCGCCGTCCGCCAGCAACAGCTGCTGTTGCGGCAGGTTCAGCACCACCGTCGCCCCTGCCTGCTGCGCCTGCAGCAGGCGCCAGCACAGGCGGGACAGTCGCTCCTCCACCGCCATCGCCGGCGGATAATCGCTCCAGTCCAGTTGCCACTGCTGTCCTTGCGGCAGCAGGGAAACGAACTCGCGTGCGGCCAACACCTGGCTGCGCGCGTACACCCGCCAGGCGATGCGGTGCATGCCCTGCGCCGGCTGCCAGGCCGCCAGGCCGGCGAACTCGTCGCCATCGCGGCGCTGCAACAGCGGCGCGTCTTCGCCGCCAGCCGCCATAGCAGCACGCGCATCCGGCAACGGTTGCGGATACACCCACACGCTGGCGGCCAACCTTAGCGGCGCAAAGGCGCGGATCAGGCCCAGCGGCGCCTCCGACCACACCTGCAACGGCGGCATGGCAAGTTGGCCGCGCCGCGGCGCCGCCAACGCCAGCAGCACGCGGCCATCGTCTTGCCAGCGCTCGCGCTCGCCGCCGTCCTGCCAGCCCAGCCGCAGCCGCCCCGCTTCCGCCTGTGGCCAGACCAGATGCAATACAAAATCGGCGCGTTCGCCGGCAAATACCGCGCCGGCAGCTTCGGCGCGCAGCGCCAGGCCGGCCAGCTGCCGGTAAGCCATGAACACCGACAACAGCAACAATGCGATGATCCAGAACGACAGCACATAGGCCAGGCTGACGGCGTAATTGAGCGCGCCGATCCACACCAGCACCGCCACACCGAACAGCAGCAGGCCGAAGCGGGTCGGCAGCAGGTAGATGCGGTTCTGGCTGAGGGTGACCGACGGCGCGCGCGGTGCGCGCCGGGTTATCCACTGCTGCAGTGCCTTACGCCAGCGCGACATGGTCCAGCAGGCGCGTAGCCAGTTGCACACTGCTGCTGCCGGGCAGGCGCGGCGTCAGCCGGTGCGCCACCACTGCCACGAACACCGCCTTGATGTCCTCCGGCAGCACGTGATCGCGCCCTTCCAGCAGTGCCCAGGCCTTGGCCGCGGCCAACAGCCCCAAGCCGGCGCGCGGGCTGAGCCCATGCACGAACTGCTCGTTCTGCCGCGTGGCCTGCAGCAGGGCCAGCACGTAGCCGGCCAATGCCGGCGACACATGCAGCGCCGCCACCTGCTGCTGCAGACTGCGCAGTTCGCCCGCGGCCAACGCCGGCTGCAGCTTGGGCAGCAGCTGGCGCCGGTCGCCATCCTGCAGCAGCTTGAGCTCGGCATCCGCCGGCGGGTAGCCCAGCGAGATGCGCATCAGGAAGCGGTCGAGCTGCGACTCCGGCAACGGGAAAGTGCCCTGCTGCCCGAACGGGTTCTGGGTGGCGATCACGAAGAACGGCGACGGCAGTGCATGGGTGGTGCCATCCACCGATACCTGCTGCTCCTCCATCGCCTCCAGCAGGGCGGACTGCACCTTGGGCGAGGCGCGGTTGATTTCGTCCGCCAGCAGCAGCTGGGAAAACACCGGGCCAGGGCGGAACTCGAAGCGCCCGTCGGACGGCAGGAACACGCTACTGCCCAGCACATCGGCCGGCAACAGGTCGCTGGTGAACTGCACGCGGCGATAGCTCAGCCCCAGCACCGCCGCCAGGCTGTGCGCCAGCGTGGTCTTGCCAACGCCAGGGACGTCCTCGATCAGCAAGTGGCCGCCGGCCAGCAGGCAGGCCAGTGCCAAGCGGGTGGCCTGCGGCTTGCCCAGAATCAACGCATTCAGTTGACGATTCGCAAAAGTGACGGATTGCATTTGCCCCCGCTTACGCGCAGTATCTATTAAAAGATCATATATCCCGATTGTCCCGGCAAAGCAATAGAGCCGGCGGCGCACTCCGTGTCCATCGGCAAGCCCGTGACAGACCCGCCGCCGGAAACAAGGAAACGCTCGTGTTGACCTGGTTGAAATCCCATCTTCCCGGCGGTGGCCTGACCGCCTTCATCTCGCACTCCAGCTGTCTGCAACACAATATGGGGGTTGGCCACCCGGAGTGCCCGGAGCGCCTGATCGCCATCCGCGACCAGCTCAAGGCCGCGCAGATCTTCGACAGTCTGAACGAAGTCGATGCCCCGCTGGTGAGCGAGCAGCAGCTGGCCCGCGTGCACCCGCCGCACTATGTGGAGTACATCGAATCCTGCGCGCCGTCGGTGGGCACCTTCCGCGTCGACCCCGACACCGCGATGAACACCGGCACGCTGCCGGCCGCGCTGCACGCCGCCGGCGCGGTGGTCAAGGCGGTAGACATGGTGATGAACCGCGAGGCGCCCAACGCCTTCTGCGCCATTCGCCCGCCCGGCCACCACGCCGAAAGTGCCAAGGCGATGGGCTTCTGCTTCTTCAACAATATTGCCGTCGGCGTGGCGCATGCACTGTCGCAATACCGGCTGGAGCGGGTGGCGGTGATCGATTTCGACGTGCACCACGGCAACGGCACCGAGGAAATTTTCCGCGATGACCCGCGCGTGCTGATGGTGTCCACCTTCCAGCACCCGTTCTATCCGTATTGTGGCGACGTGCCGCTGGGCGACAATATGCTGAACGTGCCGCTGAAAGCCGGCAGTAGCGGCCGCGAATTCCGCGAGGCGGTGGAATACCAATGGCTGCCGCGGCTGCAGGAGTTCAAGCCGCAGATGATCTTTATCTCCGCCGGCTTCGACGCCCACCGCGAGGACGACATGGGCTCGCTGGGGCTGGTGGAAGCCGATTACGAATGGGTGACGCGCCAGCTGGTACAGCTGGCCGCCGAGCACTGCGAGGGCCGCATCGTATCGGCGCTGGAAGGCGGCTACGACCTGTCGGCGCTGGCGCGCAGCGTCACCGCGCACGTGAAGGTGCTGTCCGACGGCTAGCCCGGCCGCGCCCCCACCAGGCACAACGGCACCCACAAGGGTGCCGTTGTCGTTTCAGCCTGGGCGCCGCCATTGCGGGTGGCGCCAGTACAGCCAGCACTGCCGCCAGCGCGGCAGGTGGTCGATGAACACCCGCCCGGCCAGATGCTCCAGCTCGTGCTGGATGGCGGCAGCCAGAAAGTCGGCGGCCTGGTACTGCTGCCAGCAGCCGACACGGTCCTGCGCCCGCAGCGTGATACGGTTGGCGCGGCCAACCTTGGCGCGCACGCCGGGCACGGACAGGCAGCCCTCACGGTTGACGTCGTAGCCGCTGCTGTCCAGCAGCTGCGGGTTGATCAGCAGCAGTGGTGCATCGCGGCGTGCGCTGACATCCACCACCGCCAGCGCCAGCGACTCGCCCAGCTGTGGCGCCGCCAGCCCGACCGCGTTGGTGGTGGCGTAGAGAGTATCCAGCAGATCGTCGATCAGCGGCTGCACGGCGGAGAAATCGGTAACCGGCTGTGCCGGCTGACGCAGGCAGGCGTCACGCAGGGAAAGGATGGGGCGAATGCTCATGACGAGAACCTGCACCCGAGCACGCTGCGTCGCCCGGAACGGACGCGCAGCGCGCGGGGCGGTTCTCAGGGCTGCGACTGGTCGCCGGAAGACGGTTTGCCGATCTTGTCTTCGTTGCCGGTCAGCAGATTGATCAGGTTCGATTTATGACGATGAATAACCAGGATGGCAATGATGATGCAGGTGCCGAAGTACACGCTTTGCGGCCCGACAATAAAGTAGGCATAAACCGGCACCAGCACGCAGGCCACGATGGCGGACAGCGAGGAGATCTTCACCACGAAGGCCATGAACAGCCAGGTGACGACCGCGGCCAGGGCCAGCCAGGCGTTGAAGCCGAACAGCACGCCCACGGCGGTGGCCACGCCCTTGCCGCCCTTGAAGCCGAAGAACAGCGGCCACATGTGGCCGATCAATACCGCCAGGCCGGCCATCGCCATGCCCTGCTCCGTCAGGCCGTAAGCCGGGCCGAAGGCCTGCACCAGCGCCACCGCCACCCAGCCCTTGACGCCATCGCCCAGCAGCGTCAGCACCGCGGCCAACTTCTTGCCGCTGCGCAGCACATTGGTGGCGCCCGGGTTTTTCGAGCCGTAGGTCCGCGGATCGGCCATGCCCATGAACTTGGACACGATCACCGCAAACGACAGGGAACCGAGCAGGTAGGCGCCCAAAATGAAGGCAAATGCTGTTGTGGTCATGTCTTATCCACTAGAATGCAAGGCTTGGCATTTTACGGTATCGGGCAGCAAACCCAAAGCCCGCAACGATGGACATTATTTACTTGCGCGAAGTGCGCGCCGAAACGGTGATTGGCGTGTACGACTGGGAGCGCACCGCGCCCCAAACCGTCCTGCTGGACATCGAATACGGCATCCCCAGCGAAGTGCCGTGCCACAGCGACGATATTGGCGACACCATCCACTACGGCGAGGTGGTGGAACGCGTGCGCAACTCGCTGGCCGAGCAGCACTTCCTGCTGATCGAGGCGCTGGCCGATCACATCGCCCGCATCGTACGCGAGGAATTCGGTGCGCCGTGGGTGAAGGTAGCAGTCACCAAGCTCAACATCCTGCCGGATGTGAAACATGTGGGCGTGATGATCGAGCGCGGTCATCGCCCGCATTAACGCCGCCCCGCGGCAAACAAAACGGCCCGCCATGTTGCGGGCCGTGCTGTTTGGCAAGCCGTCAGCAGCCGCCGACGCTACCAGTTCACTCTCAAACGCAGCTCGGCCTTGCTTTTACCGAGCTTGAACGACAACCGGGTATGGTTATCCAGCTGCCAGCTGGGCCGCAAACCGAAACGCCCGCCGTCACTGGCATCCACCCGCTCCAGGCGGAACGCCCCGGCCTGCCACAGCGTGCCCTCCTGCCCGGCCAGATGCAGCGGATCGCCATCGGGCGGCGCGGCCGGGATCGGCGTGGCGCACAGCAAGGCGCTTGGTGGGCAGGTGGCCAACGCCGGCACTGCGACGGCAAACAGCAGCGCGCCACAGCATGATGCGAGTTTCATGATGATCGTCCCGCAGGATCGACAAATAACTGTCGCTGATCTCAGCTTGGATCATCTACCACTACATGCAAGTGCTGATTACACTCTAAACGCGCAGTTATTCCTGCTGGTTACGCATGAAGTCGGCGGTGTTGTAAAAAGCCTCCAGCAGCTTGGCTTTCAGCCAGTCTTCGCACAGCAATTCGCCCACCGCCTGCGTCATGCACTTCATCCACATATCGCGAGCCTCGCCATCCACCGCGAACGGCATATGGCGCATGCGCAGCCGTGGATGGCCGAACTTCTCGATGAACAGCTGCGGGCCGCCCAGCCAGCCAGACAGGAACATGTACAGCTTCTCGCGCGAGCCGGCGAGGTCCGCCGGATGCATGTCGCGCAGCGGTTTCACCGCCGGATCGCTGTCCATGATGTCGTAGAAGCGGTCGGTCAACCAGCGCACCACACCGGCCCCACCCAGCAATTCGTAAGGGGTCATTTCCTGCATCGTGTCATCCCCGTTTTCGTCAGGGCGGCATGGTAACACGCTGCCGCCGCCCTACTCTGTCCATGATCAAAGCGCCGCGCTTAAGCGCGCAGAAACGGAAACGCCAGTGCCGGCTCCCGCCCGGACATCAGCTCCGCCAGCGCCCGCCCCGAGCCGGGGCCTTCGGTCCAGCCCAGCGTGCCGTGGCCGGTGTTCAGCCACAGGTTGTCGAACTGTAGCCGGCCGATCAGCGGCACATTGCCCGGCGTGGCCGGGCGCAGCCCGCTCCAGAAGCGCGCCGCCTGCCAGTCGCAGGCCTCGCCGAACAGCTCGCGGGCGCGGCGCAGCAGCGCGGCGCAGCGCACCGGGTTGAGATGGCTGGAGTAGCCGGACAACTCGGCGGTACCGGCGAGACGCAGCTCGTCGTCCAGGCGCGAGAACACCAGCTTGTGCGACTCATCGGTGATGCTGACCTGCGGCGCCAGGCTGGCGTCCCGCACCGGCACGGTGGCGGAGTAGCCTTTCAGCGGATACACCGCCAGGCGCAGGCCCAGCGGCTGCAGCAGCAGCGGGCTGTGGCTGCCCAGCGCCAGCACGAAGGCATCCGCCGCCAGACTGCGGTAGGCGCCATCCGGCCCGGTAACCGACACGCGGGCAATGCGTCCGCCCGCCGGCTCCAGCGCGTTGATGCGCGTCTGATAGCAAAATTCCACCCCGGCGGCGACGCAGGCCTCCGCCAGCTGGCTACTGAAGCGGTGCACATCGCCGGATTCATCGCTCTCGCACCAGCTTGCGGCCAACATGCGCGGCGCAATGCCGGCCAGCGCCGGCTCGCGCGCCACCGCCTCGGAGACGCTGATCAGCTCGCGGCGTATCCCCTCCGCCGCCAGCAGGCGGCAGGCCTGCTCGGCATGGCGCACACCCTGGCGATCGAACAGCAGCGCCAGGATGCCCTGCTGCCGGTGCGCGTAACTGGGCGCCAGCTGCTGGCGCAACTGGGCAAAGGTCTGCTGGCTGTAACGCCCCAGCGCCACCATGGCCCTAAGGTTGGCCGCATGCCGGCTGCTGCGGCACTGGCCGAGAAAACCAGCGATCCAGCGCCATTGCTGCAGGTCGACGCGCGGCCGGAACAGCAGCGGCGCGTCGTCGCGCGGCAGCCACTTCAGCACCTGCCACGGCGTGGCCGGATGCGCCCACGGCTCGGACTGGCTGACCGAGATTTGACCGCCGTTGGCAAAGCTGGTTTCGCGCGCCGGCCCGCTGCCGCGGTCGATCACCACTACCTCGTGCCCGGCCTGCCGCAGGAACCAGGCGGTGCTGATGCCCACGATGCCCGCCCCCAGAACTGCCACCCTCATCGCCATCCCCCAAAGACAACGGCCCGCAAGGGGCCGTTTATTGTCAGACAGGACGATGGTAATGCTGCAGCCGCAGCATGCCAAGCCATCATTGTTTGGGTTTGGACAGTTCGTACACCGTTTTGCCCTTGAGCGTGAAGTAGTCCGACGCGAAGTAGAAATTCTCGGAGTGGCCGACAAACAGCAGGCCATGCGGCTTGATCAGCGGGTGAAACTTCTTCAGCACCGCGAACTGGGTGTCGCGGTCGAAGTAGATCATCACATTGCGGCAGAAAATGGCATCGAACTGCTTGCGCATGCCCCAGTTGCTGTCGATCAGGTTCAGGCGCGAGAACTGGATCATGTCGCGCAGCACGCTTTTGGCCTGGTAGTGGCCATCCGCCAGCTTGTCGAAGTACTTGCCGGCATAGCCGGCCGGCAGCTTGGCGATCTTGTCCTCGCTGTAGATCCCCTTGCGGCCAACCTCCAGCATGCTGGTATCCAGGTCGGTGGCAATGATGTGGATCGGCGGCTTGCTGCCCAGCGGAAAGGCCTCCAGCGCGCTCATCGCGATAGAGTACGGTTCCTCGCCGGAGGAGGCCGCCGCGCACCAGATCGCCACCTCGCCCTTGCCGGCGAGGGTTTTCAGATGCGTCGACAGCATGTGGAAATGATGCTCTTCGCGGAAGAAGAACGTAAGGTTGGTGGTCAGCGCGTTGACGAACTGCTCGAACTCGCGCTTGCCGCCCAGGCTTTGCAGGAAGTCGATATAGGCGGCGAAAGTCGGCAGCTTCAGCTCGCGGATGCGGCGCACCAGCCGGCCGTACACCATGTCTTTCTTGGTGGGATTCAGCGCGATACCGGCTTCCTTGTGGATCAACTGGCGGATACGCTCGAAGTCCTGATCGCGAAAGTCGAACTCGCGCTTGAGTTCGAACTTGGGCAACACAATGGGCGGTATCTTGTTCTGCATGCCGTTCTCCGCAAAATAAAAAACCCGGGAGCAAGCCCGGGTTTCCGTGGTGCATAAAGCGAATTATACCGAGAACGACGAACCGCAACCGCAGGTAGTTTGTGCGTTCGGATTGCGAATCACGAACTGCGAACCTTCCAGGCTGTCCTGGTAGTCGATCTCGGCGCCGACCAGGTACTGGTAGCTCATCGGGTCGACCAGGAAGGTCACGCCGCCCTTATCGATCGCGGTATCGTCTTCGTTGGCGATTTCGTCGAAGGTAAAACCGTACTGGAAGCCGGAGCAGCCGCCACCGGTCACGAACACGCGCAGTTTCAGGTCAGGATTGCCCTCTTCTGCTACCAGGTCGCGCACCTTGTCGCATGCAGCGTCGGTAAACATGATCGGGGACAGGGTTTCGGTTGCAGCAGTCATGTCTCAAGCCTTTCACAACGGGACAGGCCGCGCCGGCGGCCTTTCATCCTAGTATTTTAGTCGGATATTGGTCCGGTTGGCGAGTTTTCAAGCTCAGGGCAGCAGCGGCACGATGTCCAGACCGGCGTTTTCCGGCTGGCCGAACATCAGGTTCATCACCTGCACCGCCTGGCCGGACGCGCCTTTCACCAGGTTGTCCTCCACCACCAGGATGATCAGCAGATCGCCGTTGTCCGGGCGATGCACCGCGATACGCGCTGTGTTGCTGCCACGCACCGAGCGGGTTTCCGGGCAGCTGCCGGCCGGCAACACGTCCACGAACGGCTCAGCGGCAAAGCGCTGCTCGAACAGCTGCTGGTAGTCGACATCGCGACCTGCCGGCTGGATGCGCGCGTAGATGGTGGAGTGGATGCCGCGGATCATCGGCGTCAGGTGCGGCACGAAGGTCAGCTTTACCGGTGCGCCGTGAATCGTGCTCAGCCCCTGCTCGATTTCCGGTGAGTGGCGGTGACCTTTCACGCCGTAAGCCTTGAAGTTGTCGCCAGCCTCGGCGAACAGCGTGCCGACTTCGGCCTTGCGGCCGGCGCCGGACACGCCGGACTTGCAGTCGGCGATCAGCGTCTGGCTGTCGATGTACTGCTTGCCGCCTTCCAGCAGCGGCAGCAGGCCCAGCTGCACCGAGGTCGGATAGCAGCCGGCCATGCCGATCAGGCGCGCCGCCTTGATCGCCTCGCGGTTCACCTCCGGCAGGCCATATACCGCTTCGGCCAGCAGGTCGGTGCAGCTGTGCTCCATCGCATACCACTGGGCGAACAGCTCCGGGTCTTTCAGGCGGAAGTCGGCCGCCAGATCGATCACCTTCACCCCGGCTTGCAGCAGCTCGCGCGCCTGCGCCATCGCCACGCCGTGCGGGGTGGCGAAGAACACCACGTCGCACTGTTTGAGGTCGCTCTCGTCCGGGGTGGTGAACGCCACGTCCACACGGCCACGCAGGCTGGGGAACATCTCCGCCACCTTCATGCCGGCTTCCTTGCGCGAGGTCACGGCCACGACCTCTGCCCCCGGATGGTTAGCCAACAGACGCAACAGCTCGACACCGGTATAACCCGTGCCGCCGACGATGCCCACCTTGATCATGCGAGGCTCCTTGATATAAAAAAATGTCGCAAAGGCGACATGGTAAGGAGTGCAGCAGTGCATTGCAACAACGAAAAAAGCCACCGCGAACGGTGGCTTTTTTGAACATCGCAACAAGCAGATTAACGCTTGGAGAATTGCTTGCGACGACGTGCTTTGCGCAGACCCACTTTTTTACGTTCCACTTCACGGGCATCGCGAGTAACGAAGCCAGCGGTGGACAGGGTCGGCTTCAGCTCGGCGCTGAAGTCGATCAGCGCGCGGGTGATGCCCAGACGGATCGCGCCGGACTGGCCGGTTTCACCGCCACCGGAAACGTTGACCATGATGTCGAACGATTCCAGGTGCTCGGTCAGCTGCAGCGGCTGACGGATAACCATGCGACCGGTTTCGCGAGCGAAATACAGGTCAACCGGCTTGCCGTTAACGACGATCTGACCGGTGCCCTTTTGCATGAACACACGAGCTACGGAGCTCTTGCGACGGCCAGTGCCGTAGTAGTATTTACCGTTCATTTAAATGTTGCCTCTGAATCAGATTTCCAGCACTTTCGGCTGTTGTGCGGCGTGCGGGTGCTCGGTGCCAGCGTAGACCTTGAGCTTCTTGATCATGGCGTAGCCCAGCGGACCTTTCGGCAGCATACCCTTAACGGCTTTTTCCAGAACGCGCTCTGGGAACTGGTTTTGCAGTTCGGTGAAGTTGCGTTCGTAGATACCGCCCGGGTAACCGGAGTGACGGTAGTATTTCTTATCCAGTGCCTTGTTACCGGTAACGCGCAGTTTGTCGGCGTTAACGACAACGATGTAATCACCGGTATCAACGTGCGGAGTGAACTCCGGCTTATGCTTGCCGCGCAGACGACGAGCGATTTCAGCAGCGAGACGGCCCAACACCTTGTCTTCGGCGTCGACCACGAACCACTCGCGCTTTACCTCATGCGGCTTGGCAGAAAAGGTCTTCATGGAACTCTTCCATCGTAATTCTTGAAAGTTCCGGATTCTATTACAGAGAGCTTACGCTGTCAAACCAAAGTGGCAGTTCAAAGCCTTGTCCGGCAAAGAAAAACCTGACGCGCAACAACAGGGCGGAAAAGCAAAAAAAGAGCGCAACCAGACAATCTGATTGCGCCAAGTTCCACCTGTTGAAGGAGGATGGAGGAGACAACACCAAAACGCACACCTTCGTGCAACGCCCTGATGTGTTTTGATTATGGTGACGCCATGGCGGTTTGGCAAGATTTTTTTGTGCATTGCATCAAAAATTGTTGGCCGCAACCGACACACAACCAACAATTGTTTGAAAAAGCAGCGCGTTACAGCACCAGCGCGGTTTCCAGCGCGATTTCCATCATGTCGCGGAAGCTGGTCTGCCGCGCTTCGGCATCCATTGCCTCCCCGGTGGGGATCACATCCGACACCGTGAGTATGCCCAGCGCCCGTGCGCCGTATTGCGCCGCAACACCATAGATACCTGCCACTTCCATCTCCACGGCGTTCACGTTCATGCCCTTGAGCACGTCCAGCAGCTGCGGCTGCACGCCGTAGAACAGGTCGGCGGAAAACACATTGCCAACCTGTACCGGCTTGCCCAGCCGCGCCGCGGTATCCACCGCGGTGCGCAGCAGCTGGAAGTCGGCGATGGCGGCGAAGTCGTGATCGAGAAAGCGCATGCGGTTGACCTTGCTGTCGGTGCAAGCGCCCATGGCGATCACCACGTCGCGCAGCCCCAGGCGCGCGCCGTCCACCGAGCCGCAGGAGCCGATGCGGATGATGGTGCTCACGCCGTAGTCCTTGATCAGCTCGGTGGTGTAGATGCTGGCCGACGGAATACCCATGCCATGCGCCATCACCGACAGCCGCCGGCCGCGATAGCTGCCGGTGTAGCCGAATACATTGCGCACGCTGGTGACCTGCACCGCGTCCTGCAGATAGGTCTCGGCGATCAACTTGGCGCGCAGCGGGTCGCCCGGCATCAGGACGATGTCGGCGAAATCCCCTTTTTCCGCGCCGATATGCGGTGTTGCCATGTTTCAGTCTCCTGTATTACCCGGCGGCGCCCGTTACACGGCAGCCGCGGCCTGCGCCGCGCGGGATAGGTGCGCCAGGCACCGCCGGGTGCTAGCGCGGGGAAACGTCCGTATCCGTCCGTGTATTTCCCCGCCGCAAAAGTCTTTCTGTCAGCAAGCTTTACGCCAGAAACGAGCTACCGTAATCCAGCGCCGGCAGCCCCAGCCAGTGCGCCACGCTCTGGCCGATGTCGGCGAAGGTGGCGCGCTCGCCGATGCTGCCCGCCGGTACCTGCCGGCCGTAGCACAGCACCGGAATGTGCTCGCGGGTGTGGTCGGAACCGGGCCAGCTCGGGTCGCAGCCATGGTCGGCAGTGAGGATCACGATATCATCGTCGCCCAGCCTGGCCAGCAGCTCCGGCACCCGCACATCGAACGCCTCCAGTGCCCGGGCGTAGCCGGCCACGTCGCGGCGGTGGCCGTAACTGGAATCGAAGTCCACAAAGTTGGTGAAGATGATGCTGTTACCCGCCGTGGCGTCCATTGCGGCCAACGTCTTGTCCCACAGCTCGTCCAGCCCGGTGGCCTTGTGCTGCTGCGTGATGCCGACATGGGCATAGATGTCGGCGATCTTGCCGATGGACACCACCTCGCCACCTGCCTCGGCCAGCTGCTGCAGCACGGTGGGCGCCGGCGGCGGCAGTGCCAGATCCTTGCGGTTGCCGGTACGCTGGAAGCGGCCCGGCGCATCGCCGACAAAGGGTCGCGCGATGACGCGCCCGATGTTGTACGCTTCCAGCAGGCGGCGGGTGATGTGGCACAGCTGGTACAGCCGCTCCAGCCCGAAGCTCTGCTCGTGGCAGGCGATCTGGAACACCGAATCTGCCGAGGTATAGAAGATGGGCTTGCCGCTGGCCATGTGCTCTAGCCCCAGGCGGTCGATGATCTCGGTACCGCTGGCATGGCAGTTGCCCAGCCAGCCCGGCAAGCCGGCCTCGCGCACGATGGCCGCCAGCAGCTCCGGCGGGAAGCTGTTTTCCCGTTCGCTGAAGTAGCCCCAGTCGAACAGCACCGGCACGCCGGCGATCTCCCAGTGCCCGGACGGCGTGTCCTTGCCGCTGGACAGCTCGCATGCATAGCCGTAGGCGGCGATCGGCGCCGTGCGCACCATGCCTGCCGGAAAGTAGCCGGACGACAGCTCGCAGGCGTGCGCCAGCCCCAGCGCCGACAGATTGGGCAGCCGCAGCGCCCCGTTGCGGCCAACGTTGGCCGCACCGCTGGCGGCGGCACGGGCGATGCTGCCCAGGGTGTTGCTGCCGACATCGCCGAAACGTTCGGCGTCGGCACTGGCGCCGATGCCCAGCGAATCCAGCACCAGCAGGATGACGCGTCGCTTGTTCATGTCCAGTCTCCTCGTCGCGCCCGCCGTGGCGGGCCTGCGCTGATGATGCCGCGCCGCTGTGCTTCAGCATAGCCAGCGGGTAGCAATAAAAATGGCCGCCCCGGCAGGGAGCGGCCTGTGTTACCGGCGGATGCTGGTTCAGTAGCCGCAGCCGGGTGCCGCCGCCTGGCCGGCGATCACCGCCTGCAGGTTGTCCAGCAGGCCGGAGGCGCCGAAGCGGAAGTGCGCCGGCGTCAGCCAGTCCGCGCCCATGATGTCGCGCGCCAGCTGCAGGTAGACGGCGGCATCGGCCAGCGTGCGCACGCCGCCCGCCGCCTTGAAGCCGGCGTCGCGGCCGCTGTCGCGTATCGCCTGCAGCATGATGCGCGCCGCCTGCGGCGTGGCGTTCACCGCCACCTTGCCGGTGGAGGTCTTGAGAAAATCGGCGCCGGCCGCCAGCGCGATGTCGCTGGCCTGGCGGATGGCCGCCGGGCTCGCCAGTTCGCCGCTTTCGATGATCACTTTCAGCAGCCGCCCATCGCAGGCGGCCTTGCAGGCGGACACCAGCTCGGCGCCCACCGCGGCATTGCCGGCCAGCAGCGCGCGCCAGGGGAACACCATGTCCACTTCGTCGGCGCCGCAGGCGATGGTGGCGCGGGTTGCCGCCACCGCGCCGGCGACATCGTCATCGCCATGCGGAAAATTCACCACCGTGGCCACCCGCACCTGCGGCAGGCCGGCGGCGGCCAGCGCCTGGCGCGCCTCCGCCACGAAGCGCGGGTAGACGCACACCGCCGCCACGGTGCCGGCGTCGCTGCCGGCCCGGGCGCACAGCGCGCGCACCGTGTCGCGGCTATCGTCGTCGTTCAGCGTGGTGAGGTCCATCAGCGACAGCGCCAGCCGCGCCGTGTTTACCGCGTCCTGCATGTCTGTCTCCCCAAGGTTGGCCGCATGCGGCCAACGTTTCAACCGCGTGAGCAAGTGCTTCGCGCTGGCGGAACCGGCGCCGGCAACACCGAACCGATCCAGCCCGGCGATTGAATCGGCTGCCGCCCGATAAAGCAAAGTCCTTTCACCAAAGGAAAGGACGGTGCCAACACACGCCAAGCCTGGCCGCAAGCGGCCAAGCCGCTTACACCCGGCGCGCTTCCTGCACGCCGCGCACTTCCATCACGTGCGCCAGCACCCGGCTGATGTCGCGCACGTGGCGCACCTCCACCGTGAAGCGCAGCTTGGCCTTCTGGTTGCGCGACAGGGTGTTGACGCCGATGACGTTGAGCTTCTCGCGCGAGAACACGTCGGAAATATCGCGCAGCAGCCCCGGCCGGTCGGCGGCATGCACCTCCAGGTCGATGGGGAACACGCTGCTCTTCTGCTCGCCCCAGTCGGCGGCGATCAGCCGCTCCGGCGCATCCGCCGACAAGCGCTTGAGGGTGATGCAGTTGCTGCGGTGGATGGAGATGCCGCGGCCACGGGTAACGAAGCCCACCACGCCATCCGGCGGCGCCGGCTTGCAGCAACGGGCGAGGATGGTCATCAGGTTGCCCACGCCCTCGATCAGCACGCCGCCGGCATCGTGGCCGCCCTTGCTGCGGCGGATGATGTCGTCGGCGGTCAGCTCCGCCACCGGCGGCGGCGCAAAGCTCTCGATGCCGTTGGCCAGCGCACGCAGCCCCACTTCGCCGTGGCCGATGGCGGCGTGCAGCTCGTCCAGCCGGTCATAGCCCAGTTTCTCGGCCAGCGCCGACAGGTTGGGCTGCACCTGCGGATGGCGCGCCAGCTCGCGCTCGAAGATCTGCCGCCCGCTTTCGCGCACCGCGTCGGCGTTCTGCTGGCGGATGAACTGGCGGATCTTGGCGATGGCGCGCGGGCTCTTCACCCAGCCTTCGTGCAGCCAGTTCACCGACGGGCCGCCGTCCTTGGCGGTGAGGATCTCCACCCGCTGGCCGTTCTGCAGCGGGGTGGACAGCGGCACGATGTGGCCCTCCACCTTGGCGCCACGGCAGCGGTGGCCGACGTCGGTGTGCAGCGCGTAGGCAAAGTCGATGGGCGTGGCGCCGTGTGGCAGCGCCAGCACCCTGCCCTGCGGCGTCAGCACGTAGATGGTGTCGGAGAACAGCTCGGTCTTGAAGGCGTCGGCCAGGTCTTCCTTGTCGGAGCCGGACATCTCCTCGCGCCAGTCCAGCAGCTGGCGCAGCCAGGAGATTTTCTCCTCGTACTGCGCATCGCCCTGCCCGCCTTCCTTGTAGCGCCAGTGCGCCGCCACGCCGAATTCGGCATGCTCGTGCATCTCGAAGGTGCGGATCTGCACCTCCACGCCGCGATCCTCCGGGCCGATCACCGCGGTGTGCAGGCTGCGGTAGTCGTTGGCCTTGGGGTTGCTGATGTAGTCGTCGAACTCGCCGGGAATCGGCTGCCACATGCTGTGGATCAGGCCCAGCACGGTGTAGCAGTCCGGCAGCCGCTCCACCAGGATGCGCACCGCACGGATGTCGTACAGCTCGGAGAAGTCGAGCTTCTTTTTCTTCATCTTCTTCCAGATGGAATAGATGTGCTTGGGCCGGCCGGCCACCTCGCCCTTGATGCCGGCCTTTTTCAGCTCGCCGCGCAAGGTGTCCAGCACCCGCTCGATGTAGTCGATGCGCTCCAGCCGGCGCTCGTCCAGCAGCTTGGCGATCTTCTTGTAATTGTCCGGCTCGATGTGGCGAAAGCCCAGGTCTTCCAGCTCCCACTTGATCTGCCACACCCCCAGGCGGTTGGCCAGCGGCGCGAACAGGTCCAGCGTCTCCTGCGCGATCTGTCGCCGCACGCGTTCGTCCGGCACCTGCGCCAGGTAGTGCATGGTCTGCGTGCGCCAGGCCAGCTCGATCAGCACCACGCGGATGTCGGCCACCATCGCCAGCAGCATCTTGCGCATGGTTTCCGCCTGCTTGGCGCGGTCGTCCGGGGTGGCCAGCCGGTCGATGCGCGCCAGCTCGGTGAGGCGCTGCACGCGGTTGCCGCCTTCCACCAGCGTCAGCACGGTGCGGTTGAACGCCTTGGGCAGCCACTCCTGCCAGTCGCTGCGGTATTCCGGCACCGCGAACAGCAGGGTGGCGGCGATGGCGTCCGGCAGCAGGTTGAGATCGGCGACGATGGCGGCGGCACCTACCGCGTGGCTGAACACGTCCTCGCCGGTGTGCGGCAGGGTCTTGCCGGCATACAGCTCGCGTGCGGCGTCGAAGGCGCGGGTCAGCAGGATGCGCTCGTCGGCGCTGAGCGAGGCGCCCAGCTGCGCCAGCCAGTTGGCCGGATCGGCGGCGTCGGCCAGGGTATCGGCCACGGAACGGACTACGGAAACCATGTATCAATCCAACCTTGCGGCCAACGCCGCTGCTAACTCATTCCGCCGGAACGGCACCTGACAGCGCCTGCTGCAACAGGCGGCGCACCGGGGCCGGCACGCCGGCATCCAGTGCCTCGCGCAGCGGCAGCCACTGCCAGCCGTTGTCAGCACAGACGCCGCCGGACAACCGGGCCAGGTCCACACATTGGGGCGTGATGGTCAATTTAAAATGGGTAAAAACATGCACCAGCGGCGGCCAGGCCGGCAGCAGGTCGCCTTCGCCGCTGGCCGCCAGCCAGTCCGCCACCGCCAGCGTGGAGTCGAACTGCGGCAGCGACAGCAAGCCGCCCCAGATACCGGTGGGCGGGCGGCGCTCCAGCAGCACCTCGCCAGCGCGCAGCGCCAGCAGCATCACCGTTTCGCGCTGCGGCACCGCCTTCTTCGGCTTTTTCACCGGCAACTCGGCGGTGCGGCCGTCGCGCGCCGCCACGCAGCCATCCACCATCGGGCAGATGGTGCAGGCCGGCTTGCTGCGGGTACAGACCGTGGCGCCCAGGTCCATCAGGCCCTGGGTGTAGGCCACCATATCGGCGTTGTCGGCCGGCAGCAGGCGGGCGGCCAGCTGCCACATCTGCGCCTCCACCTGCTTATCACCGGGGAAGCCCTCCACGCCGAAGCAGCGCGCCAGCACCCGTTTGACGTTGCCGTCGAGAATGGTCTCGCGCCGGCCGAAGCAGAAGGCGGCAATCGCCGCCGCGGTGGAGCGGCCGATGCCCGGCAGCGTCTCGATGGCGCTGCGTTCGGACGGAAACACACCGCCGAAGTCGCGCATCACCTGCTGCGCCGCCTTGTGCAGATTGCGGGCGCGGCTGTAGTAGCCGAGGCCGCTCCAGTACGCCAGCACATCGTCCACCGGCGCCGCGGCCAACGTTGCCAGGTCGGGAAAACGTTGCAGGAAGCGCGGGTAGTAACCCAGCACGGTACTGACCTGCGTCTGCTGCAGCATGATTTCCGACAGCCACACCCGGTACGGGTCGCACACCTGCCACGGCAGGCCATGCCGCCCGTGCGTTTTTTGCCAGGCCACCAGCCGGGGCGCGAATTGCTGTTCCACTGCCAAGCACCACCGCCTGTTGAAATCGAACCGGCCATGGTAAACCAAAGGCAGGCGGCAACCAAGCGGGAGACGGGCGAATAGGCTAGAATGATGGATTGTTTTCAAAGGATTACCGCTTTATGTCCACCTTCCGCTCCCGCCAGCGCGCAGCAGTGCGCCGCCAGCCCACCACGCCCGCCGAGCGCAACACGCCCGCCAGCGGGCAGCAGCCGCCCGCCGGCGGCCAGGCTCCGGCCAAGCCGCGCTTCGGTGGCGACAAGCAGCATCGCGAAGGTGGCTTCAAGCGCGAAGGCGAGTTCCAGCCACGTGGCGACCGCCAGTTCGACAAGCCGCGCTTCGGCGGCGATAACCAGCGCCGTGAAGGCGGTTTCAAGCGCGAAGGCGAATTCCAGCCGCGTGGCGACCGTCAGTTCGACAAGCCGCGCTTCGGTGACGACCAGCGTCGTGAAGGCGGTTTCAAGCGCGAAGGCGAGTTCCAGCCGCATGGCGAGCGTCAGTTCGACAAGCCGCGCTTCGGCGGCGACAACCAACACCGTGAAGGCGGTTTCAAGCGCGAAGGCGAATTCCAGCCGCGTGGTGAGCGCCAGTTCGACAAGCCGCGTTTCGGCGGCGACAAGCAGCACCGCGACGGCGGCTTCAAACGCGAAGGCGAATTCCAGCCGCGCAGCGAACGTCAGTTCGACAAGCCACGCTTTGGTGGCGACAAGCCCCGCGAAGGTGGCTTCAAACGCGAAGGCGAATTCCAGCCGCGTGGCGACCGCCAGTTCGACAAGCCGCGTTTCGGCGGCGAGCAGCAGCATCGCGAAGGCGGCTTCAAACGCGAAGGCGAATTCCAGCCGCGCAGCGAACGTCAGTTCGACAAGCCGCGTTTCGGCGGCGATAACCAGCACCGTGAAGGCGGCTTCAAACGCGAGGGCGAATTCCAGCCACGCGGCGAGCGCAACTTCGATCAACCGCGCCACGGCGCCGGGGATAAGCCGCGCTTCGGCGGCGACAAGCCCCGCGAAGCTGGCTTCAAACGCGAAGGCGAATTCCAGCCGCGCGGCGAGCGCAACTTCGATCAACCGCGCCACGGCGCCGGGGACAAACCGCGTTTCGGTGGCGACGATAAACCGCGCTACAGCAACGAGCACCGCGAAGGCGGCTTCAAGCGTGAGGGCGAGCTCCAGCCGCGCGGCGGGCGTGATTTTGATCGCGCACGCCATGGCGCCGACGACAAGCCGCGCTACAGCAATGAACACCGCGAGGGCGGCTTCCGCCACAACGACGGCATGAAGCGCGATGGCAGCAGCCCGCACCAGCGCCACGAATTCCAGCCACGCGGCGATCACGCCATCGAGAAACCGCGCACGCTGTTTGGCGGCAAAACGGTTACTCCGGCGACGCCGGCCGCCGGCGAAGCAGCACCGGAACGGCGCTACACCCGCGACCGCGTCGCCGGCCGCGGCGGCAAGACCCACCCGGATTATGTCGCCCCGCCGGTGCGCGAAGATGCGGCGGCGGCCAACCCGCCGGCGCCGGGCGCCGCGGCAGCACGCAGCGCAACCAACACCAGCTTCCTGAAGCGCGTTAACGACGAGCAGCCAGGCACCGCAGGCAGCAACGCGCAGGCCGCCAGTGGCGGCGAGCGCCGTGAAGGTGAGTTCCAGCCGCGCAGCGAGCGCAACTTTGATCAGCCGCGCCACGGCGCTGGGGACAAACCACGCTTCGGCGGCGAGCGTCGTGAAGGCGAGTTCCAGCCGCGTGGCGAGCGCAGCTTTGATCAACCGCTCCACGGCGCTGGGGACAAACCACGCTTCGGTGGCGAGCGCCGTGAAGGCGGGTTCCAGCCGCGTGGCGAGCGCAGCTTCGACAAGCCGCGCTTCGGCGGCGAGCGTCGCGAAGGCGGGTTCCAGCCGCGTGGCGAGCGTAACTTTGATCAACCGCGCCACGGCGCTGGGGACAAACCACGCTTCGGTGGCGAGCGTCGTGAAGGCGAATTCCAGCCGCGCGGCGAGCGCGGCTTCGACAAACCGCGCTTCGGCGGCGAGCGGCGCGAAGGCGGGTTCCAGCCGCGTGGCGAGCGCAGCTTCGATAAGCCGCGCTTCGGCGGTGAGCGGCGCGACGGCGGTTTCCAGCCGCGTGGCGAGCAGCCGCGCACCCTGTTCGACAAGGGCCCGCAGGAAGGCGGCGAACGCGGCGGCAAGGTTGGCCGCACGCCGTTCGTGAAGACCCAGTTCCGCGCGCTGCAGGAAAACGAGCTGGCGCTGTTTGCCAGCTGCCCGCGCGGCCTGGAACAGATCCTGGCCGACGAGATCACGCTGCAAGGCGGCAGCGAGCTGCAGCTCACCGACGGCGGCATCGCCTTCATCGGCAACCGCGAGGTGATGATGCGCGTCAACCTGCATTCGCGCGTGGCCAGCCGCGTGCTGATGCAGCTGGCGCAGGGCAGCTTCCAGCAAGAGCGCGACATCTACACCCTGGCGCACGGCATCGACTGGCCGGCACTGTTCGCCGTGGGCTGCACCATCAAGGTGAACACCGATGGCCACTCGCGCCTGCGCAGCATGGACTACGTGTCGCTGCTGGTGAAGGACGCCATCTGCGACCGTTTCCGTGAAGCCTGCGGCGAGCGCCCCAGTGTGGACACCCGCCACCCGGACATGCGCATCCGCGTGTTCATTTCCGGCTTCGACGTGCAGCTCTACCTCGACACCAGCGGCGAGGCGCTGTTCAAGCGCGGCTGGCGCGAAGAGACCGGCGAAGCGCCGCTGCGCGAGAACCTGGCCGCCGGCATTCTGCTGCTGGCCGGCTACACCGGCAGCCAGCCGCTGCTGGACCCGATGTGCGGCAGCGGCACCTTCCTGGTGGAGGCCGCCGACATCGCCATGAACCGCGCCCCGGGCCGCGACCGCCGTTTCGGCTTCGAGCAGCTGCTCGGCCATAACGATCTGCTGTGGCACAGCATCCGCAACGATGCCGAACTGGCGCAGCGCAAGTTGGCCGCATTGCCGCTGTACGGCAACGACCGCGACCCGCAGCTGGTGGAGATCGCCCGCCGCAACCTGGCGCGCGCCGGCATCGAACAGCTGGTAACGCTGAGCTGCAGCGACGCCACCAGCGTGAGCGCCCCGGCCGCCAGCGGCCTGATGGTGTGCAATCCGCCGTACGGCGTGCGCCTGGACGAGCAGGACAGCCTGGCCGAGCTGTATCCGCAGCTGGCCACCTGGCTGAAACGCAACTTCGCCGGCTGGCACGCGCATTTCATGACGGCGGACACCCGCCTGCCGTCGCTGATGCGCCTGTCCGCCAGCAGCCGTCCGCAGCTGTTCAACGGCCCGCTGGCCTGCCACGTGTACGGCTTCGAGCTGGTGGCCGGCTCCAACCGCAAGGAAAAAGCCGCCGACGATAGCCAATAAACCCGCAGGTAGGCTATGTTGCAAAAGGGCGTGTCACAGCGCCCTTTTTCGCATTCTGCCCCTTTCCCGGAACGCCCGATGAATACCTCTTTCCTCTCCGCCACCGTGCTGCTGATCCTGATTACCGATCCGCTGGGCAATATCCCGCTGTTCATCTCCGCGCTGAAGCAGGTCAAGCCGGAGCGCCGGCGCAAGGTGGTGTACCGCGAATGCCTGATCGCCTTTGTGGTGTTGCTGACCTTCATGTTCTTCGGCAAGGGCTTTCTGGAGGTGATGCACCTGACCGATGAAAGCCTGCGTGTGGCCGGCGGGGTGATCCTGTTCCTGATCGCGCTGAAGATGATCTTTCCGGGCGACGGCGGCCATGCGGCCAACCAGTTGAACGGCGAACCGTTCATCGTGCCGATCGCGGTACCGCTGATCGCCGGGCCGTCGGCAATGGCCACCGTGCTGCTGATGTCGACGCGCGAGCCGGAACGCATGTTGGAATGGATCGGTGCGCTGAGCATCACCATGCTGGTGACGCTGCTGGTGTTCCTGTTCTCCGGCAAGATTCACCGCCTGCTGGGCGAGCAGGCGATGACGGCGATGGAGCGGCTGATGGGCCTGATCCTCACCGCGATCTCCATCGAGATGCTGCTGGGCGGCGTGGCGGCGTATATCAAGAAGCTGGCGTGAAGGGGCGGGGCAACGGCGCATGCCACTTTTTTGCGATTGTGGCCGTGCCGATCCGCCGCCGCGCCAAGGCCACCCTGCTGGCCCGCTTGGCGCAGCAGCAATGCAAAAAGCCGCAACCCGTTAAGGATTGCGGCTTTTCATGATCTGGTGGCCAATCTCGGAATCGAACCAAGGACACACGGATTTTCAATCCGTTGCTCTACCAACTGAGCTAATTGGCCAAACATCTGGCGCAGGGAAAAGTGGTGGCCAATCTCGGAATCGAACCAAGGACACACGGATTTTCAATCCGTTGCTCTACCAACTGAGCTAATTGGCCTCTTTGCCGCGCACTTGCGTGCTGCATCAGAGGGACGCATTAAAGCAGATCAGAATTTTTGCGTCAAGGATTTTCCAGAAAAAACCGCAGAAATGAGCGGTTTTTTCAAATCTGCCGCTTTTTTATGCAGCGTCTGGCTGTTGCGCCGGATGGGCGGCGGCAAAGGCCGGCAGCTGCGCCAGCCGGCCGGCGATGGCCGCCAGCAACGGGTACGGCGTCATGTCGACATTGAAGCGTTGCGCGTTGAATACCTGTGGCAGCAGGCAAGCGTCGGCCAGGGTAAGCACGTCGCCGAAGCAGTACTGCCCGACACTGGCGGCCAACTGCTGCTCCAGCGCGGCAAAACCGGCGGCCACCCAGTGGCGGTACCAGGCGTTGCGCGCCTCTTCCGGCTGCTGCAGTTCGTTCTTCAGGTAATTGAGCACGCGCAGGTTGTTCAGCGGGTGGATGTCGCAGGCAATGCTCTGCGCCGCCGCGCGCACCTGAGCCCGCAGCGCCGGCGCCGCCGGCAGCAGCTGTGGCGTGTCCGGGTAGGCATCGTCCAGGTATTCGCAGATCGCCAGCGACTGGGTGAGCAGCACACCGCTATCCAGCAATGCCGGCACCAGACCCTGCGGGTTCAGCGCCAGGTAGTCGTCACCGCGCTGTTCGCCCTTCACCAGACTTACCGGCTGCTGCACATAAGCCAGCCCCTTCAGGTTGAGGGCGATGCGCACGCGGTAGGCGGCGGAGGAGCGGAAATAGCCGTACAGGATGCGCACTCTGGCGTCGTGGGTCATGGTGTTCTCCGTGGTATCAAAAACGTTGGCCGCAAGCCCGAAGGCTGCGGCCACGCGTTCACTGCCTGGATTCGGCTGGCGGTGCCGAGCGGCCCAGATCGTCCACACCCTGCCACCGGCACCGCGGCCGAAACTTTGCGCATGCTCACAATCTGCTGCGCGTCGGCGATACCGCGTTAAAAACGATTTCGGAATGCTCATTTACGCGGTGTAAATTCCGCTTCCTCAACCGTTTTTGCCTTGTCTCGCCCTAGCTCGCTAGATTGTGGATACGTTCCTAGTCCGCGGACAGCACGCCGCGGCGGATCTGGTCTTCCTCGATCGATTCGAACAGCGCGCGGAAGTTGCCCTCGCCGAAGCCTTCATTACCCTTGCGCTGGATGATTTCGAAGAAGATCGGCCCGATCACGGTCTCGGTAAAGATCTGCAGCAGGATGCCTTCCACCGGCGCGCCGTCGATCAGGATGCTGTTCTGCTGCAGGCGGGCCAGGTTCTCGCCGTGGTTCGGCACGCGCTGGTCCACTTTCTCGTAGTAGGTGGCCGGCGTGTCGAGGAAACGGGTGCCGCGCGCCTTCAGGGTTTCCACCGTAGTGTAGATGTCCTCGGTGGTCAGCGCGATATGCTGGATGCCTTCACCGTTGTACTGCTTGAGGAATTCCTCGATCTGGCTCTTGTCGTCGGACGACTCGTTGATCGGGATGCGGATCTTGCCGCACGGGCTGGTCATCGCCTTGGACACCAGGCCGGTGAGCTTGCCCTCGATGTCGAAATAGCGGATTTCCTTGAAGTTGGCGATGTTCTCGTAGAAACCGGCCCACTTGTCCATATTGCCGCGGATGACATTGTGGGTGAGGTGGTCGATCACCTTGAGGCCAACCCCCGCCGGGTGCTGGTCCACACCGTCCAGCGGCACGAAGTCGATGTCGTAGATGTCCTTGCTGCCGTAGCGGTCGACGAAGTACAGCGCGGAACCGCCGATGCCTTCCACCGCCGGAATGTTCAGCTCCATGTAGCCGATCGGGCGGGAGTACGGCTTGGCGCCGTGCGACAGTGCGTAGTCATAGGCCTTGGCGGCATCCTGCACCCGCCAGGCCATGGCGCAGGCGGACGGGCCGTGCTGGCCGGCGAATTCGCTGGCCGGCTGCGTCGGCTCGGCATTGAGGATGAAGTTGATGTCGCCCTGGCGGAACAGGCTGACATCCTTGCTGCGGTGACGGGCGATCTCGATGAAGCCCAGCGACAGGAACAGGGCCTTGAGCTTTGCGACGCCCTCGGCGTCGGGCGCGGTGTATTCGACAAACTCGAAACCGTCAGTGGCCAGCGGGTTCATCAGGTGGTGTTCCATCTTCATGCGGTTCTCCTCTTTGCGGCCACGGTGCGGGCTGCAGCTCTGTAGGTGTGCGGCACGGATGCCGGTGTCGCCAGGCCACGGCGTCCGCCGGATACAGGGAGATGAAAATGCAACAGCGCTACAAGCAGATACCATCTGGCGTGGCTGCTGCCTGCAGTGCCGTAAGCCGCCGCCAAGCGGCGTGCCCACGGCGTTCTCCTCTTGTGTTGGGGTATCCGGCGATCTACTGCCGCCGTAATAAATGACTGGCTATGGCGAAGTATTCTAAGTAAACTTGCCAGCAATTTTCTTGCGATATAATGCGCAGAAAATTAAAAACATAAAACAATATTCCAGAGCAAAACCATAATCAGGAGATATCATGCCCGTGGCAACACTGGACAAGACCGACATCAAGATGTTGGCCGCACTGCAAGCCAATGGACGCCTGACCAACGTCGAACTGGCCGAGAAAGTGGCCCTCTCCCCCTCCCCCTGCCTGCGCCGCCTGAAACAGCTGGAAGAATCCGGCGTCATTCGCCAGTACGTGGCGCTGCTGGAGCCGGCCAAGATCGGCCTCGGCCTGCAGGCCTTCGTGCGCGTGTCGCTGGAAAAACGCGGCGGCGGTCACCTGGAAAACTTCATGGAGGCGGTACAGCGCTGGCCGGAAGTAGTGAACTGCTATGCGATGACCGGCGAAATGGACTACCTGCTGCAGGTGTACTTTGAAGACCTGGAACATTTCTCGCGCTTCGTGATGGACGACCTGCTGCAGCAACCGGGGGTGGAGGACGTGAAATCCAGCTTCGTGCTGAAGGAGTTCAAGAAGACCACCGCGCTGCCCATCCTGCATCTGGGGCAATAAACCGCTGCCGCGGTCGTGTGACAGTGGCCGCCCGCAGCAAACCGCCCTGCCGATGTGAGCGCAAGGCCCGGCATTGCCGGGCCTTGCTGCATTTCAGCGCCTGCCGACTGCGCGCCAGCACCGCCCCGCCACCGCGCGGCCAGCCGCCGCCCTGCCGACGCGCTTGCCAGCGCCGGTTTTTTGCCGGACAGTAGGCGCGCAGGACACTGGCACAACCGGTGTCCTGATGCCGACTTTTGCGGAAACCCTGCCGTGACGCTATCCAAACCCCTCAAACAGCAACTGCTGCAGCGCGCGCTGTTGTTCAGCGCCGTGTTCTGCGCGCTGGCGCTGCTGCTGCAGCTCGCACTCGGCTATCGCGCCAAACAGCAGCAGCTGGCCGATATTCCACAGCGCATCGAGCTGCAGCTGATGCCGATGCTGGCGCAAAGCGTCTGGGACGTAGACCAGGGTGCCACGCTGCAGCTGCTGCGCGACCTGCTGCAACAGGAAGGCATCCGCCAGATTTCGCTGCGCAACAACCAGGGCGCGGTGCTGCAGGAGCTGGGCAGCGGCGACGATGTCAGCCATGTCATCGAGCTGCCGGTGCAGTCGCGCCGCACCGGCGACCAGCCGCTGGGCCTGCTGCATATCGGCCTGTCGCAAGCGGCGCTGGAACAGCAGCTGTGGCGCGACAGCCTGCTGATCCTGCTGGAGTTGCTGGCCGGCCTCGTCGGTCTGACGCTGCTGTGCTACCGCTTCCAGCAGCGCCGCATTCTGCAGCCCCTGCAGCAGCTGCATGGCCGCATGCTGCCGGCGGCCAACCTTGACGCTGCCAACGACGAAATAGCGGCACTGACGCAGGCGCTGCAGCAGCTGCAGCAGCAGCACCACGGCTACGAAACCACCCACCAGCACCAGGAGCGCGAGCTGGCACGCCACCGCGACCACCTGACCGAGCTGGTGGCGATGCGCACCGCCGAGCTGGAGCACCTCAGCCGCTTCCAGCACCTGATCTCCGAGCTGTCCACCCGCTTCATCCACCTGCCACTGCAGGAGCAGCACCAGGCGGTGGACAGCGCGCTGGAGCGCATCGGCAGCCTGCTGGAGGTCGAGCGTTGCTACCTGTTCCGCGTCACCCCGGAAATGACCATCCACGACAACCAGGAGTGGTGTGCCAGCGGCGTGCAGAGTACCGCCGGCTTTTACGAGGACTACCCGATCAGCGAATCGCTGTGGTTCGTGCCGCAGCTGCTGCGCCAGCAACAACTGGCGTTCTCCAGCCTGGACGAGATCCCGCAGGAAGGCCATTACGAACGCGAGCGCTTTGCCGAGCACGGCATCCGCAGCATCGCGGTGGTCACCCTGTCGCACCAGGGCCAGCTGCTGGGCTTTGTCGGCTGCGACGCGGTCAGCCGGCCGCGCGCCTGGCTGGACAAGGAGCTGGCGCTGCTGCGGCTGGTGGGCGAGATGCTGTGCAATGTGCTGCTGCGCAAGCAGCACATGGAAGAACTGGACAGCACGCAGCGCGCGCTGGCGCAGGCCAACAGCAAGCTGGAGAGCATCGCCAACACCGACGGCCTGACCGGGCTGGCCAACCGTCGCCTGTTCGACCAGCGCAAGCAGCTGGAATTTACCGCCGCCTGCGCGCTGAAACAGCCGCTGGCGCTGCTGCTGCTGGATGTGGACCTGTTCAAGGCCTACAACGACTGCTTCGGCCACCTGGAAGGCGACCAATGCCTGCGCCAGCTGGCCGCGGTGCTGCAGCAGCAGTTCCCGCTGGAGGAACAGCTGGTGGCGCGCATCGGCGGCGAGGAGTTCGCCGTGCTGCTGCCGCGTACCGATGCCGCCAGCGCCGGCCAGCTGGCGGAGCAACTGCGCCAGCGCGTCTGGCAGCTGGCCATCCCGCACATGGCCTCGGCGGTCTCCACCCACGTCACCGTCAGCATCGGCATCGCCAGCCTGGACCTGGCGCGCCACGACAGCATCGACGACCTGCTGGCCGAGGCCGACAGCCGGCTGTACCAGGCCAAGCACCAGGGCCGCAACCGCGTGGTCGGCCCGGATCTGCGCCTGTAGCCGCCGCACCGCCGGCAAGAAAAAACCGCCGCACTGCCACGCAGTCGGCGGTTTTTTTACGCGGCAAGGTTGGCCGCATGCCCCATCACAGCCCCAGGCGCTGCCACACGGTGGAGACGATGCCGGCCTGGTTCAGGGTGTAGAAGTGCAGGCCGGGCGCGCCGTTCGCCAGCAGGCGGTCGCACAGCTCGGTGACCACGTCCAGCCCCAGTGCGCGGATCGACGCGGTGTCGTCCATGTACGCCTGCATGCGCAGCCGCAGCCAGCGCGGCACTTCCGCGCCGCACATGTCAGAGAAGCGGCACAGCTGGCCGAAGTTGGCGATCGGCATGATGCCCGGCACGATGGGCACATCCACGCCGCGCGCCTGCACCTCGTCGACGAAGCGGAAATAGGAATCGGCATTGAAGAAATACTGCGTCATCGCCGAGTTGGCGCCGGCCTTCACCTTGCGCACGAAGTTGTTCATGTCGTCTTCGGCCGAACGCGCCTGCGGGTGGAACTCCGGGTAAGCCGCCACCTCGATGTGGAAATGGTCGCCATGCTCCTCGCGGATGAAGGACACCAGCTCGTTGGCGTAGCGGAACTCGCCCGCCTCCACCATGCCGGACGGCATGTCGCCGCGCAGCGCCACGATGTGGCGGATGCCGTGGTTGCGGTATTCATTGAGGATGGAGCGGATGTTGTCGCGGGTGGAGCCGATGCAGGACAGGTGCGGCGCGGCGGCATAGCCTTCGCCGCGGATTTCCAGCACCGTGGCCAGCGTGCCTTCGCGGGTGGTGCCACCGGCGCCGAAGGTCACCGAGAAGAATTCCGGCTTGAATTGCGCCAGCTGCTGGCGGGTGGTGCGCAGCTTGCTCATGCCTTCCGCGGTGCGCGGCGGAAAGAATTCGAAGCTGAAAGTATGTTTGCGTTCTGTCATGGCAGCTCTGCTTGCTGAGTTCTGGGATCCCTGGCATGGCGTAACGGTCTGGGCCGCTTGTCGCCTGGCGGCCAACGTTGGCCGCAAAAAAGCGGGCAGGAAATTCTAGCCGCCTGCCCGCTTTTTACCGACATCAAATATCAATAACGATAGTGTGCCGGCTTATATGGGCCGTCCTTCGGCACGCTGATGTAGGCGGCCTGCTGGTCGGACAGCTCGGTCAGGCGCGCGCCGATGCGCTCCAGGTGCAAGCGTGCCACCTTCTCGTCCAGGTGCTTGGGCAGCACGTACACCTTGTTTTCGTACTTGTGCTCATTGGCGAAGATTTCGATCTGCGCCAGCACCTGGTTGGTGAAGGAGTTGGACATCACAAAGCTGGGGTGGCCGGTGGCGCAGCCCAGGTTCACCAGGCGGCCTTCGGCCAGCAGGATGATGCGGCGGCCGTCCGGGAAGATGATGTGGTCGACCTGCGGCTTGATGTTTTCCCACTGGTACTGGCGCAGGCTGGCGACTTCGATCTCGCTGTCGAAGTGGCCGATGTTGCACACGATGGCGTTATTGCGCATGCGCGTCATGTGCTCGTGGCTGATCACGCCAACGTTGCCGGTGGTGGTGACGAAGATGTTGGCCTGATCGCAGATTTCGTCCATGCGTACCACGCGGTAGCCTTCCATCGCCGCCTGCAGGGCGCAGATCGGGTCGATCTCGGTCACCCACACGGTGGCGCCCAGGCCACGCAGCGATTGCGCGCAGCCCTTGCCCACGTCGCCGTAGCCCAGCACCACCGCGACCTTGCCGGCGATCATCACGTCGGTGGCGCGCTTGATGCCGTCCACCAGCGATTCGCGGCAGCCGTACAGGTTGTCGAACTTGGACTTGGTCACCGAGTCGTTGACGTTGAACGCCGGGAACGGCAGCGCGCCGTCTTTTTCCAGCTGGTACAGGCGATGCACGCCGGTGGTGGTTTCCTCGGTCACGCCCTTGATGTGCTGCAGGCGCTTGGAGTACCACTGCGGGTCGATGGCCAGGTGGCGCTTGATGGAGGCGAACAGCGCGGTTTCTTCGTCGTTGGTCGGGTGGCCGATCACGCCCAGATCCTGCTCCGCCTTGCTGCCCAGCATCAGCAGCAGGGTGGCATCGCCACCGTCGTCGAGGATCATGTTGGCCGGCTGACCTTCCGGCCATTCGAAGATCTTGTGGCTGAATTCCCAGTATTCGTCCAGGCTCTCGCCCTTGAAGGCGAACACCGGGATGTTGGCCGCAGCAATCGCCGCCGCGGCGTGGTCCTGGGTGGAGAAGATGTTGCACGACGCCCAGCGCACTTCGGCGCCCAGCGCGGTCAGGGTCTCGATCAGCACCGCGGTCTGCACCGTCATGTGCAGCGAGCCGGCGATGCGGGCGCCGCGCAGCGGCTGGCTGTGCTGGTATTCCTTGCGCGTCGCCATCAGGCCCGGCATTTCGGTCTCGGCGATGTTCAGCTCTTTGCGGCCCCAGTCGGCCAGGTTGATATCGGCAACAACGAAGTCGTTGAAGTCAGCCATCGTGCAAATCCTTTTCACGAAGGCCGGGAGGGATGGCTCACCCGCGCATCCCGTGCCCGGCACGGGGTTTCTGGCCGCTTCCGTTCGGGAAGCAACCAGCCAAATAGCAGGTGAGCGCCGTTTTGAAGGTTCCGGGCCTGGGGCACAGCCTCGCAGCGCTCCCCGGAAGCCGGCGATTATACGTGGTTTTTCCGGGCTTTACCGCAGCCTGCGGCCAACCTTCTGCCCCCGGAAAAACAAAAACCGCCAGCACGGGCTGGCGGTTTGCTGGCGGGTAAGCTGAGCGTGCTTACAGACCGGCGTCGGCGCGCAGCGCCTCCACCTTGTCGGTGCGTTCCCAGCTGAATTCCGGCTCTTCGCGACCGAAGTGACCGTAGGCGGCGGTCTTGGTGTAGATCGGACGCAGCAGGTCCAGCATCTGCACGATGCCTTTCGGACGCAGGTCGAAGTGGCGCTTCACCAGCTCGACGATCTGCTCGTTCGGAATCACGTTGGTGCCGAAGGTATCCACCGAGATCGAGGTCGGCTGTGCCACGCCGATGGCGTAGGAAACCTGGATCTGGCACTGGCGCGCCAGGCCGGCGGCGACGATGTTCTTGGCCACGTAACGACCGGCGTAGGCGGCGGAACGGTCGACCTTGGTCGGATCCTTGCCGGAGAAGGCGCCGCCGCCGTGCGGTGCGGCACCGCCGTAGGTGTCGACGATGATCTTGCGACCGGTCAGGCCGCAGTCGCCCATCGGGCCGCCAATCACGAAGCGACCGGTGGGGTTGATCAGGAACTTGGTTTCAGCGGTGATCATTTCCGCCGGCAGCACCGGCTTGATGATGTCTTCGATTACCGCTTCGGTCAGGATCTTGTGATCGATGTCCGGGCTGTGCTGGGTGGACAGCACCACGGTGTCGATGCGCTTGGGCAGGCCGGTGGCGCTGTCGTACACGCAGGTGATCTGGCTCTTGGCGTCCGGGCGCAGCCACGGCAGGCGGCCATCCTTGCGCAGTTCGGCCTGGCGCTGCACCAGGCGGTGCGCGTAGTAGATCGGGAACGGCATCAGCGTCGGAGTTTCGTCGCAAGCGTAGCCGAACATCAGGCCCTGGTCGCCGGCGCCCTGTTCCAGATCGAGACCTTCGCCTTCGTTCACGCCCTGGGCGATGTCCGGCGACTGCTTGTCGTAGCCGACCAGCACCGCGCAGCCGTGGTAGTCGAAGCCCAGCTCGGAATTGTCGTAACCGATGCGCTTGATGGTTTCGCGCGCCACCTTGATGTAATCGATGTTGGCGGTGGTGGTGATTTCGCCGGCCAGGACGACGAGGCCGGTATTTACCAGCGTTTCGGCCGCGACGCGGGCATACTTGTCCTCGCGCAGGATGGCATCCAGGATGGCGTCAGAGATCTGATCGGCAACCTTGTCCGGATGTCCTTCCGATACCGATTCCGAGGTAAAAAGATATTCGCTCATTGTCTTCGTTCCAGAAAATGGCCAGTGAGTTGATGATAAAATAGCGTGTTTTTTTGTCCGTCCAAGTCCATGACCCGACTCGCACGTTTTGTTCTGCAGGCGCTTGCCGCCTTGCCGCTGCCGCTGCTGCACGCTTTGGGCAGCATGCTCGGGCGGGCGCTGTACTGGTTTTCGCCGGGATTTCGTGCGCGCATGCGCACGAACATTGCGAACAGTAAAATCGCTGGAAATTATCAGGTTTGTGAACAGCTCGTCAAACAGTCCGCGGCGGAAACCGGCAAGGGCGCGCTGGAGCTGGCCATCGCCTGGTGCCGCGAGCCGGCCGCCATCATCGGTCTGATCAAGCACTGCCAGGGCTGGGAACACGTCGAGGCGGCGCTGGCCGCCGGCAAGGGCCTGATCTTCGTCACCCCGCACCTGGGCAGCTACGACATCGCCGGCCGCTATATCTCCTCCCGCCTGCCCTTCCCGCTCACCGCCATGTACCGTCCACCCAAGCTGGGCTGGCTGGAGCCGATCATGAACGAAGGCCGCGTCCGTGGCGGCGCCAAGACCGCACCGGCCACTGGCGCCGGGGTGCGGCTGTTGATGAAGGCGCTGAAATCCGGCGAAGCCACCATCATCCTGCCGGACCAGGTGCCCGGCAGCGGCGAAGGGGTATGGGCGCCGTTCTTCGGCCGGCCGGCCTTCACCATGAGCCTGCTGCCGCGGCTGGCACAAATGGACAATGTGGCGGTGCTGTGGTTTACCGGCGAACGGCTGCCGCACGGCCGCGGTTTCGTGGTGCACATCGCGCCGCAGTCGCAGCCGTTCTGCGGCCAACGTGACAGCGATGTCGCCATCCTCAATGGCGAAGTGGAACGGCTGATCCGCCACTTCCCGTCCCAATACCTGTGGAGCTACAACCGCTACAAGCGCCCTGCCGGCGCACCGCCAGCTCCCGATTCCGTCTGAAAGACTGCTGCATGAAACTTGCGTTGGCCCTGTTGTGGCTGCTCCGCCTATTGCCCCTGCCCGTCATTCACGCCCTGGCCTGGCTGCTGGGCCAGATCGTGTATTGCCTGGCCCGCGAGCGCCGCCGCGTCGGCCTGATCAATCTGCGGCTGTGTTTCCCCGACATGAGCCCGCAGGCGCGGCGACGGCTGATTCGCCGCCATTGCGTGGAGATGATGAAGCTGCTGCTGGAATACGGCGTGGTGTGGTGGTCGTCGCCGGAACGCCTGCGCCGGTTGGTGGAGATTCGTGGCCTGGAGCACATCAGCCGCCTGCGCGAGGCCGGCGAAGACGTGATCCTGTTCTACCCGCACTTCGTTGCCTTCGAAATCTGCGCGCTGCGCCTAAACCTGGAACTGCCGCTGGTCAGCGTGTATTCGCACCAGAAGAACAAGACGCTGGACGCGCAGTTCTACCAGGGCCGCAATCGCTTCGACAACGCCTTTATCGTATCGCGGCAGGAGAGCCTGCGCAGCATCATCAAGGCGATGCGCAAGAATCACACCCCGTTCCTGTATCTGCCGGACCAGGACTTTGGCGCCCGCGACTCGGTGTTCGTGAAGTTCTTCGCCACCGACGCCGCCACCATTACCGGCCTGTCGCGCATCGCCTCGCTGGCGAAGGCCAAGGTGGTGCCGGCGATTGCCCGCCGCGAAGGCGGCCGCTTCGTGCTGGACATCCATCCGCCGCTGCAGAACTTCCCCAGCGACGACCTGACCGCTGACACCCGCGCGATGAATGCCTTCCTGGAACAGCGCATCCTGGAGGCGCCGGAACAGTATTTCTGGCTGCACAAACGCTTCAAGACCCGCCCGGCGGGCCAGCCCAAGCTGTACTGAGCGCATCAGCCGGCACCACAAGGCGGCCATGCGGTGACACCGCTGGCCGCTTTTTCTTTGCCGGCAGTTGCTCACGTGGCACATGACCGACTGCGCACGCGGCTCGCCACGTTGGCCGCATTGTGCTGCCACTGGTGATGGGCACTGCGGGTGATGGCAAGCTCTCCGCCGACTGCGGCGCCAGGCCAATCGCCGTACGCACAAGCTTCGCCCCCGCTGTGCGCATGCAAAACAAAACAGCCCGCAGATGCGGGCTGTTTTTGCTTGATCGCGGCGGACTCAGCTACTACGGCGCTTCCAGAAGTAGCGCGCCACAAAACCGGGGAACGCGAACACCAGGAACAACGCCACGGTGGTCACGTAGAACTGCCAGTTTTGCGCATGCAGCGGCGCCAGGCGCCCTTCCAGCAGCCGTGCCAGCAGGCCCAGCAGCAGGAACAGCGCTACCAGCTCCAATAGATGCCAGCCGAAGTGCTTGCGCGCGACCTGCTTGAAGCCGGCAACACGGTTGCTGACGAACGGCAGGTTGGCCGCAACAAAGGCGACGAGCAACAGGAGGGTAACGCTGGTTTCCACGATTCGATCCTTACAGGCTGGTGAGCGACAGTTTCATCGCTTCGACACACATGGCCACCAGGCGTTCCGGCATCACGCCCAGCACCAGCAGCGCCATGGCATTGACCGACAGCACCAGCTTCATGTCGCCCGGCATGCTGATCGGGCTGTTGTCCTGTACGTCATCGAAGTACATGGCCTTAACCGCACGCAGGTAGTAGAAGGCACCGATCAGCGACATCAGCACCGCCACCACCGCCAGCCATACCAGGTTCACGTTGACGATGGCCTGGATCACCGCGAACTTGGCATAGAAGCCTGCCAGCGGCGGAATACCGGCCATGGAGAACAGCGCCAGCAGCATCAGCAGTGCGTACCAGCTGTTGCGGCCGTTCAGGCCCTTCAGGTCGTCCAGGGTTTCGCACTCGAAACCGGCGCGCGACAGGCCCAGCAGGATGCCGAAGCCCACCAGCGTGGTCAGCACGTACACGATGGCGTAGAACATCGCCGCGGAATAGCCTTCCGGGGTGCCCGCGATCAGGCCCAGCAGCAGGAAGCCCATGTGCGAGATGGTGGAATACGCCAGCATGCGCTTGAGGTTGGTCTGCGCGATGGCGGTGATGTTACCGATCGCCATCGACAGCACGGCGATGATCACCAGCATGCCCTGCCAGTCGGCCACCATGGCGCCCAGACCCTGCACCAGGATGCGCAGCACGAACACGAATGCGGCCAACTTGGGGGCGGCACCGATCATCAGCGTCAGCGCGGTCGGCGCACCGTGGTAAACGTCCGGTACCCACATGTGGAACGGTACCGCACCCAGTTTGAACGCCAGGCCGGCCACGATGAACACCAGGCCGAATACCAGCAGGGTCTGGTTGGCAGAACCGGCGGCAATCGACTTGGCGATCAGTGCCAGATCCAGCGAACCGGTGGCACCGTACAGCATGGACATGCCGTACAGCAGCAGGCCGGAGGCCAGTGCGCCCAGCACGAAGTACTTCATCGCCGATTCGGTGGCCCGCGCGGCATCGCGCTGCAGCGCGATCAGCGAGTACAGCGACAGCGACAGCAGTTCCAGGCCCAGGTACAGGCTGACGAAGTTGCTCGCCGACACCATGAAGTTCATGCCCAGCAGGGCGAACAGGCTCAGGGTGAAATATTCGCCCTTGAACAGGCCGCGGTCGGTGGCGTACTGACGGGTGTAAACCAGCACCGTGGCTGTCACGCCGTACATGGCGACCTTGACGATATCCGCCAGCGGGTCGTCAACAAACATGCCGCTGAAGGTGTAGCTGGCAAACGGTTCAAACGTGTTGATCTGCAGGAACGCGCACACCGCCAGCGTCACCAGCGACAAGCCGTAGGTGATAACGCGTTTGGCATCCGAGATAAACAGATCCAGCATCAGGATGACCAGCAATGCTCCGAGCAGAAACATCTCGGGCAATGCCGGCATCAGGTTGAGATCAGCCCAATTCATCGCTTGGTCCTTGTTGGCTTAGAGCTTGCTGATCGCAACATGCGCAATCAGGTCATTAACGGAGAGGTGCATCTTCTCGACAAAGGCTTGCGGGTACAGACCCATGCCCAGCACGGCAACCGCCAGGATTACCAGCACCAGGAACTCGCGCTTGTTCACGTCGGAAAGCTCGGCCACATGATGGTTGCCCACATCACCGAAAATCACGCGCTTGTACATCCACAGGGTGTAGGCGGCGCCGAAGATCAGCGTGGTGGCAGCCAGCGCGGCAACCCAGAAATTCACTTGCAGGGCGCCCATGATCACCATGAATTCGCCAACGAAGCCGGAGGTCGCCGGCAGGCCGGAGTTGGCCATGGCGAACAGCATCATGAAGGCGGCAAAGATCGGCATCTTGTTGGCCACACCGCCGTAGTCGGCAATGTTGCGGCTGTGCACGCGGTCGTACATCACACCGATACAGAAGAACATGGCGGCGGATACGAAGCCGTGCGACACCATCTGCACCAGCGCGCCCTCTACTGCCCAGGCGTTCAGATTGCTACCGCTGAACAGGAACATGCCCAGAGTCACGAAGCCCATGTGGGAAATGGAGGAGTAAGCCACCAGTTTCTTCATGTCGGTCTGCACCAGCGCCACCAGGCCGATGTACACCACCGCCACCAGCGACATCACCACGATGACCGGAGACAGCTGCAGTGCGGCATCCGGCACGATCGGCAGCGCGAAGCGCAGGAAACCGTAGGCACCGATCTTCAGGGTGATGGCAGCCAGCACCATGGAACCGCCGGTCGGCGCCTCCACGTGGGCATCCGGCAGCCAGGTGTGCACCGGCCACATCGGCACCTTCACCGCGAAGGACAGGAAGAAGGCAACGAACAGCAGGATCTGCACATCACGCGGGATCTTCGCCAGCGCCTGGAAGGCCTCGATCTCGAAGCTCTTGCCGGCCTGGAAGTACAGGTAGATGAACGCTACCAGCATCAGCAGCGAGCCCAGCAGGGTGTACAGGAAGAACTTTACCGAAGCGTATACACGACGCGGACCACCCCAGACACCGATGATCAGGTACATCGGGATCAGCATGCCCTCGAAGAACACGTAGAACAGGATGGCATCCAGCGCGGCAAACGCGCCGTTGATCAGGCCGGACATGATCAGGAACGCGGCCATGTACTGCCCGGTGCGCTTCTGGATCACTTCCCAACCAGCCAACACCACCAGCAAGGTGGTGAAGCTGTTCAGCACGATGAACAGCATGGAAATGCCGTCCACCCCCAGGTGGTAGTTGATGCCCAGCGATTCGATCCACGGCATCTTTTCAACAAACTGCATGCCGCCATGCAGATTGTTGAACCCGGTGAACAAGGGCAGCGACACCAGGAAACCGGCCAGGGCGCCGGCAACAGCCAGCCAGCGGGCCAGCGTCGCTCGCTGGTCGCCGCCGGTGGCCAGCACCAGCAGGCCGGCCACGATCGGAGTCCAGATCACCAGACTCAAGGTATTAGCAAACATATCGATAACCTATTCTTTTTGCGATTCCGGTAACCGACCCTCAACGCAGGATCAGCGGCTTCAACCAGTAGGTCATCAGCACCAGCACGCCAACGATCATGATGGCGGCGTAGCTGTAGATGAAACCGGTCTGCAGCTTGCGTACCACGCCGGAGAAGTAACCCACCAGACGCGCCGTGCCGTTCACCAGCAGGCCGTCGATCAGCAGCATGTCGCCCACTTTCCAGAAGAAAGTGCCCAGCAGGCGCGAGCCCTTGGCGAATACGGCAAAGTAGATCTCATCCAGGTAGTACTTGTTCTCCAGCAGGGTATGCACCGGAGCGAACTTCTGTTTGATGGCGGCCGGGATCTGCGGCGCCTTCATGTAGAAGAACCAGGCAACGGCAACGCCGGCTGCGGCCAACCAGAACGGCGCGGTGGACAGCGCGTGGATTGCCATCGCCACCGGACCATGGAACTCGTGGCCCATTTCTTCCAGCGCCGGGTGCAGTTCGTGGTTGATGTGAATCACGCCCTTGAAGAACTCACCGTACAACAACGGGTCAATGGCGAAGAAGCCGATCAGCACCGACGGAATCGCCAGCAGCACCAGCGGCAGGGTTACCACCCACGGGCTTTCGTGCGGCTTGTCGTTCGGGCCCAGGCCGTGATGGTGATCTTCGGACGGCTCTTCGTCATCGTGGTCGCCATGGTGGGCATGCTCGCCATGATTCTGCATCCAGCGTTCCTTGCCGTGGAACACCAGGAAGTACATGCGGAAGGAGTAGAAGGCGGTTACGAACACGCCGGCGATGACGGCAAAGTAGGCAAAACCGGCTGCCGGCAGATGCGACGCATGCACCGCCTCGATGATGGAATCCTTCGAGTAGAAGCCGGAGAAAAACGGGGTACCGATCAGCGCCAGCGAGCCCAGCAGCGAAGTAATCCAGGTAATCGGCATGTACTTGCGCAAGCCGCCCATATTGCGCATGTCCTGGTCATGGTGCATGCCCATAATTACGGAGCCGGCGCCGAGGAACAGCAGAGCCTTGAAGAAGGCGTGCGTCATCACGTGGAACATGGCCACCGAGTAGGCGGAGGCGCCCAGCGCCACGGTCATGTAACCCAGCTGCGACAGGGTGGAATAAGCCACCACGCGCTTGATGTCGTTCTGCACGATGCCGAGGAAGCCCATGAACAGCGCAGTGATGGCACCGGCAGTCATTACCACGTTCAGCGCCACGTCGGACATCTCGTACAGCGGGCTCATGCGCGACACCATGAAGATACCGGCAGTCACCATGGTCGCGGCGTGAATCAGTGCCGAGATCGGGGTCGGGCCTTCCATGGAGTCCGGCAGCCACACGTGCAGCGGGAACTGTGCCGATTTACCCATCGCGCCGATGAACAGCAGGATGCAGGTTACGGTCAGCAGCGACCATTCGGTGCCCGGAATCAGGCTGATGGTCTTGCTGGCCAGCGCAGGCGCGGCAGCGAACACGTCGCTGTAGTTCAGCGAGCCACCGAAGTAGGCCAGCACCAGGCCGATACCCAGCAGGAAGCCGAAGTCGCCTACGCGGTTAACCAGGAAGGCCTTCAGGTTGGCGAAGATCGCAGTCGGGCGCTTGAACCAGAAGCCGATCAGCAGGTAGGACACCAGGCCAACCGCCTCCCAGCCGAAGAACAGCTGGATGAAGTTGTTGGACATCACCAGCATCAGCATCGAGAAGGTAAACAGCGAGATGTAGCTGAAGAAGCGCTGGTAGCCCGGATCTTCCTGCATGTAGCCGATGGTGTAGATGTGCACCATCAACGACACGCTGGTCACCACCACCAGCATCATCGCGGTCAGCGAATCCACCAGGAAACCGACGGAGAATTCGTAGCCACCGACCGTCAGCCAGGTGTAGACAGGACCGTTGAATACCTGGGCGCTGCCATCGAGGAAGCCCTTCAGTACGCCGATCGACAGTACCGCCGATACTGCCACGCCGAGAATCGTCACAACGTGGGCAGCACGGCGACCAATCGCCCAGCCAAACAGGCCTGCAATGATCGACCCCACCAGCGGTGAGAGCGCAATCAGCAGGTATAAGCTCTTCATATCCATGTTTGTCGTGCTTTTTAGAATTGAAATCCGGTTTTGTTAGCCTTTGAGGCTGCCCAAGTCTTCCACGTTGATGCTGTTCAGGTTACGGAACAACACCACCAGAATCGCGAGGCCGATTGCCGATTCGGCGGCCGCCACGGTCAGGATGAAGAAGACGAAAATCTGCCCTGCCGAATCCGACAGGTAGTGCGAGAACGCGATGAAGTTGTAGTTCACCGCAAGCAGCATCAATTCGATGGCCATCAACAGCACAATCAGGTTTTTCCGGTTCAGGAAAATGCCCAGGACGCTGATGGCGAACAGGATGCCGGCCAGCACCAGGAAGTGAGTCAGTGTAAGCACGTTTACTCCCGTTACGGCCGTCAGGCCTGTTGCTCGGTATTGGACTCGGATGCAGCCGCCACTTCTGGCTTCACCGCATCCATCTTGACGATGCGCACGCGATCGTCGCGACGGACACGTACCTGCACCCCCGGATCAACCGCCTTGCTGTCTTTGCGCTGACGCTGGGTAATACCGATGGCAGCCACCATGGCCACCAGCAGGATCACCGCAGCCGCTTCAAATGGCAGCAGGTAGGTGGTGTACAGCTGGCCACCCAGCACCTTCACGTTGCTGATCTTGGCCATGGCATCGGCCGCCGGCTGCAGCTTGGACAGGCCGGCCTCCGGGCTGGACAACACCAGAATGATCTCGGCCATCATGATCAGCGCCACGATGGCAGCTTGCGGGAAGTGGCTCCAGAAACCGGCGCGCAGCTTCTCCACATTGATGTCGAGCATCATCACCACAAACAGGAACAGAACGGTTACCGCCCCCACGTACACCAGTACCAGTGCGATGGCCAGGAACTCGGCCTGCAGCAGCAGCCAGTGGCCGGAAGCGGTAAAGAAAGCCAGCACCAGGTACAGCGCAGCATGTACCGGGTTTTTCGCCGTGACCACGCGGAAACCCGCGAAAATCAGGATCGCCGACAGGATATAGAAAACGACAGCCTGAAAATTCATGGGTCCCCCTTAGCGATACTTGGCGTCCGCAGCCTTGTTGGCCGCGATCTCGGCCTCGTACTTGTCACCTACCGCCAACAGCATCGGCTTGGTGTAGTACAGGTCGCCACGTTTCTCGCCGTGGTATTCAAAAATATGGGTCTCGACGATGGCATCTACCGGGCAGGCCTCTTCACAGAAGCCGCAGAAGATGCACTTGGTCAGGTCGATGTCGTAACGCGAGGTGCGGCGGGTGCCGTCATCACGCTGTTCCGACTCGATGGTAATCGCCATTGCCGGACACACAGCCTCGCACAGCTTACAGGCGATGCAGCGCTCTTCACCGTTGGCATAACGGCGCTGGGCGTGCAGGCCACGGAAGCGCGGCGAGATCGGGGTCTTCTCTTCCGGGAACTGTACGGTGATCTTGCGGGCGAAGAAGTGACGACCAGTCACCATCAGGCCCTGCACCAGTTCTACCAGCAGGAAGGTTTTGAAAAAGTTGCGGATCATTTCCATGCTATTTCACCCAAGCTCCATCACTTCCACAGCGACAGCGGAGACAACATCCACACGCCGAGAACCAGCACCCATACCAGCGTCACCGGAATGAACACTTTCCAGCCCAGACGCATGATCTGGTCGTAGCGGTAACGCGGGAAGGTGGCGCGGAACCACAGGAACATGAACAGCACCACGGACATCTTGGCAAACAGCCACAGGATGCTGCCAGCGCCCAGAATGCCCCACGAGGCCGGGAACGGCGACAGCCAGCCACCCAGGAACATGATCGAGGTCAGTGCCGCGATCAGGATCATGTTGGCGTATTCGGCCAGGAAGAAGATGGCGAACGCCATGCCGGAGTATTCCACGTGGAAACCGGCCACGATCTCGGACTCACCTTCTGCCACGTCGAACGGTGCACGGTTGGTCTCGGCCACGCCGGAGATCAGGTACACCATGAACAGCGGAAACAGCGGCAGCCAGTTCCACGACAGGATGGAACCGCCAGCGATGCCGAAGCCCTGCTGTTTCACGATGTCCACCAGGTTCAGGCTGCTGGACACCATCAGTACGCCGACCAGCGCGAAGCCCATGGCGATCTCGTAGGACACGATCTGGGCGGAGGAACGCAGCGCGCCCAGGAACGAGTACTTGGAGTTACCGGCCCAACCGGCGACGATCACACCGTACACGCCCATCGAGGTGATGGCCATGATGTACAGCAGCGAGGCGTCGATATTGGTTACCTGCAGACCGTCATCGAACGGGATCACCGCCCAGGCCGCCAGCGCCGGCATGATGGACAGCACCGGTGCCAGCAGGAACAGCCCCTTGCTCGACTTGGTCGGCAGGATGATTTCCTTCATCAGCAGCTTGACGCCGTCAGCCAGCGGCTGCAGCAGGCCTTTCGGGCCCACGCGGTTCGGACCGATACGAATCTGCATGTAGCCGATCACCTTGCGCTCGGCGAGCGTCAGGTAGGCCACAGCACCCATCATCGGGCCGACGATGACCAGGATCTTCAGCAGTGTCCACACTGCGAGACCGGCATCGACGCCCAACAAGCTTTGCAGCAGTTCCATGGATTAACCTCGCTTGATCTGAATCGGTTCGAACAGGCCGGCCAGCACCTGGGTTGCCGGGTGAGCGGCAGCCACACGAGCAGCACCCTGCGCCAGCGCCTTTTCGGTGCGCAGCACCAGGCTAACCTCGGCACTGCCCTGTGCCACGATCACGCGCTGACCATCCTGCAGACCCAGACGCTCGGCATCGGCCGGGCTCAGCTGCAGCTGTGGTACGGCGGCGGCAGCGGTCTGCTGCAGCGAATCGGCACGACGGCAGATCGGGTCGGCGTGGTACAGCGGCACATCGCCGACACGCACCAGCTCGCCGTTGCCGGCAGCCACGTTGGCCGCAAGCACGGACTGGCCGTTGTTCAGCTGAGCGGCGATGTCGCCCAGTGCCAGCAGCTCGGCGCGCACGTCTTCGCAGGAGCTGTGCTCGAAGCCGTTCAGGTTCAGCATATTGCCCAGCACGCGCAGCACCTTCCACGCCGGACGAGTGTCGCCCAGCGGACGCACCACACCGTTGAAGGACTGCAGCTTGCCTTCCATGTTGATGAAGGAGCCGGCGGTCTCGGAGAACGGCGCGATCGGCAGCAGTACGTCGGCGTAATCCAGCAGACCGGCACCCTTGTAGGCGCTCAGCGCGATCACGGTGGCCGCCTGCTTCATGGCAGCAACGGCTTGCTGGCCATCGTAGCAGTCAGCTTCCACTTCGTTGTTCAGCAGCACGTAGGCCTTGCGCGGGGCTGCCAGCATCTCGCGGGCGGACAGACCGGCAGTCACGCTCTGACCGAAGGCGCCGCGTGCCGGGTTGGCACCCACCACCTCGGCACCCACGGTGTTGGCGGCAGCAGCGGCGATACCGAAGCGGGCACCGCTGATACGGGCGATTTCCTGCGCCAGCGCCAGCAGTTCGGAAAACGCAGGGTGGTTCTGCGCCACGTTGCCCAGCACGATGGACGCACCGTCGGCACCGCACAGGCTGTCGGCAATCGCCTGGGCCTCGGCGGACACGTTGGCCGCAGCCAGGTCGATGGCGATGTCGCCGCCCTTGGCAGCCACCACGGCCTTCAGCACTTGCGCCAGGCCGTTCACCAGCTGCTGCGGTGCCACGATCAGCTTGGCGTTGAGGCTGGTGAACAGCTCGTCGTCGGCCACGTGGATCACGTTCAGCTGGCTGCCCTTCTTCACCGCCTGACGCAGGCGGGAAGCCAGCAGCGGCTGCTCGCTGCGCTGGGTGGCGCCTACTACCAGGATGGATTTGCTGGCGGCCAGTTCCACGATGGAGGAACCCAGCCACAGCGCGCCCTGCTGCTGCTTGGCCACGCGGGCATCGCCGCGGCGCAGGCCGGCGTCAATGTTGTTCACGCCGAAGGCACGGGCCAGCTTCTGGGCCAGGTACAGTTCTTCGGTGGTGCTGTGCGGCGACAGCAGGAAGCCGATGGCATCCTTGCCGTGATCGGCGGACACGCCGTTCAGGCCTTTCACCACGTATTCCAGCGCGGTCTGCCAGTCAGTCTCGTGCCACTTGCCGTCGAACTTGATCATCGGCTTCTGCAGACGCTCGGCGCTGTTCAGGCCTTCGTAGGAGAAGCGGTCACGGTCGGCGATCCAGCATTCGTTGATGGCTTCGTTTTCCAGCGGCAGCACGCGCATTACTTCGTTCTGCTTCACCTGCACGATCAGGTTGGCACCCAGGCCATCGTGCGGGCTTACCGACTTGCGGCGCGACAGTTCCCAGGCACGGGTGCTGTAGCGGAACGGCTTGGAAGTCAGCGCGCCTACCGGGCACAGGTCGATCACGTTGCCGGAGATTTCCGAATCCACGGTCTTGCCCAGGAACGGCATGATTTCGGAGAACTCGCTGCGGTTCGCCATGCCGATTTCTTGGAAGCCGCCGATTTCCTCGGTGAAACGTACGCAGCGGGTGCAGTGGATGCAGCGGCTCATTTCCTCGGCGGAAACCAGCGGGCCCATGTCCTTGCCTACCACCACGCGTTTTTCTTCCTGGTAACGGGAAGCGGAGTTGCCGTAGCCCACCGCCAGATCCTGCAGTTGGCACTCGCCGCCCTGATCGCAGATCGGGCAGTCCAGCGGGTGGTTGATCAGCAGGAATTCCATCACGCCAGCCTGGGCCTTCTTGGCCAGCGGCGAGGCGGTATGCACTTTCATGCCGTCGGTCACCGGGGTGGCACAGGCCGGCAGCGGCTTCGGCGCTTTCTCGACTTCCACCAGGCACATGCGGCAGTTGGCCGCAATCGACAGTTTCTTGTGGTAGCAGAAGTGCGGAATGTAGGTACCGGCAGCGTGGGCGGCATCCATTACGGTGCTGCCCTGGTTGACTGTCAGTTTTTTTCCGTCGATTTCGATTTCAAGCATCGCTCAACACCATTTGTGATCTACCAAAGACTTCTTGTGCTCGATCAGATGCTCGAACTCGTGACGGAAGTGTTTGGTAAAGCTTCGAACCGGGAACACGGCAGCATCGGCCAGCGCGCAGATGGTGCGGCCAGCCATGTTGTTGCCGACGGACTCCAGCAATTCCAGATCGCCCTCGCGGCCTTCGCCGTGGGCAATGCGGTGAATCACGCGATACAGCCAGCCGGTACCTTCACGGCACGGGGTGCACTGACCGCAGGATTCCTCGTGATAGAAGTAGGCCAGACGCTCCAGCGCCTTCACCATGCATACGTCTTCGTTCATCACGATCACCGCGCCGGAGCCCAGCATGGAGCCGGCCTTGGCGATGCTGTCGTAATCCATGGTCAGTTCCATCATCACGTCGCCCGGCAGTACCGGCGCGGAGGAGCCACCAGGAATCACGGCCTTGAGCTTCTTGCCGTCCTTCATGCCGCCGGCCATTTCCAGCAGCGTAGCGAACGGCGTGCCCAGCGGAATCTCGTAGTTGCCCGGGCGATTGACGTGGCCGGAAATCGAGAACAGCTTGGTGCCGCCGTTGTTCGGCTTGCCGGCTTCTAGGAATTTCTGGCCACCGTCGCGGATGATGAACGGCACCGAGGCGAACGATTCGGTGTTGTTGATGGTGGTCGGCTTGCCATACAGGCCGAAGCTGGCCGGGAACGGCGGTTTGAAGCGCGGCTGGCCTTTCTTGCCTTCCAGCGATTCCAGCAGCGCGGTTTCCTCGCCACAGATGTAGGCGCCGTAACCATGATGGGCAAACAGATCGAAGCTGAAGTCGGTGCCCAGGATGTTCTGCCCCAGGAAACCGGCCTTGCGCGCTTCGTCCAGCGCCGCTTCGAACAGCTCGTAAGCCTCGAAGATTTCGCCGTGGATGTAGTTGTAGCCTGCCTTGCAACCCATGGCGTAGCCGGCAATGATCATGCCTTCGATCAGCGCATGCGGGTTGTACAGCAGAATGTCGCGATCCTTGAAGGTGCCCGGTTCGCCCTCGTCGGTGTTGCACACCACGTACTTGTCGCCCGGGAAGGAACGCGGCATGAAGCTCCACTTCAGGCCGGTGGGGAAGCCCGCACCGCCGCGGCCGCGCAGGCCGGAGCCCTTCACTTCCGCGATCACGTCTTCCTGCGGCATCTGGCCTTCTAGGATCTTCTTCAGAGCCTGGTAGCCGCCACGCGCCATGTAGGCATCGATGTGCCAGCAATCCGGTGCGGTGGTGTCCACACCTTCGAAAATCACGCCTTTGACGAAGATAGCCATTATTCCAACTCCGCCAGTTTCTTATCGATGGCTTCAGGGGTCATGAAGCTGCACATGGAGTGGTTGTTCACCAGCAGTACCGGCGCATCGCCGCAGGCACCCATGCACTCACCCTCCAGCAGGGTGAACTTGCCGTCGGCAGTGGTTTCGCCCAGGTGGATGCCCAGTTTCTTGCCGATGTACTCGGCGGCGTTCATGCCGCCACGCAGCGCACAGGGCAGGTTGGTGCACACGGTGATCTTGTGCTTGCCTACCGGCTTCATGTCGTACATGTTGTAGAAGGTGGCGACTTCGTACGCGGCTACCGGCGCGATGCCGATATAGTTGGCGACGAACTCAATCACTTCCGAATTCAGGCAACGCTCTTCCGGCGTTGCACCTTGTTCACGGCGCTCGGTCAGTGCGATGCGCAGGGCGCCCATCACGGCAGAACGAGCCTGATCGGCCGGGTATTTCGCCAGTTCGCGATCAATTTTTGCCAGGGATTCAGCGGATAGCATCAGCGGTCGATCTCCCCAAATACGATATCCTGGGTACCGATGATTGCCACCACGTCGGCAATCATGTGGCCGCGCGACATTTCGTCCAGGGCTGCCAGGTGGGCATAGCCAGGTGCGCGGATTTTCAAGCGGTACGGTTTGTTGGCGCCGTCGGACACCAGATAGATACCGAACTCACCCTTCGGATGTTCCACCGCGGCGTAGGCCTCGCCTTCCGGCACATGCATGCCTTCGGTGAACAGTTTGAAGTGGTGGATCAGCTCCTCCATGTTCGACTTCATGTCTTCACGGCCCGGCGGAGCGAACTTGTGGTTGTCGGTGATGACCGGACCCGGATTGGCTTTCAGCCAGGCCACGCACTGCTGCACGATGCGGTTGGACTGGCGCATTTCTTCCATGCGCACCAGGTAGCGGTCGTAGCAGTCACCGGTCACGCCTACCGGCACGTCGAAGTCGACACGGTCGTACACGTCGTACGGCTGGGTCTTGCGCAGGTCCCAGGCGATACCCGAGCCGCGCAGCATGGCGCCGGTCAGACCCAGGTTCTTGGCACGCTCCGGCGACACCACGCCGATGCCGACGGTACGCTGCTTCCAGATACGGTTGTCTGTGAGCAGGGTCTCGTACTCGTCGATCTTTTCTGGGAAGCGCTTGGTGAAGTCTTCGATGAAGTCCAGCATGGTGCCCTGGCGGCCTTCGTTGAGCTTGGCCAGTTCACGGGCGTTCTTGATCTTGGATACGGTGTACTGCGGCATGGAATCCGGCAGGTCACGGTACACGCCACCGGGGCGGAAGTAGGCGGCGTGCATACGGGCGCCGGACACGGCCTCGTAGCAGTCCATCAGGTCTTCGCGTTCGCGGAAGGCGTACAGGAACATGGTCATCGCCCCGATATCCAGCGCGTGCGCACCAATCCACAGCAGGTGGTTGAGGATACGGGTGATCTCGGAAAACATCACGCGGATGTACTGCGCGCGCAGCGGCACGTCGATGCCGGCCAGCTTCTCGATGGCCAGGCAGTAGGCGTGCTCGTTGCACATCATGGACACGTAGTCCAGGCGGTCCATGTACGGCAGCGACTGGATGAAGGTCTTGCTTTCCGCCAGCTTCTCGGTGCCGCGGTGCAGCAGGCCGATGTGCGGGTCGGCACGCTGTACCACCTCACCGTCCAGCTCCAGCACCAGACGCAGCACACCGTGCGCTGCAGGGTGTTGCGGACCGAAGTTCAGCGTGTAGTTACGGATTTCAGCCACCGTAGTTCTCCTCGCGGATGATGCGCGGTGTGATTTCGCGCGGCTCGATGGTGACCGGCTGGTAGATGACGCGCTGCTGGGCAGCGTCGTAACGCATTTCTACGTGGCCGGACAGCGGGAAGTCCTTGCGGAACGGATGGCCGACGAAGCCATAGTCGGTCAGCAGGCGACGCAGGTCGGGGTGGCCATCGAACACGATGCCGTACAGGTCGAACGCTTCGCGCTCGAACCAGTTGGCCGCAGTCCAGATATCCACCACGGACGGCACCACCGGGAAGCTGTCATCCTCGGCGAAGATGCGCACGCGGATGCGTACATTGTGCTTGAGCGACAGCAGGTGGTAGACCACGGCGTAACGCGGACCGTCCCAGGGCTGGTCCTTGTATGCGCTGTAGTCCATGCCACAGACGTCGATGCATTGTTCAAACGACAGGGTGTCGTGGTCGCGCAGGGCGGTCATCACTGCCAGCGTATCGGCAGCCTTGCACACCACGGTCAGCTCATCCAGTGCGATTTTGGTGCTGACGAGCTTGTCGCCCAGCACCTCTGCAACCGCCGTCTTGAGCTTTTCCATTTTCACGGACATGGTTTTACCTCAACGGGCGATGGTATTGGTTCGCTTGATCTTGTTCTGCAGCTGGATGATGCCGTACAGCAGCGCCTCGGCAGTCGGCGGACAGCCCGGAACATAGACATCCACCGGCACGATGCGGTCGCAGCCGCGCACGACGGAATAGGAATAGTGGTAGTAGCCACCACCGTTGGCACAGGAACCCATGGAGATCACCCAGCGCGGCTCGGCCATCTGGTCGTATACCTTGCGCAGGGCTGGCGCCATCTTGTTGCACAGCGTACCGGCCACGATCATCAGGTCAGACTGGCGCGGACTGGGACGAAACACGATGCCGAAGCGGTCCAGGTCATAACGCGCTGCGCCTGCGTGCATCATTTCGACGGCACAGCAGGCGAGGCCGAAAGTCATCGGCCACAGGGAACCAGTGCGGGTCCAGTTGATGAGCTTGTCCGCCGTAGTGGTGACAAACCCCTTTTCGAGAACGCCCTCTACTCCCATTCCAGAGCTCCTTTTTTCCACATGTATACGAAGCCAAGCGTCAGGACGGTGAGAAACTCCAGCATGACGCCGAAGCCATACACACCCAGTTCCTTGAACACAACGGCCCATGGGAACAGAAAGGCGATCTCCAGATCGAACAGGATGAACAGAATGGCGATCAGATAGTAGCGAACGTCAAACTTCATCCGTGCATCTTCGAAAGCTTCGAAGCCGCATTCGTAGGGAGACAGCTTTTCGGGATCAGGCCGATTGGGCGCCAGAAGCCACCCCAGAACCAGCGGACCTACCCCGACCAGCAGGCCGACGATGACAAACAACAGAATGGGAAAGTAATTTTGCAGCATTTCCCGCACACCCCTAAAAGAAAGGAGGCCAAAGACCTCCTTAGACTCCAAACAAAACAGGCCACCGGAATCCCGGTGGCCTGCTTATTGAATGTGGTGCCGACAGTGAGACTCGAACTCACACAGCCTACGGCCACTACCCCCTCAAGATAGCGTGTCTACCAATTTCACCATGTCGGCAATACTCTAGATTGTTACTCCGGAATTACCTTGCCGGAGTTTTTATCCTTTGCGGCTCCGCTCGGGATTTGCGGGGCAACATTTTCGACTGCCGTATCCATCACGCCAAGCTTGCTAGTAGCAGCAACATGCAAATAACTGATCAGCATCAACATCGAAAAGAATACGACTGCCGCCAAGGCGGTAGCCCTACTCAGGAAATTTGCGGAACCAGTTGCACCGAACAGACTACCAGACGCGCCACTACCAAAGGCCGCGCCCATATCTGCACCCTTGCCATGCTGCATCAGGACAAGGACGATAATTGCCAGCGCCGAAACGATCAGCGCGACGAGTGCAAAAGTATTCAGAAGTTCCATATTATAAAGTCTTTTTAGCCGACTGACAAATCTTGCCAAACCCTTTAACTTCAAGAGAGGCCCCGCCAACTAAGGCTCCGCCTACACTTGCCAGCGACAGGATTGCGTCGGCGTTATCGGCTTTGACGCTTCCGCCATAGAGGACGCGAATACTAGCAGACGCCCCATGGCATTGCAACACGCGCCCCAGAATCAGCTGGTGCGCTTCGTCAATCTGCTCGATGCTGGCCACACGACCGGTACCGATCGCCCACACCGGCTCGTAAGCCACCACGTATCCCTGCCCGGCGATGGCATCCAGCGCCTTGAGCTGCTCGCCGACCACCTCGGCAAAACGCCCGGATTCGCGCTCTTCCAGCGTTTCGCCGACGCAATACACCGGCACCAGGCCGGCGGCTACCGCGGCCTGCAGCTTCAGACGCAGGCAGGCATCATCTTCCGCAAAGTACTGGCGACGTTCGGAGTGACCGATCAGCACGTAGCGGCAGCCGATATCGGACAGCATGGCAGCGCTGACTTCGCCGGTAAATGCGCCGTCGGCGGCATAGCGGCTGACATCCTGCGCCGCCACCGCCAGTTGGCTACCGGCAAACACTGCCCCCAGCTGGGCAAGATAAGGATAGGGCGCGGCAATGCCCACTCCCGCACGGTTGATGTCCTCATCCGCCAGCATTGCCTGCAGCAATGCCAGGTTGGCCGCATGACGGCCATTCATTTTCCAGTTGCCCAGCACCAGCTTGCCTTGCATCGCCCATCTCCATGTCTGTTCTTTTTTACAGCGCACGATTATAGCAGCAGGCCATCACTGGGGCCGCCTGTGACGAACTGTAATATTTCTGAAACGCCAAGCCTCTAGCATCCGAACCGTCGAAACGCGTACTTCAACTTCGGAGCAAGCATGAACTTCACTACTCGTTGGGCCGTTACCCTGGCAATGTCCGGTTTTGTTGTTGGCAATGCGGTGGCAGCAGATATCACTGGCGCTGGCGCCACCTTCCCCTACCCGCTGTACGCCAAGTGGGCCGAGGCCTACAAGGCCAAGACCAACAACAACATGAACTACCAGTCGATCGGCTCCGGCGGTGGCATCAAGCAGATCCAGTCCAAAACCGTTGATTTCGGCGCCTCCGACATGCCGCTGAAGCCGGAAGAGCTGGAAAAAGCCGGCCTGACCCAATTCCCGACCGTCATCGGCGGCGTGGTGCCGGTAGTGAACCTGCCGGGCATCACCGCAGGCCAGCTGAAGCTGACCGGCCCGCTGCTGGCCGATATCTACCTGGGCAAGATCAGCAACTGGAACGATGCCGCACTGGCCAAGCTGAACCCGGGTGTGAAGCTGCCGGACCAGAAAATTACCGTGGTACGTCGCTCCGACGGCTCCGGCACCACCTTCATCTTCACCAACTACCTGTCCAAGGTCTCGCCGGAGTGGAGCAGCAGCATCGGCTCCAACACCGCGGTGAACTGGAAGACCGGCGTTGGCGGCAAGGGTAACGAAGGCGTGGCCAACTATGTAACCCGCATCAAGGGTTCCATCGGCTATGTCGAGTACGCCTACGCCAAGCAGAACAAGATCGCCCACGCCGCAGTGCAGAACGCCGCCGGCACCTTCGTACAGCCGGACGACAGCACCTTCAAGGCTGCCGCCGCCGGCGCCGACTGGGCCAAGACTCCGGGCTTCTACCTGATTCTGACCAACCAGCCGGGCAAGGACAGCTGGCCGATCTCCAGCGCCACCTTCATCCTGATGCACAAGAAACAGGACAAGCCGGAACAGGGCAGCGAAGCACTGAAGTTCTTCGACTGGGCCTACAGCAACGGTGATGCCACTGCCACCCAGCTGGACTACGTGCCGATGCCGGCCAACGTAAAAACCCTGATTCGCGGCAGCTGGAAGCAGATCACCAGCACTGCCGGCGCGCAGGTCTGGAAGTAATTCGGCAGCCTGACTGCCAGATAAGCCGGGGGCGCGCGCCTCCCGGCTTTTTACCTGCATTACCGCAAATGTGAGCAACATGGAAAACACCCAGAACGCAGCGCATCTCAAACGGCAGATGCTGCTTGACGCCCTGTTCCGCCTGCTGACCCGAAGCTTTGCCTTCCTGGTACTGGCGCTGCTGCTCGGCATCCTGCTTTCCCTGCTGATCGGCGCCCTGCCCAGCATCAAACATTTTGGCTGGGGCTTCCTGACCAGCAGCGACTGGGATCCGGTCGCGGAAAAATTCGGCGCCGTGGTGCCCATCTTCGGCACGCTGGTGACCTCGGTTATTGCACTGCTGATCGGCGTGCCGATCAGCTTTGGTATTGCGCTGTTCCTGACCGAACTGTGCCCGCCGTTCCTCAAGCGCCCGCTGGGCATCGCGGTAGAGCTGCTGGCCGGCATTCCTTCCATCATCTACGGCATGTGGGGGCTGTTCGTGTTTGCCCCGCTGTTCGGCGAATACGTGCAGCCGTGGGTGCTGGACAATATGGGCAGCCTGCCGCTGGTGGGCTTCCTGTTCCAGGGCGCGCCGATGGGCATCGGCATGTTCACCGCCGGCCTGATCCTGGCCATCATGGTGATCCCCTTCATTGCCTCGGTGATGCGCGACGTGTTCGAAGTGGTGCCGCCGATGCTGAAGGAATCGGCCTATGGCCTGGGCGGCACCACCTGGGAGGTGGTGCGCCACGTGGTTCTGCCCTACACCAAGACCGGCGTGGTCGGCGGTATCATGCTCGGCCTGGGCCGCGCGCTGGGCGAGACCATGGCGGTCACCTTCGTGATCGGCAACTCGTCCAACTTCTCCACCGGCCTGTTCGATGCCGGCAACTCCATTGCTTCCACCCTGGCCAACGAATTTGCCGAGGCCAACGGTGAGCTGTACCTGGGATCGCTGATCGAACTCGGCCTGATCCTGTTCTTCATTACCTTTGTCGTGCTGGCCTGCTCCAAGCTGCTGTTGCTGCGCTTGAAGAAGCAGGAAGGCCGCACATCCTGAGGAGGCGACATGACCATGACCGTTGCCCGTAACGACAAAAGCAGCAAGCCGATGGCAAGCCAGGCACACCGCAGCCGTGCGATCTACGCCCGCCGCCGGCTGATCAACAACTTCAACATGCTGGGCGCCACCCTGGCCATGGCCTTCGGCCTGTTCTGGCTGCTGTGGATCCTGTGGACGCTGCTGCAGTACGGCCTGTCCGGGCTGTCGCTGGACGTGTTCACCAAGATCACCCCGCCGCCCGGCTCGACCGGCGGCCTGGCCAACGCCATTGCCGGCTCGCTGCAGATGACCTTCTTCGGCACGCTGATCGGCACCCCGATCGGCATCATGGCCGGCATCTACCTGGCCGAATTCGGCGATCGCGGCTGGCTGGCACCGGCCACCCGCTTTATCAACGACATCCTGCTGTCGGCACCGTCCATCGTGATCGGCCTGTTCATCTACGAGGTGTACGTGATCTCGGTCGGCCACTTCTCCGGCTGGGCCGGCTCGCTGGCACTGGCGCTGCTGGTGATCCCGGTGGTGGTACGCACCACCGAGAACATGCTGCGCCTGGTACCGGGCAGCCTGCGCGAAGCAGCGTTCGCGCTGGGTGCGCCGCAGTGGAAAGTCACCCTGTTCGTGACGCTGCGTGCCGCCAAGTCCGGCGTGATCACCGGTATCCTGCTGGCGGTGGCACGTATCTCCGGCGAAACCGCACCGCTGCTGTTCACCGCGTTGAACAACCAGTTCTGGAGCAATATGAACCAGCCGATGGCCAACCTGCCCATCGTGATCTTCCAGTTCGCCATGAGTCCGTACGAAGACTGGCATCAACTGGCGTGGGCTGGCTCCATCCTGATCACCTTCAGCGTACTGACCCTCAACATCGTTGCCCGCTGGCTTGGTAGCCAGAAATCGCAATCTCATTAAGGCTTGGCGCCCCATGACCACTAACGATATCAAGCTCCAGGTAAAGAACCTGAACTTCTACTACGGCAAGTTCCACGCGCTGAAGAACATCAACCTGGACATTCCCGCCGGCAAGGTCACCGCCTTCATCGGCCCGTCCGGCTGCGGCAAGTCCACCCTGCTGCGCACCCTGAACCGCATGTTCGAGCTGTATCCGGGCATGCGCGCCGAAGGCGAGATCCTGTTCGATGGCAGCAACCTGCTGGCCAAGAGCGTGGACGTGAACATGCTGCGCGCCAAGGTGGGCATGGTGTTCCAGAAGCCCACCCCGTTCCCGATGTCGATCTACGACAACATCACCTTCGGCGTGAAGCTGTATGAAAACCTGTCGCGCGCCGAAATGGACGACCGCGTGGAATGGGCGCTGCGCAAGGCGGCGCTGTGGGGCGAGGTGAAGGACAAGCTCAAGCAGTCCGGCAACTCGCTGTCCGGCGGCCAACAGCAGCGGCTGTGCATCGCCCGTGCCGTGGCCACCCGCCCGGAAGTATTGCTGCTGGACGAGCCGACCTCGGCACTGGACCCGATCTCCACCGGCCACATCGAAGAGCTGATCCACGAGCTGAAAGAGGACTACACCATCGCCATCGTCACCCACAACATGCAGCAGGCGGCGCGGGTGTCCGACTACACCGCCTACATGTACCTGGGCGAGCTGATGGAATTCGGCGACACCGACAACATCTTCACCGCGCCCAAGCGCAAAGAGACCGAAGACTACATCACCGGTAAATTCGGCTAATATTACGGTTATATTACAAAGCCCTTACGGTTTGCGCCGCAAGGGCTTTTTCCGTTTTGCATCAAATACCTACCACGTCGCCAAATACCCCTTTGTCAAGCCTGACACCAGCATATGGCGCAAGTTTTCGACATCCCGCAAAAAGTTTATTACAAGCTCTTGACGTGTCATGTTGCAGCCCCAAGAATCCCGGCTTTCCCCAATAACTACAGCCAAAATCATGCTGGAATTGCTCTCGGGCCTCGATACTTCTCTTGCCGTCGTACTGGTCCTCTCCGTCGGCTTCGTCCTGGCCTTCGAATTCATCAACGGCTTCCACGACACCGCCAACGCGGTGGCCACCGTCATCTACACCCAGTCGATGAAGCCGCAGACCGCCGTGCTGCTGTCCGGCTTCTTCAACTTCCTCGGCGTGTTCTTCGGCGGTCTGGCGGTAGCCTATGCCATCGTGAACCTGATCCCCACCGAGATGCTGCTGCACATCCAGTCCACCCAGGGCATGGTGATGGTGTTCGCGCTGCTCTCCTCCGCCATCGTGTGGAACCTGGGCACCTGGTACTTCGGCATCCCGGCCTCCAGCTCGCACACCCTGATCGGCTCCATCCTCGGCGTCGGCATCGGCAACGCGCTGCTCACCGGCGACTCCATCGCCAACGGCATCAACTGGAGCAAGGCCATCGACGTGTTCCTGTCGCTGTTCGTATCGCCGATCTTTGGCGCCGGTCTAGCCGGCCTGATGCTGTTCGCGCTGCTGAAAATCCGCCCGCTGAGCAACATCCACAAGTCGCCGTTCCAGCGCCAGCAGATCGAAGGCCGCAAGCACCCGCCGTTCTGGGCGCGCTTCATGCTGATCGTGTCGTCGATGGGCATGAGCTTCACCCACGGCTCCAACGACGGCCAGAAGGGTGTCGGCATGGTGATGCTGGTGCTGATCGCGCTGGCCCCGGCACAGTTCGTGGTGAACCTGGACGCCGAGCCGCTGCAGATCGAGCACACCAAGATCGCCGCGGTACAGCTGAAGGAAATGTACCAGCGCAACCAGGACATCATCGATGCCAAGTACCCGGCCGGCGGCAACCACACCTGCGAAGTGAACAAGGTGGTGGCCGAGAGCGGCGCACTGCTGTCTGCCATCGGCGATGCCAAGACCCTGCAGCAACTGCCGGAAAACGCCCGTGCCGACGTGCGCACCCAGCTGATCTGCCTGGCCGACGCCGCCAAGAAGATCAGCAAGGTGCCGAGCATCAGCGACGTGGACCAGAAACAGCTGAAGGGCCTGCAGAAAGACCTGGCCGCCACCACCGAATACGCACCGACCTGGGTGATCGTCGCCGTGGCGCTGGCCATCGGCATGGGCACCATGGTGGGCTGGAAACGCGTGGTGCACACCATCGGCGAGAAGATCGGCAAGCAGGACATGACCTACGCGCAGGGCATGGCGGCGCAGACCATGTCGGCGGCCTCCATCGGCCTGGCCAGCCTGATCGGCGCGCCGGTGTCCACCACCCAGATCCTGTCCAGCGCCGTGGCCGGCACCATGCTGGTGAACCGCGCCGGCATCCACTTCTCCACCGTGAAGACCATCGCGCTGACCTGGGTGCTGACCCTGCCGGTGAGCATGGGCCTGGCCATCGGCATGTACTACGCCGGGGTGAAACTGTTCGTATAAGCGCCACCGCGCAATGCTAAAGGGCTGCCCGCTGGCAGCCCTTTTTTCATGCCCGAAGGTTGGCCGCATGCGGCCAGGCTTCAAGCCTTGAGGAAGTGCTCGCGACCGGCCAGCCAGCGCACCAGGTGCGCGTGCGCATGCTGCGGCCAACGTTGCAGCAGCTGCGGCGCCAGCTGGCGGGCAGCCTCCAGCAGCTCGATGTCAGCCTCCAGGTCGGCAAAGCGCAGCATCGGCAGGCCGCTCTGCCGCGCGCCGAGAAACTCGCCGGGGCCGCGGATGTTCAGGTCCTGGCGCGCGATCTCGAAGCCGTCGGTATTCTCGTAGATCACCTTCAGCCGCGCCTTGGCCAGCTCCGACAGCGGCGTTTCAAACAGCAGCACGCAGGTGGACTTGGCGGCGCCGCGCCCTACCCGGCCGCGCAGCTGGTGCAGCTGCGCCAGCCCCATGCGTTCGGCGTGCTCGATCACCATCAGGCTGGCATTGGGCACGTCGACGCCGACCTCGATCACCGTGGTCGCCACCAGCAGGTGCAGCTCGCCGGCGGCGAACTGCGCCATCACCGCCGCCTTCTCCGCCGCCTTCATGCGGCCGTGCACCAGGCCGATGCGCCACTGCGGCAGGTCCTGCTGCAGCACCACATGGGTATCCACCGCGGTCTGCAGCTGCAGCGCCTCAGATTCCTCGATCAGCGGGCACACCCAGTACACCTGGTTGCCTTCGCCGCAGGTCTTGTTGACATAGCTCACCACCGCGTCGCGGCGCTCGGCGCTGATCAGCTTGGTAACGATGGGCGTGCGTCCCGGCGGCAGCTCGTCGATCACCGACACATCCAGGTCGGCATAGAAGCTCATCGCCAGCGTGCGCGGAATCGGCGTCGCCGACATCATCAGCTGGTGCGGCTCGGCGCCCTTCTGCTGTAGCGCCAGCCGCTGACCAACGCCGAAGCGGTGCTGCTCGTCGACGATCACCAGCCCCAGCCGCTCGAAGCTCACATCGTCCTGGAACAGCGCGTGGGTGCCCACCGCCAGCCGTGCCTCGCCGCTGGCGATGCTGGCCGCCATCTCGCCACGCGCCTTCTTGCGCAGGCTGCCGGATAGCCAGGCCACCGAGATGCCCAGCGGCGCCAACCAGGCGGACAGCTTGAGGTAGTGCTGCTCGGCCAGGATCTCGGTGGGCGCCATCAGCGCCACCTGGAAGCCGGCCTCGATCGCCGCCAGTGCGCTCATCGCCGCCACGATGGTCTTACCGCTACCCACGTCGCCCTGCAGCAGGCGGTTCATCGGATGCGGCAGCGCCAGGTCGGCGGTGATCTCGGCCAAGACTTTCTGCTGCGCACCGGTCAGCGCGAAAGGAAGGTTGGCCGCAAGCCGGCTGCGCAGGCTGCCATCACCGCTGATCACCGGCGCGGTGCCTTCGCGCCGCGCGCGGTAGGCCAGCCGCATCGACAGCTGCTGCGCCAGCAGCTCATCGAACTTCAGCCGCTGCCAGGCCGGCAGGTTGCCGTCGGTGAGCTGGGTGGCGGAATACTCCGGCCCGGGGTGGTGCAGCAACTGCACCGCATCGGCAAACGGCATCAGCCCCAGGCTGCGACGCAGCTCGTCCGGCAGCGTTTCCGCCAACGGCAACGCCTTGAGTTCGGCGTGGATCAGCCGGCGCAGCACCGGCTGGGTCAGGCCGTTCACCGTCGGGTACACCGGGGTGAGGCTGTCGGCCAGCGCTTCGCCCTCGCGCACCGCGCGCAGCTTGGGGTGCACCATCTCGTCACCGAAGAAGCCACGGCGGATCTCGCCCAGTGCGCGTACGCGACTACCGACGGCCAGCGCCTGCTGAGTATTGGGGTAGAAATGGATGAAGCGCAGCACCAGCTTGCCGGACTTGTCCTCGATCTGCGCCACCAGCTGGCGACGCGGGCGGAACTGTACCTCGCACTTTGTCACCTCGCCTTCCACCAGCACCGCCTGACCATACGGCGCCTGGGCGATCGGGTAGAGATGGGTCTCGTCCTCGTAACGCAGCGGCAGGTGCAGCACCAGGTCGAAGCGGCGGCGGATGCCCAGCTTGTCCAGTTTCTTGGCGGTGGCGGCCGGCGCCGCGGGCGGCTGGCTGGCGATGTCGACGGGATGGTTCATGTCCGCGATTGTACCCAAGAACCGGCGGCTGTTGCCGTGGCGGCAAGCCAAAGCAAACGGGACGGCTGGCCGTCCCGTTGGCGAGCAAAGGTTGGCCGCGGCCAACCTGTAACCGGTATTACTGGCGTTCCCACACCTGGGTGCGGCCCAGCAGCGAAATGCCGAGGAAGCCGCGCACTTCCAGCTTCTTGCCGCCCTCCACCAGCTTGGCCTTGGCGCTGTATACCTTGCCGGATTTCGGGTCGAGGATCTTGCCGTTTTCCCAGGCGTCGCCGTCCTTCTTCAGGCCGGTCATGATGGTCAGCCCGACGATGGGCTTGCCCTTCAGCGCGCCGTCACACTTGTCGCACACCGCATCCGGGTTGTTAAACAGTTTCACCACCTTGCCGCTCAGCTCGCCGTTGGCGGCTTCGCTGATTTCCACCAGCGACTTGGGCTGATGGGTTTCGTCGTCGATGGTTTTCCAGGTACCGCCGGCGCCCACGGCCAGCGCAGCCTGTGCCGCCAGCGCCAGCGCGGAAACAGCAGCCAGTTTTGCCAGTGCTTTCATGTGTATCTCCCTCGTATTGTGTGTGGCGCGGGCACCCCTCATGCCTTTTCAAACGCCAGTTTGGTGCTACGGCTCTAGCCGTAATGCGCAAAATTATCAGCCACTTGCGGCAGCGTCAACGGTTGTCGCCGTCACCATGCCGCTTTGCAGCCAGGCCGCCCAATCCGCGCGGCCATTGCGCGCCGCCTGCGCCGCGGCGGCGTGCCAGTCGTAGGCAATGCGCAACAGCTGTACCTGCCAGCCGCCGGCCACCCGCTCGGCGATGGCGTAACTGGCGTGCGGCGCGCCGGTCTGCGCTCGATGGTAGCCGCCGTCGCTATCGTCGTAGGCCGGCAGGCCGACGCTGCCGGGGTTGAGCACCAGCGGCCCGCCCGGCAGCTGCAGGATGCGCGGCATGTGGCTGTGGCCGCACAACACCAGCGTGGCGGTGGTAGAACCGAGCCGCTGCGCCACGGTATCCAGGCTGGCCGGCACCAGGTTGGCCGCCACGATGTCGTCCAGCAGGTACTGCAGATCGGTCTGCGGCGTGCCGTGGGTGAGCTGCACGTCGCCCAGCCGCAGCGCGCCGGGCAGCGCGGCCAGCCAGGCGCGCTGCAGCGGCGAGGTCTGCGCGTAGGCGTACTGGTCGGCCGGCCCGCCGGGCTGCTGCTGGCAGGCCAGCAACTGGCGCTCGTGGTTGCCGGCGATGGTGGGCAGGTTCAACCCCATCAGGAGGTCGGCAGTTTCTGCCGGCCACAGCGGGCCGGACAGGATGTCGCCCAGGTTCACCGCATGGCTGACGCCGCGGCCGTGCATGTCGGCCAGCACCGCCTGCAGCGCCGGCAGGTTGCCGTGGATGTCGGACAGCACCGCAAAACGATCGGGCAGCATGGGCAGGCTCCTGGCAATGAAAATGGCGGCCATATGGCCGCCTTGATAGTGGCAACTGCCCACCGCTACGGCAAGCTGAACTGGCCGTCGCCCAGCGTCTGCACCTTGCCGCCCACCTGTACCGTGCCGTCGGCGGCCACGTCCAGATACAGCACATTGGGACGCTGGATCACCTCGCCCTGCTCGATGCGCCACGACAGCGGCGCCAGGCCGTTCAGCGCGCACCAGCCGCCGAGGTTGGCGCAGGCGCTGCCGGTGCCCGGATCCTCGATCACCGCGCCCTGCTGCTCGAAGAACAGCCGCACGGTGGCGACATTGCCCTCCTCATGCCACAGGTAGGCGACGCTGCGCCCCGGGTGCAGCGTGGCGTGGCGCACAAACAGCTCGTGCTGCGGCCGCGCCGCCAGCACCGCCTCGCGGCTGGCGAGGCGAAGCAGCAGCTGCTCGCTGCCGGCGTTCACCCACACCGGTGCCGCGGCGATGTCGGCAGCGGCGAGGCCCAGCATCGCCGCGACATCGGCGGCGGCAAGGTTGGCCGCACGCTGCGTGGCCGGCACCGCGGTGAGGCGGAACACGCCGTCCTGGTGCCGGATCGGAATCAGCCCGGCCTTGGTACGCAGGCTGAAACTGTCGCCCAGCCCCTGCAGCGCATGCAGCACCGCGGCGCTGCCGATGGTGGGGTGGCCGGCGAATGGCAGTTCGTAGCTGGGGGTGAAGATGCGCAGGCTGGCGGCCGCCTCGGCATCGCCCGGCAGCAGGAATACGGTTTCCGACAGGTTGAACTGGCACGCGATCAGCTGCATGTCGTCGTCGGACAGCCCTTGCGCAGCGGTAAATACCGCCAGCGGGTTGCCGCCGAAGCGGCTTTCGGCGAACACATTGACGATCTGGTAACGATAAGGCGTGGGCATGCGGCTCTCCGGCGGGCGATGGTCAGCCCCGATTAGGCCATGCCATTGGCACGGCGAACAGTGGCCAGCGGCAAACAGTTTGTTTTGCGGCCGCCAGCCACGGCGACCGTCGCCACGGCAGCATACTGGATACTGTACGCAATAATATTGCGTTACAATTTTCCCGCCGTGCTTGCCGGCTGCGCCTGTCCGATGGCGCCTCGTCGCCGTAGCGACCATCCCGGGGTTGGCCGCAAGCCCGGCCTGCCGCGCGCCCCGCGTGGCAGCAGACCAATAACGACAGCTACGTGGACCCGAAATGCAGCAAAACCCAACTCTCCTCAGCAAGCTCATGAGCGGCAGCATCGTGCTGCAGATCGTGATCGGCATGCTGGCCGGCATCGCCGTGGCCAGTTTCTCTCCTGACACCGCGAAGTCGCTGACCTTTCTGGGCAGCCTGTTCGTCAAAGGCCTGAAAGCCGTGGCACCGGTACTGGTGTTCGTGCTGGTGGCCAGCGCCATTGCCAGCAAGAAACAAGGTGTACAGACCAATATGCGTCCGGTACTGACGCTGTATCTGCTGGGCACTTTCCTGGCCGCCGTCACCGGCGTGCTGGCCAGCTTTGCCTTCCCGATTACCCTGAAACTGGTTGCCGCCGCCGGCAGCACCACGCCGCCCAGTGGCATTGGCCAGGTGCTGAACAACCTGGTATTCCAGATCGTGGATAACCCGATCAATGCCATCGCTACCGGCAACTACATCGGCATCCTGACCTGGGCCGTGGCGCTGGGCATGGCCCTGCACCACGCCAGCGACAGCACCAAAACCCTGCTGAACGAGCTGGCCGACGGCGTATCGCGCATCGTCGGCGTCATCATCCGCTTTGCTCCGGTAGGCGTGTTCGGCCTAGTGGCCGAATCGGTGGCCAGCACCGGCCTGTCCGCGCTGCTGGGCTACAGCCAGCTGCTGCTGGTGCTGGTGGGCGCCATGCTGTTCATCGCACTGGTGGTCAACCCGCTGATCGTGGCGCTGACCCTGCGCCGCAACCCGTTCCCGCTGGTATTCACCTGCCTGCGTGAAAGCGGCATCACCGCCTTCTTCACCCGCAGCTCGGCGGCCAACATCCCGGTGAACATGAACCTGTGCCGCAAGCTGGGCCTGAACGAGGACACCTACTCGGTATCGATTCCGCTGGGCGCCACCATCAATATGGCCGGCGCCGCCATCACCATCTCGGTGCTGAGCCTGGCCGCGGTGCACACTCTCGGCATCGCCGTGGATCTGCCCACCGCGCTGCTGCTGTCGGTGGTGTCCACCATCGCCGCCTGCGGCGCGTCCGGCGTGGCCGGCGGCTCGCTGCTGCTGATCCCGATGGCCTGCAGCCTGTTCGGCATCGGCAGCGACGTGGCGATGCAGGTGGTCGCCGTCGGCTTCATCATCGGCGTGGTACAGGATTCCGCCGAAACCGCGCTGAACAGCTCCACCGACGTGCTGTTCACCGCCGCCGCCTGCATGGCCGCCGGCGACATGGCCGACCGCGCGCCGCAGCTGGCCAGCAACGAAATCTGATATTCCGCGGCCATCCCGGCCAGCAAAAAAGGCACCCCGCGGGGTGCCTTTTTTTGTGCGGCGCTTACTGCGCCGTCGGCCGCTGCAGCAATAGCAGCCGCAACGCCAGCGCCGCCAGCACCAGCGCCAGCGTGCGCCCCTGCCAGCGAGCGAACTGCGGTGCCGCCGCCAGCCGGCGCCCGATCACGCCGCTGCCGTGCGCCAGCACGATATTGAACAACAGCCCCACCAGCGACAGCACCACCCCCAGCAGCAAGACCTGCTGCACCACATCGCCACGCGCAGTCTCGACGAACTGCGGCAGGAACACCATGAAGAACAGCAGCGCCTTGGGGTTGAGCAGGCTGTTGAACATCGCCATGCGCACCACCTGGCGGTAGCTGCGCCGCGGCGCCTGCGTCAGCGCCGCCATGCCGCCGCTCTGCCATGCCTGCCACGCCAGCCAGCCCAGGTATAGCGCACCGGCGAGGCGCAGCAGGTCGAACATCGGCGGCCATGCGGCCAACATGGCGGTGATGCCGCTGGCGGTGAGCACGGTCAGCACCACGTCGGCCAGTGCGATGCCCAGTGCCACCGCATAGCCGCCGCGCGGCCCCATGGCGGCGCTGTGCGACAGCAGGAAGGCCATGTTCGGCCCCGGCGACAGGAACAGCATCAGCACGGTCATCAGGAACAGCAGCAGCGTGGATTGGGCAATCATCATGTTTCTCCGGTTGACCGCAGCAGTGTACTGCCATCGCGCCACGGCGCAGTACCGCCGCGGCGGAACAGGCTGTTCTGCCGCGCAGGCATGAAAAAAGCGGCCCGCAGGCCGCTTTTCACTACCGGGTAGATCGTGCGATCAGGAACCCAGCACCATTACCGCGTCGGCTTCCACCTGCACGCCTTTCGGCAGGCTGGCCACGCCGATGGCGGCGCGCGCCGGGTACGGCTGGCTCATGTACTGGCTCATCACTTCGTTGAAAGTGGCGAAGTTGGACAGGTCGGTCAGGAAGGCATTCAGCTTCACGATCTGGTCCAGGCTGCCGCCGGCTGCCTCGCACACGGCTTTCAGGTTCTTGAACACCTGGTGCGCCTCAGCGGCGAAACCGCCTTCCACCACGGTCATGGTGGCCGGGTCCAGCGGAATCTGGCCGGACAGGTACACGGTATCGCCGGCTTTCACTGCCTGGGAGTAAGCGCCGATTGCTGCCGGGGCCTTGTCGGTGTGGATGATCTCTTTAGCCATTCAGTTTTCTCCTTCTTCGTGCAGGAACAGGGTTAACAGGTCATTCAGGAAGCGCTGGCCCTTCAGGGTTGGCCGCAGATGGGTGGGATCCTGTTCGATCAACCCTTCTGCCCGCGCTTGCTGCAATTGCGATTGGATACAGGATACCGGCAAACCGGTGCGCTCGCTGAACAGTCGCAGCTCGAAGCCACCGGTGAGGCGCAGCAGATTCATCATGAATTCGAACGGCAGATCCTTGCGGCCAACCTTGTGGCTGCTCTGCACCGGCTTGCCGTCCGCCACCGCCTGCAGATAGGCGGCCGGCTGCTTGTAGCGCATCTGGCGCTCGATGCCCTGGTGCGAGCTGATCTTGCCGTGCGCGCCGGCACCGATGCCGACATAGTCGCCAAACTGCCAGTAGTTCACGTTGTGGCGGGCAAAGCGCCCCGGCTGTGCAAAGGCGGAAGTTTCGTAGTGCACGAAACCGGCGCCTTCCAGCCGCGCCTCGATCGCCTCCTGCATGTCGGCGGACAGCTCGTCGTCCGGCAGGTTCTGCGGCAGCTGCACCGCGAACAGGGTGTTGGGCTCGATGGTGAGGTGGTAGGCGGAAACATGGCTGACGCCATACGACAGCGCGGTGTCGATATCCGCCAGCGCCTCGGCCAGCGTCTGCTGCGGCAGCGCGTACATCAGGTCGAGGTTGACGTTGTCGAAGTGCGTCAGCGCGGTTTCCACCGCGCGGCGCGCCTCGGCGTCGTCGTGGATGCGGCCCAGCGCCTGCAGGTGGCGCGGGTTGAAGCTCTGGATGCCAATGGACAGCCGGTTGATGCCGGCATCGCGGTAGCCGCGGAAGCGCTCCAGCTCGAAAGTGCCGGGGTTGGCCTCCATGGTGATCTCGGCATCCGGCTGCAGCCGCACGCGGGCGCGGATGCCGGCCAGCAGCGCATCCATCGCCTGCGGGCTGAACAGGCTGGGCGTGCCGCCGCCCATGAAGATGGTGCTGATCGCCCGGCCCCAGATCGATGGCAGGCTGTATTCGAAGTCGCGCAGCAGCGCCTCGACATAGGCCATCTCGTCGAAACCCTCGCCCACCCGGCTGCGGCCAACGTTGGCCGCATTGGCAATCGGGATGCTGCCGGCGCGGAATTCATGCGAGTTGAAGTCGCAGTACGGGCACTTCTTCACGCACCACGGGAAATGGATGTACAGCGACAGCGGCGGCAACTCGCGTAAACCGCCTTTCAGCGCCGACAGATCGATCACGCTCATGCCAGCTGCGCCTGCAATTTGGCCAGCAGCGCCTGCATCGCCTGGCCGCGGTGGCTGATACCGTTCTTCACCCCGGCCGGCAGATCGGCCACGGTGCAGCCGTGTTCCGCCAGCCAGAAGTGCGGGTCGTAGCCGAAGCCGCCGTTGCCGGACGGGCTGTCCACCACCTCGCCATACCAGGCGCCGTCCGCCACCAGCGGCTGCGGGTCGTCGGCATGGCGCAGCAGCACCAGCACACAGTAGTAGTAGGCGCGACGATTGGCCTGGCCCTGCAGGTCGGTGATCAGCTGCGCATTATTGCGCGCATCCGATTTCGGCTCGCCGGCATAGCGCGCCGACAGCACGCCGGGCTTGCCGCCCAGCGCTGCCACGCAGATGCCGGAATCATCGGCCAGCGCCGGCAGGCCGGTAACGCGGCAGGCATGGCGCGCCTTCTCCAACGCGTTTTCTAGGAAGGTGGCGTGCGGCTCCGGGCACTCCGGCACATTCAACTGCCCCTGCGGAATCACCTGCACGCCCAGCGGCGCCAGCAGCGCCGAGAACTCCTTCAACTTGCCGGCGTTATTGCTGGCCAGCACCAGTTTTTCGATCATGCTTGCTCCAAGCCCGCCGGCCGCCTTCGGGCGCCCCGGCAGTGAAAACGCCCGGACATACCGGGCGGGAAAGGCATCATGTTAACAAATGGGTAGCTCGAAAAGCCCCGGTTTCCAAGCGAGACAAGGCGCGAATGAAACTACCGACGCGCATATGCTTGATATGCAAGCAGGAACAATCGTGAGTAACGCAGTATCGCAACGAAAGCGGGCGTTTTTCGAAGTGCTCAATCAGCACACCGGCTGGCCCTGAGTGGCCAGCAGCGCGCGGATGAACAGGCTCTCGTCGGCGTCCTTCAGCTCTTTGGCGTCGGACAGCAGGCGCCGCCACTGGCGGCCGCCCGGCTCGCCATGGAACAGCCCCAGCACGTGGCGCGCGATGTGGCGCACGCTGCTGCCATCCTGCAAGCGCTCGGCCACGTAGGGCAGCAGCGCCTCCACCACCTTGCCGCGCGAGAGCACCGGGCTGGCATCGCCATAGAAGTCGGCATCCCAGCCTGCCATCAGGTAGGGGTTGTGATACGCCTCGCGGCCAACCATCACGCCATCCACGTGCTGCAGGTGGCCGGCGATCTCGGCATTGTTCTTGATGCCGCCGTTGATGATGATCTCCAGCTCCGGCCGTTCCTGCTTCAGCCGATAAACGTAGTCGTACTTCAGCGGCGGAATCTCGCGGTTTTCCTTCGGACTCAGGCCCTTCAGGATGGCGTTGCGCGCATGCACGATGAAGGTACGGCAGCCGGCCTCGGCCACAGTGTCGACGAATTCGCGCATATAGTCGTAGCTGTCGATGTGATCGATGCCGATGCGGTGCTTCACCGTCACGTCGATATCCACCACATCGCGCATCGCCTTCACGCAGTCGGCCACCAGCTGCGGCTCGGCCATCAGGCAGGCGCCGAACGCGCCCTTCTGCACCCGCTCCGACGGGCAACCCACATTCAGATTCACCTCGTCATAGCCCCACTGCTGCGCCAGGCGCGCGCACTGCGCCAGCTCCGCCGGCTCGCTGCCGCCCAGCTGCAGCGCAATCGGATGCTCCGCCTCGTGGTAGCGCAGATGGCGGCCAACGTCGCCGTGCAACAGTGCGCCGGTAGTCACCATCTCGGTGTACAGCCAGCTGTGGCGGGTGATCAGGCGCGCGAAGTAGCGGTAGTGGCGGTCGGTCCAGTCCAGCATCGGGGCCACGGACAGGCGTCTGCCAGGGAGTTTGGCGCTGTTCGAGAGAGGAGCGGAGCGATCTGCTCCGTTAGCGGGGGTTTCGTTTCTGTTCATTCAAACTGATTCTTGCCTATTTGCGCCTTGCCGGTGCTACACGACGCATTACCCGCGCACAGCAGCAAGCAGACTAGCTAAGCAATTGAAAAATATTACGATTATCCCGCCCCAAGCATACAGAGGTCAAGAGAGAAACCCCTCTCGGCCTACGGCGAGATATTCCGCAATAGCCTCCCAATATCAGCCCTACCATGCCCCGACTCGGACCTTCCCCGTAGCCACGCCCCTCCCATAGACGCCATTTCATATCGACCAACAATCATCAAGACCCTGTGTCCGCACGGCGCCAATGCAATCGACATAAAAAATCAAAAGACATATAATAACCGGTTGTCATCACCAGCCATCGCGTGCCCGTATGCCTCTTCCCGACCCGCTCGCCAGCTTCGCCTCCGCCTTCAACCAGGACCAGCGCCTGCTCACCCTGCAGTTGGGTGACGGCCAGCGCTGGGGCGAG
>NZ_JBHRXN010000002.1:0-68247 GCF_042648525.1 Vogesella facilis
GTTCCTGATCATCCGCCGCAGCTTTGCCGACTACCTGTGGCTGTTGCTGCGCAAGGTGGCAGCGCCGTATCGCTTTGCGGTGACCAAGCTGCCGGAATCCGGCAGCCACCCGCTGCTGCGCTTGCTGGACAGCCAGCACGGCACGCCGTCGCGCAAGGCGGTCACCGCCTGATCCGTCACTGTTAATCCTGTCTCGGCGGCGCGCCTGGCGCCCCGCTGCGGCCAACTCATGCTCAAAGGAAACGCCATCATGTCATTGCATCAAGACAGCGTCGTCATCGACGGCCTGATTATTGCCAAGTGGGAGCGCTCGGTCTTCGAGGACATGCGCAAAGGCGGGTTGACCGCGGCCAACTGTACCGTGTCGGTGTGGGAAGGCTTTGCCGATACCGTGAGCAACATCGCCGAGATGAAGCAGAAGATCCGCCAGTACGACGAGATTCTGTCGCTGGTGCGTACCACCGACGACATCCGCCAGGCCAAGGCCGACGGCAAGACCGGCATCATCCTGGGCTTCCAGAACGCGCATGCCTTCGAGGACAACATCGGCTACATCGAGGCCTTCGCCGACATGGGCGTGCGCGTGGTGCAGCTGTGCTACAACACGCAGAACCTGATCGGCACCGGCTGCTACGAGCGTGACGGCGGCCTGTCCGGCTTCGGCCGCGAGGTGATCGCCGAGATGAACCGCACCGGCATCATGGTTGACCTGTCGCACGTGGGCGGCAACACCTCGAAAGAGGCGATCCTGGAATCCAAGAAGCCGGTGTGCTACTCGCACTGCCTGCCGTCCGGCCTGAAAGAGCACCCGCGCAACAAGAGCGACGAGGAGCTGAAGTTCATCGCCGACCACGGCGGTTTCATCGGCGTCACCATGTTCCCGCCGTTCCTGAAGCGCGGCATCGAAGCCACCGTCGACGACTACGTCGAGGCAATGGACTACGTGATCAACCTGGTGGGCGAGGACTGCGTCGGCTTCGGCACCGACTTCACCCAGGGCTACGACAAGGGCTTCTTCGACTGGATCACCCACGACAAGGGCCGCTACCGCCGCCTGACCAGCTTCGGCACCATTCTCAACCCGGAAGGCATCCGCACCATCGGCGAGACCCCCAACCTGACCGCCGCGATGGAAAAGGCCGGCTGGAGCGAAAGCAAGATGCGCAAGGTACTGGGGGAAAACTGGCTGCGGGTGTTTGGCGAGGTGTGGGGGGCATAAATTCATCCCGACCCGGCATGTCAGGCATGCCGGGTTTTTTGTTGTCGGCAGTTTTGTCCCCACCTACAGGAGTTGCTGATGAATCGTTTCAAACGCCTTGCCGTTTCACTGTCATTGCTGCTGGCCGCCGGCGGCAGCCAGGCCACCGAGTTGCAACACTGGCCGGCCGAGGTGGCCGGCAAGCTCAACGGCTTGATTGCCAAGCACGCCAACAAGGGCGAGTACGCGGTGTTCGATATGGACAACACCAGTTACCGCTACGACCTGGAAGAATCGCTGCTGCCGTACCTGGAAATGAAGGGCGTGCTGACGCGCGACAAGCTGGACCCGTCGCTGAAGCTGCTGCCGTTCAAGGACACGGCGGGCTTCAAGGAAAGCCTCAATAGCTACTACTACCGGCTGTGCGAGGTGGACGACCTGGTGTGCTACCCGTGGGTGGCGCAGGTGTTCTCCGGCTTCACGCTGAAGGAGCTGAAGGGCTATGTCGACGAGCTGATGGCCTACGACAAGCCGATCCCGATCAAGTACTACAGCGGCGAGCAGGTGGTGGAGGGTACGGTGAACCGGCCGCGCATCTACACCGGCATGCAGGAGCTGTACAACAAGCTGCGGGAAAACGGCATCGAGGTGTACGTGATGACCGCCGCCAGCGAGGAGCTGGTGCGCATGGTGGCCAGCGATCCCAAGTATGGCTACAACGTCAAGCCGCAGAACGTGATCGGCGTGAACCTGCTGCTGAAAGACCGTGCCAGCGGCGCGCTGACCACCTCGCGGCTGCAGATCAAGAAGGGCAAGTACGACGCTGCGGCCAACCTTGGGCTGGAGCTGACGCCGTTCCTGATGAACCCGATGACCTGGTACGAAGGCAAGCTCGGCAGCATCGTCGGCTGGATCGACCAGTGGCGCAAACCGGTGCTGGTGGCGGGCGACACGCCGATTTCCGACGGCTACATGCTGCTGAACAGCACCGACGTGGACAAGGGCGGCATGCGGGTGTGGGTGAACCGCAAGGCCAAGTACATGCCGGCGATGCAGTCGTGGTGGGAAAAGGCCGCGCAGCAGCAGCAGGCGCTGGGCCAACCGGTGACCGCCGACAAGAACTGGCTGGTAGTGAAGCCGGAAGACATTCAATAAGAAGTGCCATACAGGCATTCGCAGTGGGCAGTTTCTCGTCATTACTTACATAACAGGCTGAGGAATAGAGATGAACACGAATCGCAAGTACTTCACCCGTATGACCTTGCTGGCAGCTGCCGTGGCATGTAGCAGCGGCGCCTTTGCCGCCGACAAGCCGACGATCAAGCTCGGCTACGTGGAGGGCTGGTCCGACAGCGTGGCCACCACCCAGGTGGCGGCCAGCATCATCAAGACCAAGCTGGGTTACCCGGTGGAACTGGTGCCGGTAGCTGCCGGCATCATGTGGCAGGGCGTGGCGCGCGGCGATCTGGACGCCACGCTGTCGGCCTGGCTGCCGGCCACCCACGGCGACTACTACCAGAAGCTGAAGGACAAGGTGGTGATCGCCGGTACCAACTACCCGGGCGCCAAGATCGGCCTGATCGTGCCGGAATACGTGCCGGCCAAGAGCATTGCCGACCTCAACAAGTTCAAGGAAGTGTTCCAGGGCCGCATCGTCGGCATCGATGCCGGCGCCGGGGTGATGAAGAAGACCGAGCTGGCGATCAAGGACTACGGTCTGGATGTGAAGCTGCTGCCTAGCTCCGGCCCGGGCATGGCCTCCGAACTGGCGCGCGCCATCAATGCCAAGCGCCCGATCGCGGTGACCGGCTGGATTCCGCACTGGATGTTCGCCAAGTGGCGCCTGCGCTTCCTGGAAGACCCGAAAAAGGTCTACGGCGAGGAAGAGCACGTGGATACCGTGATGAACCCGGGCCTGGCGACCAAGGCGCCGCAGGTGGCCAGCTTCCTGAAGAAATTCAGCTGGAAGGCGGAAGAGGTGGGCAACGTGATGCTGGACGTGGAGAACGGCATCAAGCCGGCCGCGGCAGCGGAAAAATGGGTGGCTAGCAACGGCACCCGCGTGGCCGGCTGGCTGTAAGCCACGCCGCCAACGCAGTACAAAGCCCCGGTAGCGCAGGCTGCCGGGGCTTTTTGCCGTCCAGGGTTGGCCGCAGTCAGAGCGCGGGCAGGCCGCGGCGCTGTTTTTTCATCTGGTACATCATGTCGTCGGCGTGGCTGAGCAGCTGCTGCCCGTTGCTGCCGTGCTCCGGGAAGTGGGCGACGCCGACGCTGACATTGATGTGCAGCGTGCTGGTCTTGATGTCGATCGGCATGGCAAACGCCTGCTGGATTTTCTCCGCCACCAGGCTGGCGTGCTCCTGGCGCTGCAGGTCTTCGATCAGCACGATGAACTCGTCGCCGCCGATGCGCGCCACCGAATCCGCGCCGCGCACGCACTGGCTCAGGCGCTGCGCCACCGCCTGCAGCAGCAGGTCGCCGGCGCTGTGGCCCAGGCTGTCGTTGATGTGCTTGAAGTTGTCCAGATCCAGGTACAGCAGCGCCACCCGGCTGTTGTGGCGGATCGCCTTGGCCAGCGCATCCTGCAGCTTGTCGTTCAGCAGCGCGCGGTTGGGCAGCCCGGTCAGCGCGTCGTGCTGCGCCATGTGCTGCAGGCGGCTGTGCAGCTGCTTGCGCTCGATGGCGGTGGCCACCTGGGTGGACACGTATTGCAGCAGCTCCTGGTGCTGCCGGGTGTAGGCCATGCTGACATGGTAGCTTTTCAGGATCAGCACGCCGATCACGCCCTGCTTGGTGCACAGCGGCACGCCCAGCCAGCTTTGCAGCAGCGGGTCGCCCAGCGCCTCGCAGTCATCCGCCGGCTGCGGCGGGCTGCGCTGCCACAGCAAAGGTTGGCCGCTGCCGATCACCTGGGTGCCCAGTTCGCACAGATCCGGCGGCGTCAGCGGCGTGTCGGCCGGCCGCGTATCCACCTGGTAGGGCACGCTCAGCTGCCGGCTGGCGGCGTCGTACAGCGCGACCGCGAAATTCTGCGCCGGCAGCAGCTCGCCGATGATCTGGTGGATGTGCTGATACAGCGCCGACAGGTTCTCGGCGGCGTGTGCCGCCTCGGAGATGGCAAACAGCGCGGCCTGCATGGATTCCGCCCGCTTGCGTTCGGTGACGTCGCGCGCCACGGCAATGCGCATCTGGTTGGATTCCGACCAGCGTGCCGACCACATGATGTGCACCACCTGGCCGTCCTTGCGGATGTAGCGGTTCTCGAAATGCGGGTTGGGCTGGCCGGTCATGATCTTGCCGGCGGCGGCCAGCGTGCGCTCGCGGTCGGCGGGGTGGATGAAGGCCAGCATGGAGCGGCCGACCATTTCTTCCGGCGGGTAGCCGAAGATCTGCTCGCCGGCGGCGCTGACAAACACAAAGCGGCCGTCGCTATCCACCGCGCACACGGCATCCAGCAGCAGCGCCATGAAGGAGGCCGGGTTGAGCTGCTTGTTCATCGCCATGGTGGAATCCTGCGCAGTGGTTGCTTTGCCGTGCGGCAGCGGGTTGGCCGCATCTAAACGGGCGCGCCCAATACGACAATACAATACCCGATGGGCATTGTCTGCCCGGAAATGCCTGGCCGCCGCGCTGTGTTTGGCGGCGCTTTGCGGCCATGCGGCCAACCTTGTCGCGCGGTGGCGCCGTGCGCCGGTCTGGCGGCGGGTGTTTCGCTGGGGGAGTTTCCGGGCTGACTCATGCCGGCGGTCTGACTTGGGCGCGTATTCCGTGCGCCATCGTGGTTGATGCTTATTGCAATGAAATTGACACTTCCATTAATAATTAATTACGCGATTTAATTATTATTATTGCATTGATGGCGTTATGCTTTTTAGCGCAGGTTAACATGAATTTCGTGGCGGAAAGCAATAGCTGCGCTATAAAGAAGCCAAGCTAAATATGCAGCATGCGCAATCTATTGCAAACCATGATGAACAGCTGCATTGCTTTCCCGAACTTTATGTTTGCAGGGAGTGCTGCGTGTTATTTTTTTCTATTGCACCCGCGCACAATGCCAGGCAAAGCGGTTTTACCTTGCTTGAGCTGCTGGTGGTGCTGGTCATTATCGGCTTATTGGCCGGCTATGTCGCGCCGCGCTATTTTGCGCAGGTTGGCAAGGCCGAAGTAAAAACGGCGCGGGCGCAAATAGACGCCTTCGAAAAAGCGCTGGATCAATATCGCCTCGATACCGGCCATTATCCATCCAGCGAGCAAGGCTTGACGGTGCTGTATGGCAAGCCAGGCGACGAGCCGAACTGGCAGGGGCCGTATCTGAAAAAAGCCGCGCCGCAGGACCCTTGGGGGCGTAATTATATTTATCGCTTTCCCGGTGAGCATGCCGAATTCGACCTGTTCAGTTATGGCAAGGATGGCCAGTTAGGGGGTAGCGGCGAGGACGCCGATATCGGAAATTGGTAGCGCAGCCATGCAATTCGAGATCAAGGCAGTCGATAGGATCGGCAAGATACAGCTGCTGACACTGGATGCGGCAAGCGACGACGATGCGCTACGCCAGGCCGGCGATCAGGGCTATGCGGTATTGGCGATGAAGCGCCAGTTGCGTGGCGGTTTATTGGCGGCCAGGAAACATGCCGGTTTTCAATTGAACCTGTTTACCCAGGAATTACTGGCATTGCTGGCTGCCGGCCTGGTGCTGGTCGAAGCCATTGAAACGCTGAATGAAAAAGAACAGCGCGCCGAATCCCGCCAGGTGTTATTGCAGATTGTCGGCCTGCTGAAGGAAGGTAAATCATTCTCCGATGCCCTGCAGTCTTTTCCGGGTATTTTCCCGGCGCTGTATATCGCCACCGTGCGCGCCAGTGAAAAAACCGGCGATCTGCAACAGGCATTGCGCCGTTATGCCGCCTATCAGGAGCAGGCAGACCAGGTAAAGAAAAAACTGGTGAATGCCTCTATTTACCCGGCGCTGCTGATGCTGATGGGTTCGCTGGTTTTCCTGTTCCTGCTCGGTTATGTGGTGCCACGGTTTTCCCGGGTGTATGAGGCGGTGGGCAGCGAGCTGCCGCTGTTTTCCCGCCTGCTGCTGCAGTGGGGGCAGTTTATCGAGGGCCACGCGCTGACGCTGTTGCTGCTGGTGGTGGCCGGGCTGGCGCTGCTGGGCTACCTGCTGAGCAGAACCGGCATGCGCCACTGGCTGTTCGATCGCCTGTGGCAGCTGCCGGTGCTGGGCGTGCACATGCACCTGTACCAGCTGGCGCGCTTCTATCGCATGCTCGGCATGCTGCTGGTCAGCGGCATTCCGGTGGTGCCGGCGCTGGGCATGGTGGCGGGGCTGCTGCAGTTTTCGATGAGCGACCGCCTGCAGCTGGTGGCGGCGCAGATTGCGGAAGGCAAGCCCTTGTCGCAGGCGATGCACGGCAACGACCTGACCACGCCGGTGGTGCTGCGCATGTTGCGGGTGGGGGAAAAAAGCGGGCAGATGGGCGCGATGATGGAGCACATCGCCAAGTTCTATGAAGACGAAATTGCCATGACCGTCGAGCGCTTCACGCGCTTGTTCGAGCCGGTACTGATGGCATTTATCGGTTTGCTGATCGGCGCGGTGGTGGTGCTGATGTACCTGCCGATTTTCGAGCTGGCCGGGAGCATACGATGAGCCAGGACGCCTTATTGCCCAGCCGCAGCCTCGCGTGGTCGGATGCGCAGTTGCGCGAGTCGCGCGAGCAGGCCCGGCTGGGCAGCCGGCCGCTGATTGCCATCCTCGAGGAGCGTTCCGGCCTGGCGCCGGAGGCGTTCGTGGCGGCGCTGGCGCAGAGCTTTCACTACCCGGCGCGCGATATGGCGGACTTGCAGCAGCTGACGCCGGCCTTCGACATCGTGCCCTACCTGGAAGCCGCCCAGCACGAGTGCATGCTGTGCCGCAGCGCGGACGGCGCGCTGCAGCTGCTGTTCGTCGACCCGTTCGATGCCGATTTCCGCGCCTGGGCCAACTGCGCGGTACCGGCCGCGGCCAACTGGTGCCTGGTGCACCATGCCGATCTGGCCGCCTTCCTGCTGCGCTCGGAGGAATCCTGGCGCGCGGTGGACCTGCTGCTGGGGCACGACGGTACGGCGCAGGTGGCGTCGACGGCGATCGAGGACATTTCCTACAAGTCCATCAGCGAGGACACCAGCCAGGTGGTGAAACTGGTGCACTCGGTGATCTATGACGCCCTGAAGATGGGTGCCAGCGACATCCACCTGGAAGCCGAGGCCGGCGGCCTGGCGATGAAGTACCGGGTGGACGGCGTGCTGCTGCCAGCCGGCAGCCTGCGCGGCGCGGATCTGGCCGAGCAGATGGTGTCGCGGGTGAAGGTGATGTCGGAGCTGGACATCACCGAGCGGCGCATCCCGCAGGACGGCCGCTTCAAGATCGCCATGCAGGGCCGCGAGGTGGATTTCCGCGTCTCCATCATGCCCAGCCTGCTGGGCGAGGATGCCGTGTTGCGCATCCTGGACCGCCAGGCGCTGACCGACCAGCTGCATGAGCTGCGGCTGGACAGCCTGGGTTTTGACCAGGGCCTGCTTACCGAGATGCGCCGCTACATCTGCGAGCCCTACGGCATGGTGCTGGTCACCGGGCCGACCGGCAGCGGCAAGACCACCACGCTGTATGCCGCCGTTACCGAGATCAATTCCGGCCGCGACAAGATCATCACCATCGAAGAGCCGGTGGAATACCAGCTGCCCGGCGTGCTGCAGATCCAGGTCAACGAGAAAAAAGGCCTGTCGTTTGCCCGCGGGCTGCGCTCCATCCTGCGCCACGACCCGGACAAGATCCTGGTGGGCGAGATCCGCGATACCGAAACCGCGCAGATCGCGGTGCAGGCGGCGCTCACCGGCCACCTGGTGTTCACCACCGTGCACGCCAACAACGTGTTCGATGTGATTGGCCGCTTCGTGCACATGGGGGTGGAACCGTACAGCTTCGTGTCCGCGCTGAACTGCATCTTCGCGCAGCGGCTGGTGCGGCTGAACTGCCCGCATTGCTCGCACCCGGAGCAGCCGTCGGCGGCACTGTTGGCCGCATCCGGCATCACCGCGGAGCAGACCGCTGCGGCCAACTTCCGCGCCGGCAGCGGCTGCGGCCATTGCCGCGGCACTGGCTTCAAGGGCCGCCGCGCGATCGGCGAGATGCTGCGGCTGACGGACGAGATTCGCGAGCTGATCGTGATGCGCGAGCCGATCCGCACCATCAAGGAGGCGGCGCGGCGCAACGGCACGCGCTTTTTGCGGGAGGCCGCCATGGACATGGTGGTGCGCGGCGAGACCACATTGCAGGAAGTCAATCGTGTTACTTTCGTGGCATGACCGGCTATTGCTGGCAATCACCCCCGAGCAGCTGGTGCTGCGCCATGCCAAGGCCGGCTGGCGCCCGCAGTTTGCCGACATCGCGCTGACGGTCGACACCGCCGCCACGCCCGGCTGGCAGGCACTGCTGCCGCAACTGGAGCAGCTGCTGCACAGCCGGCAGTGGCAGCGGCCGGTGCTGAGCGTGGTGCTGTCCAACCGTCTTGCGCGCTACCAGTTGCTGCCGTGGAGCGACGAGCTGCACGGCGCGGCCGAATGGCTGGCGCTGGCGCGACATAGCTACCGCCAGGTGTTCGGCGAGTTGGCCGCAGGCTGGCGCTACCGCTTGTCCGGCAGCGGCTATGGCCGCCCGGTGCTGGCCTGCGCCATCGACGAGGCGCTGCTCGCCGGCCTGCAGGGCATCTGCGAGCGGCTGGCGATCCGCCTGCAGCTGGTGCAGCCCTATCTGATGGTGGCGTTCAACTTGTGGCGCAAACAGCTGAACGTGCAGGATGGCGGCCTGCTGCTGGCCGAGCCGGGGCTGCTGAGCCTGGCCAGCTTCCGCCAGGGCAGCTGGCAGAGCCTGCTGTTTGAAACCCTGCCGGCCGGGCAGCCGGGCGCGGCGTCGCTGGCGCTGCACCGCATGCTGCTGCAGCTGGAGCAGGCGCAGCTGCCCAGCGAACTGGCCACCTTTACCCCCGGTCATGCCATCGCGCCGACGCGGCCAAGCCCGCGCCTGCGCGCGCTGCAGCTGCCGGACGATGCCGGCCGGCCCGGTGCGGCGTTGGCCGCATGCTATGGCATGGCCGCCAGCGGAGGAGGCCGATGATGCGCGCCCTCGAACTCGATTTCGTGCCGGCCCGCGGCGTGCGCCTGGGGCGCGTGCTGTGGCTGCTGCTGGCGCTGGCGGCGCTGCTGGCCACCGGCTGGCATTACCGGCAGTCGCTGCGCAGCCTGCAGCAGTTGCAGGCGGTCGCCAACCATAACCAGCAGAGCCTGCAACGGCTGAATGCCGGCGGCGAGCAGAAGCCCGACCCGGCGCTGCACAAGCAGATCGTGCAGGCCAACGCGGTGTGGGATGCGCTGTCGCAGCCGTGGGATGCGCTGTTCGCCGAGCTGGAGACCGCGGCCAACAAGCAGGTGGCCCTGCTGGCGCTGGAGGCGGACGGCAACAAGCGGCTGCTGCACATCACCGCCGAGGTCAAGCAGCGGCAGGCGCTGCTGGACTACATCGCCCGGCTGGAACGGCTGCCGGGCCTCAGCGCGGTGACGCTGCAGGAGCATCACATCAATGTGCAGGACAAGGAACTGCCGATCCGCTTCACGCTGCAGGCGCACTGGGAGACGGCATCATGAGCGCCGCCCGCTGGCGCTACCTGCTGGCGCAGACCGACCGCGCCGTGTGGCTGTTGCTGCTGGTGCTGCTGGGCTGTGCGCTGTTCTACCTGGCGGTGAGCCGGCCGCTGCAGGCGCAGCTGACGGCCACGCAGCAGCAGATCCAGTCGCAACGGCAGGTGCTGGCCAGGCTGCGCTACCAGCATGCCCACCCGGTGGCCAGCCCGCAGCTGCGGCTTGGCCAGTTTTACCGCTCCTTCCCGGCGCAGGGCGAGGCGGAACTGTGGCTGCAGAAGGTCTATGCCGCGGCCGATGCGCAGCAGCTGCTACTGCCGCGCGGCGACTACAAGCTGCAGCCGCAGCCGGGCAGCCAGCTGCTGCGCTACGAAATCACCCTGCCGCTGCGCGGCAGCTACCGCCAGCTGCGCCAGTTCCTGACGCAGGTGAGGCAAGACAACCCGGCGCTGCTGCTGGACGACCTGCGCTTCAAGCGTGACAACATCGGCCAGGAACAGCTGGAGGCCAGCCTGCACCTGGCCATGCTGATGAGGGGGAAATGAGCATGCTGACCCCACGGCAACGTTTCCTGCTGCTCGCCGCCGCGCTGCTGCTGACGCTGGGGTTGGTGGTGATGGCGCCGGACGACGAACCGCAGGCGCCGGCGGTGGAAGCCAGTGGCGAGCGGCTGCGCCCGGCCCGGGCCGCAGCACCGGCGCCGGAGCTGCGCGCGCTGTCGCTGGCCAGCCTGTCGCGGGCGGCGGCACCGGCCGGCACTGCGGCCAACCTGTTCCCGGTGCAGAGCTGGTATGTGCCGCCGCCGCCGCCGAAACCCGCCCCGCCGGCCCCGCCGCCGTTGCCGTTTACCTATCTTGGCAAGCTGATCGACGGCGAGCAGGTCACGGTGTTTGTCAGCAACGGCAACCGCAACCTGGTGCTGAAGAATCATGATGTCATTGACGGCACCTACCAGGTGGACGCCATCACGCCGCCCGTCATGCGGCTTACCTATTTGCCGCTCCAGATGCAGCAAACCATGAATATAGGAGGCGCAAATTGAAACGCTTAATCGTGTTGCTCCCCACCGTGCTGCTGCTGTGGGCTTGCGCCAGTAACAAGGAATTCATGGAAGGCAAGCAGCTATTGCTGGACGGCCATGTCGAGGAAGGACTGGCCCGCCTGGAGCGGGTGGTCAAGGCCGAGCCCGGCAATGCCGAGTACAAGAGCTACCTGTTCACCCAGCGCGAACGGGCCGTCAACCAGTGGCTGGCGGCGGCCAACAGCGCCCAGCTGAGCGGGCAGCTGGACGACGCCGAGCAGCTGTACCAGCGCGTGCTGCGGCTGGATGTGCAGAACCAGCGGGCGCTGGGCGGGCTGGAGGCGCTGACGCTGGCCCGTCGCCATGCCCGCCTGCTGGACGAGGCGCAACAGCAAATGCAGAAAGGCGACCGCACCGCCGCGCTGGCCACCGTGCAGCAGGTGCTGACCGAGAACCCGCGCCAGCGCGACGCCCGGGTGCTGCAGCGCAAGCTGTATGACCAGCAGGGCGCCCCCTCGCTGCTCAGCCCGCAAATGCAGAGCGCGATGTCGCGGCCGATCACCCTGGAGTTTCGCGATGCGGCGCTGCAGGCGGTGTTCGAGGTGATCTCGCGTACCGCCGGCATCAATTTCGTGTTCGACAAGGACGTGCGGCCGGACCTGCGCGCCACCATCTTCGTGCGCAATACCCGCATCGAGGACGCGGTGCAGCTGCTGCTGGTGACCAATCAGCTGAGCCAGCGCGTGCTCAGCGACAACACCATCATGGTGTACCCCAACAACCCGGCCAAGCTGAAGGACTACCAGGAGCTGGTGATCCGCAGTTTCTTCCTGGCCAATGCCGAGGCCAAGGATGCGGCCAACCTGATCCGCTCGCTGGTGAAAACCCGCGACGTGTACGTGGACGACAAGCGTAATCTGGTGGTGATGCGGGATACCCCGGAGGCGGTGCAGCTGGCGGAAAAACTGCTGGCCACCCAGGACCTGGCCGAGCCGGAAGCCATCCTGGAGGTGGAGGTGCTGGAGGTGAACCGCGCCCGGCTGCAGAACCTGGGCATCGAATGGCCGGCGCAGATCGGCTACGGCCTGCTGGATAAAGGCAGCACCACGTCTTCCACCACCGGCGGCGTGATCGTGTCGTCGTCCACGCCCGGCGGCAGCCTGTCCACGGGCATGATCGACCTGCGCGCCAACCCGCTGGGCCTGACCACCTTCATTCCCAACCCGGCCATTCTGGTGCGGCTGCGGGCACAGGACAGCAATGCCAACGTGCTGGCTAACCCGCGCATCCGCGTGAAAAACCACGAGAAGGCCAAGATCCACATCGGCGACAAGGTGCCGGTATTTACCAGCACCGCGGTGGTGAATGCCGGCATCGCGCAGTCGGTGTCCTATCTGGATGTGGGGGTGAAGCTGGAGGTGCAGCCCAGCATCGGCCTGGATGACGACGTCACCATCGATGTCGGGCTGGAGGTGAGCAGCATCGTCAAGCAGGTGGACTTTGGCAGCAGCACCGCGTACCAGATCGGCTCGCGGGCAGCGGATACCGTGCTGCGGCTGCGCGATGGCGAGACGCAGGTGCTGGCCGGGCTGATCCAGGACGAAGACCGCAGCTCGATCACCAAGGTGCCGGGCCTGGGCGATCTGCCGCTGCTGGGCCGGCTGTTTTCCAGCAATAACGACAACCGTTCCAAGACCGAAATCGTGCTGCTGATTACGCCGCACATCGTGCACAACCTGGCGGTGCCGGACCCGCGCTTTACCCAGCTGCGGGCCGGCACCGAAAGCACGGTGGGCGGTGGCGGCGGGGCGGCCGGCAGCACGCAGCCGGTGACCATCGTCGCTACGCCGGCCATCGTGCCGCCACCGCCGCCGCCCAGCATGGTGCCGGTGCCGGGCATCGTGCCGTTCCGGCCGACGCCGGCCGTGCCACCGGCGGCAGCGCCGCCGGGCGGGGCCGCCCCGGCGCAGTAAGGGAGTGACGATGTTTGCGCGGCGGATGCAGGGTTTCACCCTGGTGGAACTGGTGGTAACGGTGGCCATTGTCGCCTTGCTGGCCAGCGTGGCGCTGCCGCTGGCCGAGCTGACGGTGCAGCGGCAGAAGGAGCAGGAGCTGCAGCTGGCGCTGCGGCAGCTGCGCGGCGCCATCGATGCCTACAAGGTGGCGGTGGATCAGGGCAAGATCCCGCGCGCGGCGGATGAAAGCGGCTACCCGAAAACCCTGGCGGTACTGGTGGACGGCGTGGTCGACCCCAAGGACCCGGATGGCAAGCGCCGCTTCTATTTCCTGCGCCGCATTCCCCGCGACCCGCTGGCCAGCAACGAGCAGGCGCCGGGCGAGAGCTGGGGGCTGCGCAGTTATGCCAGCCCGGCGGACCGGCCCGAGGAGGGCGAGGATGTCTACGATGTTTACTCATTGGCGCAAGGCGTCGGGCTTAACGGCATCCCCTACCGGCAGTGGTAGCGGCCGGCGGCGTGGCACGGCCGGTTTTACCCTGATCGAGCTGATTGTGGTGATGCTGATCATCTCGCTGCTGCTCACCATTGCCGTACCCCGCTACCTGGATAGCGTGGCCAGGGCACGCGAGGCGGTGCTGCTGAGCGATCTGTCCACCATGCGCGACGCCATCGACAAATACTACGGCGACCGCGCGCGCTACCCGGACAGCCTGCAGGCGCTGGTTACCGATCGCTACTTACGCAAACTGCCGGCCGATCCGTTTACCGATACCGAGACCAGCTGGGTGGTGGTGCCGCCGGAGGATCCGAGCAAGGGCGCGGTCTACGATGTGCGCAGCGGCGCGGAAGGGGAGACCCGAGATGGCACGCCGCTACGCGAGCTGTAGCCGCCCGGTGCCAGCGTGTCGCAGTTGGCCGCGCCGGCAGCGCGGCTTTACCTACCTGGGCCTGCTGGCGGTGCTGCTGGTGCTGGGCTGGTGGCTGGCCGCCACCGGGCAGCTGTGGTCCACGGTGGCACGGCAACAGCGCGAGCAGGAATTGCTGTTCATCGGCGATCAGTTCCGGCAAGCCATCGCGCAATACTATGAACAGTCTCCCGGCGGCGCCAAACGCTTCCCGCCGAGCATGGCCGCGCTGCTGCGTGATCCCCGGCTGCCATTTACCCGCCGCTATCTGCGGCGGATCTATCCAGACCCGTTTACCGGCAAGACGGAATGGGGGCTTATTCGCGCACCGGATGCCGGCATTGCCGGGGTATACAGCCTGGCGGAAGGCAAGCCGCTGAAGCGCGATAATTTTGCCCCGCAATACCGCGAGTTTGCCCAGGCCGACAGCTACGCCGATTGGCGCTTTGCCTATAGGCTGGTGACATCCGCCGCCGGCACCCCCGAGCCGGTGGCTTCCCAGCCCGCCACAGAGGCACCTTCCGCGTCGGCGGTAACTTCCACGCCCGCCCCGCCGGCCGAGACGGGGAACGACACGGGAGAACTCTCGCCCGAATAACGGCCCGCCGCTTGCCGGCGATCGCGTTTTTGATCCGTTTTGTTTTGCAATTCGAATAACCGCCGCCAGTTTGGCGGCTTTTTTTTGCCTAAAACTGGCTGTTAAGTAATGATTGCAAATTTTTATAAAAAAGCACGCGTGTATTTTTGCTTGCAACTGCCGAGATGGCTTATTTTTTTGATTTGCATGCAATATGATATGCCACGGTTTTTATTTTAGGAATAGATGGATGTAATTAGCTGCTCGATAATGGTCACCATTTGTGTGACGGTGTGTGTAGGCCGTGTATTAGTTTGTTGACTGCCCGGTGTTGTAAAAAATAACACGGTAAGTGGGTGATTTTGCAGTATTATTCTTTTTGAAAAATGCCAATTTAATAAATATACAAACAGTATTTATTTTATGTGCTAATTTTGTCATAAAAAAAATTGCCTGTTTTTTTTAAAACTGAGCTGTGTATAGTAGGGGCTAGATCCTAAACAAAGCGCTGGGAATTCAGCAGGGGTCAGGCCCGGTTGGGTATGATTTCTGGTTAATTAGCGTGATGGATCGAATTGAAAGCTTTGTTATCAATTTTGGAATCTAACAAGCAATATATTTAAAATAGTCGCGAGGCTTTTTCTGCTTGTAGAACTTTAAACCGAATGATCTCGTCGTAAATAGGCTGGGTAATTGGATAAAGTTGCAGAAAAAAGCGAAAGTCAGCGCCCTTGCGGCGCATGGCAACAGCGGCAAGCAGGTTCCAGGGCATTTGTGAAAGGAAGTAGTCGATGTTTACCCAAGCCAAAACCACCGCTCGGCAGCTAGGTCAGGTTTTTCAGGTCGCACTGGCATTGCCATTGCTGGCCGCCGCAGGCGGTATCACCCCGGTGCACGCGGCGCAGCCGCTGCAGGCGCAACAGGCCGCCGGCAAGGTGGAGATGGAAGGTGAGCTGGAGGTGCTGCATGTACACAATGCAGACAAGACAAGCGGCTATCGCTATTTCCTGCATACCAGCAAGGGCCGTGTCGAACTGAAGTTCAAAGGCAAGGGGCCGCGCCAGCCCAGCGGCAGCAAACTGCGGGTGAACGGCAGCCAGAGCGGCAACGTGCTGGCGCTGGATTCATCCACCTCGGGCAGCGTGCAGGTATTGGCGTCGCCGGAACCGAATACCTTCGGTGCGCAAAACACCGCAGTACTGCTGGTGAATTTCCAGGATAACCAGACCCAGCCCTATACCAAGGACCAGGCCAACACGGTGGTATTTGGCGAGGGCAACAGCTTCATCAAGGAAAACTCGTCGCAGCAGACCTCGATCAGCGGCAGCGTATTCGGCTGGATCACTATGCCGATTGCGCAGACCTGCGATTACATGGTGATTCGCGATGCGGCGCTGCAAGCGGCAAGCAATGCGGGGGTGAACCTCTCCGCCTATGGCCGCCACGTGATTGTGATGCCGAAAAACAGCACCTGCTCCTGGGCGGGCCTGGGCACCGTGGGCGGTGCGCCGTCTACTGCCTGGATGAATGGCAACCTGACCCGCAAACCGTTTACCCATGAATTCGGCCATAACCTGGGCATGTGGCATTCGCATTCGCTGGAATGCGGCAGCACCACGCTGGGCAGCAGCTGCACCCGCAGTGAATACGGCGACTGGTTCGACACCATGGGCGGTGGCGAGGGCGTGCACTACAACGCGTTCCAGAAAGAACGCCTGGGCTGGCTGAACTATGGCGTGTCGCCGGCGATTGCCACCGTGCAAAGCGGCAGTGCCACCGTGATGATCGAGCCGTATGCGGCCAGCAGCAACGGCACCAAGGCGGTAAAACTGCTGAAGTCCGTCAATGCCACCACCGGCCAGAAAAGCTGGTACTACCTGGAGTATCGCCAGGCCGTGAACCTGGATGCACCGCTGGTGAACCGTCCGGGCGTGACCAGCGGGGTGCTGGTGCACATGGCCACCGAAGGGGATGGCGACAGCAGCGATCTGCTGGACATGACCCCGGCCAGCAACAGCAACATCGCTTACGAGTGGAATGATGCCCCGCTGGCGGTGGGCAAGACCTACACCGATGCCAATGGCGTCAGCATGACGGTACTGTCGGCCGACAGCACCGGTGCGGCGGTGAGCGTCAGTACCACCGGCCAGGTAACGCCCAGCTGCGTGCGGGCCAACCCGACGGTGACCTTGACCAGCAGCCAGAGCGGCAGCGCCACCCCGGGCAGTGCGGCCAACTACACCCTGAGTGTGACCAATACCGATGGCAGCGCCTGCAGCGGCAGCACCTTCAACCTGGCATCGGTCGTGCCTTCCGGCTGGAGCGGCAGCCTGGGCGCCGCATCGCTGACCCTGGCGGCAGGCGCCAGCGGCAGCACCACCCTGACCGTGACTTCGGCCACCACCGCCAGCAACGGCAGCTACAGCATCAATGCCAATGCCAGCAATGTGTCGCAGTCCGGCTACCAGGGTACGGCCAGCGCCAGCTTCAGCGTGCAGGCCACTACCAGCAGCGGCGGCAGCACTACCACTCCCAACCTGGCCCCGGTCGCCGTGAGCGATAGCGCCGCCACCCGCATCGGCACTGCCGTGAGCATCGTGGTACTGGGCAACGACTACGACCCGGAAGGCAAGGCGCTGACCGTTACCGCGGTAACCACCCCCAGCAAGGGCAAGGTCAGCATCAACAGCAACGGCACGCTGACCTACACCCCGAACAGCAAGGCCAAAGGTGGCGACAGCTTCAGCTACACCATCAGCGATGGGGTCAACAAAGCCAGCACCAGCGTGGCCGTACAGATCAACAACCGCTAACAACCGTATGAATGCCCTGTTGTGCCCGGCAAGCCTGCCGGGCATTTTTTTTTGCGCCGCCGCCAGCGGCAGCAGGCGCGACGAAGGGGCGGCGGCTTAGTCCTGCACGGCAATGCCCAGCAGCTGCAGCTTGCCGCTGCCGGCAAACGCGGCCCCGGCGCCGCGCAGGGTGATGGCGGCACAGTTGGCCGCATCCAGGGTCAGCGGCGTGCTGGGCGCGGGCAACGGCGTGGCCAGCGTGATTTGCAGGGGCGCGTGGCAGAGTTGCGGGTCGAAGCGGATGGTGGCGGCCTGGCCCATGGCCTCGGTCAGGCTGAGGGCGCCACGCAGCGAGCAGTCGCCGCGCGTGCCGCTACAGGCGGCGGCCGGGCTGTCGTCCAGCGCGTTCACCACCAGCCGGGGGTAGGCCTGCACTTCGAAGGCGCCAATGTCGACGATGCCGGCCACAATGCGCGGGTCGCCGTTGCCGCGCTGATCCCACTCCAGTGGCTGCGCCTGGGCGTCGGTGGCTGCCGCATTGCTGCCCAGGTTGATGGCCGGGCTGCCGCCGCCCAGCGGCAGCGTGGGGGTCGGGCCATTGTAATAACCCAGCGCCTCCAGCCGCGGTTCCTGCTGGCTGACAGGTTGGCCGCAGCCCTGGTGTTGCATGATCAGGTTGTGGTCGCTGGCCGGGTGCAGGCTGCCGGACAGCTCGCAGTCGCTGGCGCTGTCGCTGTTGGCCAGCAGGCTGTTGCGTAGCCACAGCCCGCCCAGGCTGTACAGGGCGCCGCCAGCGCGCGCGGCATTGTGGGCAAAGGTGCTGTTGCCCACCTGCAATTCCCCGCCGGACTGCGCGATGCCGCCACCGTAGCGCCCGGCGCGGTTACGGTAAAAGGTGCTGTTGACGATGCTGGCGTGGCCGGCGACCTGCAGGATCGCGCCGCCATCGTCGTCGGCCTGATTCTGCAGAAAGCTCACGCCGCTTACCTGCAGCTGGCCGCGGTTCAGAATGGCGCCGCCGCCCGGTGCCCGGCCTTCGGTCAACGTCAGGTCGCTTAGCGTCAGCTTGCCGTCGGCGGCGACTTCCAGCAGCCGGAAGCGCTGGGCGCCGCTGATGATGATGCCGCCGCTTTGCCAGAGCGGGCTTGCCTGCCCCTGCAGTGTCAGCTCGCCATGCAGCAGCGGCAACGGCGAGCGCAGGGTGAGGGTGGCCGGTGCGGCCAACGTGTCGAGTTCAAAGCGCACCAGCTGCGCGCCGCGGTGCTGCTGGCTGTCCAGCAGTGCCTGGCGCAGCGAGCCCGGGCCGCTGTCGTGCACATTCAGCACCCGGTGCAGCAGCGGTGGCGGCGGCTCGTTGCCCAGGGCAACGGTGGCGATCAGGCACAGCAGCAGTAGGGCGCTGGCGGCTGCCGGCCGCAAAGGTAGGGGGGACAACATGGCCGCTCTCCCATCGGGATGAAAAAAGGCCGGTCCGAAGACCGGCCTGCCTGGTTTGGCGACTACGCTCAGTTGCAGTCTGCCACCGGGATGTAAGCACCCTGACGCGAGGCACGCGGGTCGGCATGGTTCACCACGGTGCCATCGGTATCGATGATGGCGGTGTTGTCACCAGAGCCGTTGTAAGTACCCAGCAGGTCTTTCAGACGCAGGATGTTGTTACGGTCACATACCGTGCTGCTGTTATTGTCATAGCAGTAGGTTAGTGCCTGTTGCTCGGCTTTTACGATGTCCAGTCCGGATTTCGGATCAATCGGGAGCGATTTACCGTTATCCAGGGCCGAGTTGAGGATGGCGGCAAGCAACTGGAAGGATGCCAGTTCCGTAGCCTGACACAGCTGGCTACGTTTCGTGCCGTTGCTGGTCTTGGCCGGGCTGGCCCAGAAGATGCCCATTACATCGCTGCACTCTTCAAGGTTCCGCCATCCAAGGCTGATACTGCCAGCCAGATGCTCTTCGAACACGTGGCAAGTGTAGCCATCGGTGAAGCCATGGGTCTGCCAGAAGCCCGGGGTGCGGGTAGCGCCGCCTTGTTGCACCGTGCAACTTGAGCTTGCGCTGTGGTTGATCACATTCGGCAAGCCATACTGCGCCGGCAGGGTGGCGGTGGCGTCAACGGTGTTGCTTACGCTGGTGCCGGTGGCGATCATGCTGCCTTGTGCCAGGTAGCAGCCGTCAGCGGCGTTGTTGTCGTAAACGCAGTTGTTGTTCACCACTTTGCCCAGCGAGATGCCGCTCAGGTTGATGCCGGTTGCCGGGTCGCTCAGGCCGAGTACCAGCGGGATATCGCCGGTATTCATTACCTTGATGTCGAAGTTGGCGCTGGCACCGGCCGGAACCGGATCGTTGACGCAAGACTTGCTAACCGTGTAGGCCGGATGTACCAGGTCCACTGCGTGCGATGCCGTGGCCGTAGCGGTGTTGCTGAATGCATCCAGCAGTACCACTGTCACGGTATTGTTCAGCGGATCCGGGTCGCCAGCCTGTATGGCGCGCGAAGCGGTAAAGGTACAGCTGTCACCGGGGGTGCCGGCGGCGGTCAGTTGATCGGTGCCACAACCGGTAACAGCTTTCATGTCGTCCAGCAGGTCACCCAGCACGGTATCGGTGAGTGAGGTTACTGTGGTCGGCACATTGCTGCCGCTGGTTACTTTAAAGGTGTAAGTGGCGGTGTCGCCCACCTTGGCGTATTGCGGACCGGATTTCTGGACCGTCACATCCACTGTTGCCAGTGTTACGACGACTTTGGCGCTTGCTTGTTTACTCAGCACGTTCGGCCAACCTGCTGGCGAGCAGGTAGCTACCGCGGTGTTGGTGCATTCCACCCCTACCAGGCCAGCTTTACACCAGCTGAGTGCGCTTGGGTTGTTGAACAGGAACTGCGGTGTCAGTTCCACTTTGTCGTTTGCCACCAGCGATACCGTGCCCTGAGCAGGGTAGGTTATGCCCAGCATGGCGTCGGTGATGGTGCAATCGAGATTAGGCGTATCAGACGAGCTGGTGTTGGTCAGCGTGATCTTATAGTTCACGGTGTCGCCTTGCAGGATCGCAGTCGGGTCGGCGGTTTTGGTCAGCGTGATCGAAGGCTGGAACAGGTTGACTTCGTGGCCGGAGGTTTCCGTCAGCGAGGTGCCTGTCAGGTTCGATTTTTCACGGTAGGTTGCCGTTGCCGTGTTGGGCAAAGGATCGGGATCCCCGGCTTGTACGGTACGACGCAGGGTTACGACGCAGCTTGCGCCACCAGCCAGGCTGGCACCGCAGGTGTTGCCGATAACATAGCTGTTGCTTTGATCCACACCGTTGACGGTGATGGCGCCCAGTACGCTATCGCTGATGGCCTGTTTGTACAGGGTCTGTATCCCGGTGTTGGTGATGGTGATGCTGTAGTCGACCGGGTCGCTGACTTTCGACAGTGTGTCACCTGTTTTGGCCACTGCCAGACCGCAGACGTTGAATTGGCCCATGGCAAAGTCTTTCAGCTCGGCACTCAGCGAGTGCGAGGAGCGGGTTTCTGCCATGAAGGTGCTGAAGCAGCCCAGATCCAGCCCCAGGGCGGTCAGGTCTATGCCGGCTTCAAACAGGGCAGCCTTCTGGTAGCTGTGCTGGCCATCCTTGTTGGTGTAGCCCCAGGGCGGGGTTTCACCGGCGATATTGTTGATGACACCGCACGCCTGATCGCCGGCACCTACCAGCGAGCAGTCGGCGCCACTCTTGTCTGCTACCAGCGTCATGGTTGGTACGCCGGTTGCGCTTACCGCGCTGACTTTATAAATGGTGATGTTGCCGACATCGCCACCACCGACAAAGTCCACCAGTACCAGGATGTCACCTACGGCATGTACGCCGACAAAGGCGGGTTTCACACCCAGGCTGATCGGGTTGCGGAAGAACCAGAAACCCATCTCGGCATCACCGCTGGTATCGAAACGATCGGCACCAAAGTAGAAAATGATGTGATCGTCCGCTGCCTTGTATGCGGCGGCAAAAGCATGGGCAATGTCATCCTTGTCGGGGACAACATCATTGGCGTTGTCGTACTGCCAGGATTTGTTGGCACCTAGCGAGGTGTCGATAGCTTCCTCATCTTTGGAACCGCCACCGGTGTAAAAGCTGGTTTCTGCGGAACCGGTTGGATCGTCAACGAAGGCACGGGCAAAGGCGTGGTCGTTGCCGCCGTAGACATTGGCCCAGTCATCCGGCGAGCCGGCGGGGCTGTCTGCTACGTTGGCCGCACCACAATTGACCGTGGTGTCCTGGCCATTCACTTTCACCGTACAGGTGGTGGGTTGGTCAAGCTCAAACAGGTTGTCGTCGTGAACTGCCCAGACCGGGCTGGCTGCCAGGCTGGCCAGGATGATTGCCAGAACGGCCGGGGCACGCCGTATGTGTGCCATTAGCCGGCTCTGGACGCCGGGTTGTGGTGGCGCCGTACACCAGCTGTCTGTCGTGGAACAGGCAGCGGGGGTGTCCGGCAACCCCGTGACTAGATGACTCATGATTACACCTCCAGATACTTATAGAGGCGGTTCCTGCCAGGAATCGCTCGCCGATTCCCCTGTGACAAATCGAGCAGTGAAGAAGTAGCAACGCAGTTTTTTGTGCTTATGGGTTGGTGCCGCTTGGGAGGCAAGGTCGCCGACGGGCGCATGAGCAAAGGGTTCACACATCTGGTCGGGACAGCCCGATTTTAGGTTTTGCTGCAGTCAAATTCAACCGTTTGTTAAAAGTATTATTAATAAGTGTGATGTATGGTTAAGTATGCAACCGTCTAATGACAGCCATTTTCAGCGTCGGCATTTGTTGAAACTGTACTAAGCATCTGGCGATTTTTATTACTACAGCCGTGCCATTGCGCTGGCCGGGGCCGGGCGCGGGCTGGCCGCGCGTGCGGCGCCAGCGGCGTGCGCAATGCAGGAATGGCTGGCCGTGCAGCAGCAAACTGCTTGGCTATAGTGGTGGGGTAAATCGGTAGAGGAGGACGCATGATGAAGCACAAGGCGGGCTTGATACGGTGGCTGATAGCAGGTGCGCTGCTGGCGAGTAGTGCCAGCGTGGCGCAGGCCGACGAAGCGCAGGTGGCGCCGCTGCTGGAGCAGCGCTTTCCCGGCTTGAAAGTCGAGCAGGTGCGCAAGGCGCCAATGCCTGGCTGGTACGAGGTGTTCAGCAACGGCCAGTTGCTGTACGTGGATGCGGGCGTGGATTTTGTGCTGCAAGGCAGCGTCTTCGACGCCAAGACGCGGCAAAACCTGACCGCAATGCAATTGACCAAGCTGACGGCGCTGCCGTTCGACAAGCTGCCGTTCGCGCAGGCGATCAAGATCGTCAAAGGCAACGGCAAGCGCAAGATGGCGGTATTCGAGGATCCGCATTGCCCGTATTGCAAGCAGCTGGAGGGCGAGCTGCGCTCGGTCGACAACGTCACCGTCTACGTGTTCCTGTACCCGATCGAGCAGCTGCATCCCGGCGCCACGCTGAAATCGCAGCAGATATGGTGTGCCAGCGACCCGGCCAAGGCATGGTTGGCCGCAGTCAATGACGGCGTGGCACCTGGCGGCAGTGGCGACTGCGCGAACCCGGTGGCGGAGCTGGAGGCACTGGCGCGCAAGCACCGCATTACCGGTACCCCGACCATGTTTTTTGAGAACAACGAACGCGTGGCCGGGGCGGTGTCGGCGGCGCGCATCGAGGAGTTGCTGAACGCGGCCGCCAGCCGCTGAGTCATTTCCACCACTACTTCTGCACTGTTGCCTGTTTGCGGGCCGGGTGTTTGCCAACACCCGGCCCGCAGTCTTTTGTGCTTGTCTGCCGGCGCCTCGCAGCGCTTGCGCTGGCTGGCGCATTCAATATTTTTCCTTGCCGATTTAGAAAAAATCAAAGCTTCGTCATGGCTGTTTGGCGCGTAAGCCTTGCTGTGGTGGGCTAATTTTTTTACCCTGTAAAGCTTGGGTATTTTTTATCTGCTTTAAATTTATCTTTTTCGGATATTAATTGAAATATTAATTGCCGATTTGATTTTTTATGATGATGAAAATTTGCGGTGTGCATGCCTTCTGGCAAGTGGTTTAATATTGTCACTTACCTTAATCATATGAATTTAAACGGTAAATTATTTTATCGTAGGTGTATAGGTTGTTTTGCAGACAGGCTGGAAATAGCGTTGCAATTCATATTTTTCTCTGTATATTCTGGCCTTGTGTGTTAAGAAATTGTTGGAAGCAAAATTGTGGCGGACGAGGGCGTGATGTTGAATCTGGTGCTGCTTATTGCAGGTCGGTTATTTTAAACAGAACCCTAATTGTCTAAAAAGCGCTTTGCTTGATAAATATCGGGCAAATTGCCGGCTTGGTGAATATCGGGCCGGTGGCGCAGTTGGCCGCAAGCTGGTTTCCAGGGATGCAAAGGAATAAGTCAGTGCGTAATTCTCGATTCTCGTGCGGCCAACGTATGGCCAGGTGGGCAGCCTTGCTGGCCGGTTTGTTGCTGGCTGGCCAGGCCGCATCGCTGCAGGCGGCAGTGCCCGCCGCGCAGGCGTCGGCCCAGGCGCAGGTCGGCAGCGCGGCAGCGGTGGACCTGGAAGGCGAACTGCAGGTGCTGCACGAGGATGACCTCAAGAACCGCAAGAGCCGTACCCGGCATTTCCTGAAAACCGATGCCGGCGAGCGTCTGGAGCTGCACTTCAAGGGCGCGGCCGCGCGCTATGCGACGGGCAGCCGCGTGCGGGTGCGTGGGCAGCAAAGCGGCAGCCAGCTGGCGCTGGACAGCAGCAGCGGCAGCGTGCAGGTGCTGGCACAGGCGGCCGGCTCCAACCCGCTGGGCGTGCAGAATACCGCGGTGCTGCTGGTGAACTTCCAGGACAACCCCGGCGATCAGCGCTGGACCCAGGAGCAGTGGCGCACGCTGGTGTTTGGCCAGGTAAGCGACTTTGTCCGCGAGAACTCCTTCCAGCAGACCTCGCTGACTGGCCAGGTGTACGGCTGGTATACCCTGCCGATCAGCAGCACCAGCACGTGCGATACCGATGCCATCGCCACGGCGGCCAACCAGGCGGCTGCCGCGGCAGGGGTAAACCTGGCCGCCTACACGCGGCTGGTGTATGTGTTCCCGCCGGTTGCCAGCTGCGCGTTTTCCGGTGCCTCCACCATTGGCGGCGTGCCGTCCAAGTCGTTCATCAACGGCGACAACAGCTTCCGCGTGGTGACGCATGAGCTGGGGCATGGCCTGGGGCTGGACCATACCCATGCCAATGACTGTGATACCAGCCCCACCGGCGCCACCTGCACCTACTACGAGTACGGCGACCGTGCCGACGTGATGGGCTCCGGGCAGGGGCATATCAATGCCGCGCAGAAAGAGCGCCTCGGCTGGCTGAATAACGGCGTCGCCCCGGCGGTGACTACCGTGCAGCAGAGCGGCACCTACGTGATCGAGCCGTATGAAAGCAGCGGCAGCAGTGCCAAGGCGCTGAAGATTCTCAAGGGCGTGAACCCCACTACCGGCCAGCGCAGCTGGTACTACCTGGAATACCGCCAGCCGCTGGGCGCGGACAGCTACCTGGCCACCGACCCGTATCTGAAAACCGCCAACGTGTTCAACGGGGTGACGGTGCATCTGGATACCGAGGGCAGTGTGTACGACAACTACCTGCTGGACATGACGCCGGGCAGCCTGTCCTGGTACTCGCGGGCCGACCTGGACGACCCGGCGCTGGTGGTGGGGCAAAGCTATACCGACAGTGCCGCCGGCGTGACCATTACCCCCACCTGGGCCAACAGCAGCGGTATCGGCGTGCAGGTAAGCTTTAGTGCTGGCAGCTGCACCCGCGGCCAACCTTCCGTGCTGCTGTCGCCGCTGCAAAGCACCAGCGTGTCTGCCGGTGCGGCGGTGGGGTATAGCGTGGTCGTCAGCAACCATGACAGCAGCGGCTGTGCCGCCACCACCTTCAACCTGGCCTCGGTATTGCCGAGCGGCTGGTCCGGCACGCTGGCTGCCAGCAGCCTGAGCATTGCTGCCGGCGGCAGCGGCAGCACCACGCTGACGGTAACCTCGTCCGGCACGGCCATTGCCGGTAGCTATGGCGTAACGGCCTCGGCCAGCAACGTGGCCGCCAGCCAGTACAGTGCCAGCGGCACCGCCAGCTACAGCGTGCAGGCGCAGGTCGGCACCCTGGCGGTGAAAGTGGCGACCGACAAAGCCAGCTATAGCCTGGGGGCCACCGTCACCAGCACGGCAACCCTCAGCAATGCCAGCGGGGCAGTGGCCAATACGCCGGTTACCCTGCTGTTTACCAAGCCCAACGGCAGCACCGTCAGCCAGACGGTAACCAGCGACAGCAAGGGCGTGGCCAGCTACAAGCTGCGTCTGGGCAAGCAGAAAGACGCGCTGGGCAGCTACCAGGTGCGGGCCAGCGCCAGCAGCGGCGGACAGAGCGCCAGCGCGACTACCACTTTTGCCGTGCAATAAGGCCGGCGGAAATGAAAAAGGCGGAGGGGTTACCCTCCGCCTTTTTGCTGCCGTAGACAGGCAGGCTTAGTTGGTCGGAATCTCCAGCACGTCCGGGACGCCATCGACATCCAGGTCGCACAGGTAGCAGGTGGCGTCATCGCTGGCTGTACGCGATACACCGGACAGCACGCCGGTAGCGGTTGCCGTGGCAGTGTCCGAGAACTTGGCGTTGGACGGGCCACTCGGCACATCGGCCGCGGTCGGCACATACGAACCAGCCCAGCAGGCCTGGTCTCCCGGCTTCAGTTGGGTTGGTGCGGTGGCGGCGGTTTTGTAGTCGCTGCACAGTACCGGTTTCAGATCCGCGGCTTTGACCTTGGTATCGCTTACCAGCAGGCCATCCACCGCCTCGTTACCGCTGTTGGATACCTTGATCTTCACATCGGTTGCCAGGGTCAGCGGGTTGCTGCCGTTGACTACCAGGCGCATGCCGGCGCAATCCTTGACTACATCCAGCACGGAGTTCGGCGCGGCCTTGCAGGCATTGGCGCCAGTATCTCCGACTGTGGCAGAGGTCGACAGATCGCTGCCACCGGCTGCCGAGCCGGCAGTGACGGCAATCGAGTTGTTGAAGCTGTTCTTCGAGCCATCGCAGCTGATCGCTACCGTGACGGGCGCCGAACTATCCAGCGTATCGGCCACTTTCACGAAGGTATTGGCTGTTAGCGGGCCAGCTTTGGAGGTGTCGCCGTTGACGCTGACAATCTGGCAGCTTTCCCCAGTCAACGCGTCGGTTTCCTTGAACTGCACATTGTTCACCGCACCAGCCCCGGTGCTGTAAATCTTGATGGTGAACGGGCTGATGAAGGACACCGCATCACTATCCACCGTTGCCTGGCCGCAGGTTTTCTCGGCGCGGATGCCGCACAGTTTGAAGTCACCGACGGTGAAGTCGAACAGGGTGGAATTAGGCGTGGCGGAAGAACGAGTATCGGCCATGAACAGCGAGAAGCAGCTGGACAGATTGTTGGCGGTCAGGTCGATGCCGCCTTCAAAGAACATGCCCGTATCCAGGTCGGCCGCAGTCAGCCCCGGCTCGCTGGGGTTGGATTGCTTGGCCTTGGTCAGCCACGGGATGTCGGTACCGGCTTTCAGCGCCTTGCTGTTGACGGTGGCGCAGATGGTGCCGGTGGTGTTCTTGCAGTCCGCCCCGGTTACCACCGGGTTGTTAACGTCCAGGCTGCCATTGGCGCCGCCGTTCCAGCGGAATGCCTTGATGGTGCTGACGCCGCCACCCTTGGTGTACTCGGAGACGATCAGCAGGTCACCGTCCTGGTGGTTACCGCTGAAGTTGGTGGCCTTGGTGCCGGCAGTACAACCCACGGTGCCGTCTTTCAGAAACCAGAAGCCCACATCCTTGGTGCCCTCGTTGGAGGCCACCTCCATGGCGAAGTAAATGATGATGTGGCCGTCACCCGGGTTTTTGTACGCCACTGCGTACGCGTTCAGCACATCGGTCTTGTCGTTGACGTTATTGCTGCCAACGCACTGCCAGCCGCCACCGCCGATATTCAGGGTGTCCTTACTGCCGGTGGTGAAGGTGGTGCTGTCCTTGTTGGAGTTCGGGTCGAAGTCCCGCGAGAACGTGGGAGCAAAGAAGTTGGTGGGGGGCGACGTCTTGGGGATGCCGATGCCGCCGGTGACGGTGTACATGTCGGCCCAGTCGTTTGGCGCTGGGTTGAGGCTGTCGGCGATGATATTGCCGTCCATCTCCATATCCAGCTGATTGACGTTGGCCGCCGCCGCAGGTGTCAGGGTGCCCAGCATCATGGCCAGGCCCATACACACTGCCTTGAGCGTGCTGCTCAGTGTTGAAGATTTCACGATGACCTCCTCTGAATTCTCAAAGGCGGTTCCTGCCAAGGAATCGCGCGCGTGATCCCCCGCTCGCGGCAATGGTCGCGAGAATGTTCAAACCATATTGCTTGCTGTCGGCCACCGCTTCAGACAGCTGGTGTCTGCAGTTGGCCGCGGGTTGATGTGCTCGTTGACGACGCCTATGGACAGGTCGCGTATCCACCTCCTTCCAGCCGGATGGTATTAGGCACGCTTTATCCTAGGTTATTGTGAATTGAGTTTCAAAACTATGTGTAAAATATCCTGCTGGCAACAGTCGGCCATAGTCGTGCGCGAGTTGGCATGTTTGCGGCAGATCAGCGGGGTTCAGGGGCGCTGCAGGTTGCGGCTGTAGTGGTCCAGCACGCGCGGAATGTAGTTGCGGGTTTCCTGGTATGGTGGCACGGCGTTGTTGTAGCGCAGCACCGCCTGCTCGCCCGCGTTATAGGCGGCCAGCACCAGGTGCAGATTGTTCTGGAAGCGCGTCATCAGGTCGCGCAGGTACAGGGCACCGCCACGCATGTTCTGCTCCGGGTCGAGCGGGTCGGCCACGCCGTAGCGCTGCGCGGTGGCCGGCATCAGCTGCATCAGCCCGAGCGCGCCTTTCGGGGACACCGCCTGCGGGTTGTAGCCGGATTCGGCGGCGACCACGGCATGCAGCAGCGCCGCGTCCATGCTCAGGTCCTGCGCGGTGCGATCCACCAGCCCGCCCCAGCGCTGGCGCAGCTGCTGGCTGACGGCCAGATGCCGGCCGTGGCCCGTCGCCTGCGGCGGTTCGGCGGGGCCGCGCTGCAACAGGCGGTAGCGGTGATCCTGCGGCACATTGCTCAGATGCACCACGCCGTCGCTGTCGGTAAAGGCGTAGATGTCGCCGCTGCCGCCCCGCGCCAGGCCGCTGCCTGCCAGCATGAGCAGTGCCAGCAGCACTGGTCTGGTCAGCTTGGGGCGGGGTGGGGGGCGGCGGAACATGGCCATCTCCGGTCAGTACAGCCCGCGGCGGAAGCGGTAGCCCTTGTAGCGCAAGACGACGCCATCGGCCTGGATGCGCTCCAGTGTCATGCCGGCAATGATGTCGTCGCCGGTGCGGCGGGCACGGTCGTTGATGATGGCCAGCTGCTCGCCGTTGTCCGGCGACAGCGACAGCCCGGACACCACCACGCTCTTGTCCACCTCCTGCCGTAGCGCGGGCGGCAGCTCGCTGATGTCCAGCACCCGGTCACCATTCGCCGTGACGCCCTCGGCGGCGGCAGTCGCGGTTTTGGGCGGCACCTTGCTTGCGGGCGGCGCAGCGGGCAAGGGCGCAGCCTTGGCCTGCCGCTCGGGTTCGCGCCGTGCGCTCGTGCTGGTCGTTGTGGTGGCGGGTGGCGCGGCAATGGCGCGGCGTGGGGTGGCTTCCGGTGCGGGCGGCGGGACTGGCGCTGCCTGCTCGTCCGCGATGGCGGTGGGCGGCGCGGCGGGGGCGGCGGCTTGTGCGGCCAACGTTACGGGCGGGTGGGCGGCGACGGCTGCCGCCGGAGGTGGCACCTCGGCCACCTTGGCGCTGCTGGCGGGGGTGACGGCGGGACGCGGCCACCAGACTGCGGCCAACCCTGCCGCACACAGCAGCGCGCCAAGTGCCAGCAGGGCCGGTCGTGGCCGCTGCCGGCGCAGCGCGCGGCTCTCCGCCGGCTGGCTGTACACGCTTTGCAGCGTGGGCGCCGCCGCGCGCTGGCGTTCCTGTTCGGCTTTCAGCAGGGCATCGAGAATGTATGACATAAGCTGTTCCTCAGGCCGAGGTTGGCCGCAGCGTCAGCTGCGGGGCATCACGGCTGTCGTCGCCGTGCGCCAGCAGGATCAGCGTCAGCGGCCCGGCAATGCCGTCGGCGGGCACCCCCATGCGTTGCTGGAATTCGCGCAGCCGCTGTTCCAGCTGCTTGTCGAAGATCACGTCCCAGCGCTTGGGCGCACTGCTGCCGGCTTGCCGCTCCAGCCGTTGCCACAGCCAGGTGACGCCCAGGCCGCGGCTGCCCTGGCTCATCGGCCCCAGGTAGCCCGGCGGCGGGCGCCACAGCAGTTGATAGTTGCCATCCCACGCCGTCTGCAGCAGGCGGGTGGGCACGCGACGGCGCTCCTGGCCATTGCCGAGGATGGCCTGCTCCTGCTGCAGCTGTTCCAGCAGCAGATAGCCGTCTTCGCCGGCGATTTGCACGTGCAGCAGCGCCGGCAGGTTCAGCTGCTGCAGCAGCGCCAGATCGCCACGGCCGTGCAGGCAGGCCAGGCCGGCGAGCGCCACTTGCTGGCAGAATTCGTCCGCCGCGCCGCTGCCGGCGCTGAGCTGCCATTGCTGCAGCAAGGCAAGGTTGGCCGCCGGGGCGGCGGCCGGGGCGGGCAGGCTGTCGGCGGTCACGGGTGCCGGCGGTGTGGCGGTGGCCGGCCGCGGCGCCGGCGGCGCCTTGGGCGCGGTGCCGACCACGGCGACCGGCCGGGCCGGCGCTGGCGCCGTCGTCGGCGCCTGGCGGTACAGCAGCAGGGTGGAGGCGAGCGCGGTGGCGCTGACCAGCAGCGCGCCGGCGGTCAGCAGCTTCTGCCCGCGGCGGTGGCGCAATTCCGGGCCGAACACCTCGCTGGCAGCGGTGCGCAGGGTGGCCTTGTCGACCTCGCTCTTGCCCTGCACATAGCAGCCCAGCAGTGCGCGGTCGCACAGCAGGTTGAGCTTGCGCGGTATGCCGCCGCTGTAGCGGTGCAGCAGCGGCGTCAGCTTGTCCGGGAACAGGCTGCGGCTGCAGTCGGCTATCGCCAGCCGGTGATGGATGTAGTCGGCGATTTCGGCCGGCGGCAGCGGCCCCAGGTGGTAGCGCGACACGATGCGCTGCGACAGCTGGCGCAGCGACGGCTGCGCCAGCTTGTCGCGCAGCTCCGGCTGCCCCAGCAGGGCGATGTGCAGCAATTTGCGCTGGTCGGTTTCCAGGTTGGTGAGCAGCCGGATCTGCTCCAGCACGTCGTCGTCCAGGTTCTGCGCCTCGTCGATGATCACCAGCGTGGTGCGGCCCCTGGCGTGACTGTCCAGCAGGTAGCGGTTGATCCGGTCGAGGTATTCCTTGGAGCCAGGCGTGTCCGGCAGCGGAATGTGCAGCTCTTCGCACAGCGTGGACAGCAGCTCCTGCGCATTCAGCTTGGGGTTGAAGATCAGCGCGACATCGCATTCCGCCGGCAGCTGCTGCAGAAAGCAGCGGCACAGCGTGGTCTTGCCGGTGCCGATTTCACCGGTCAGCAACACGAAACCGCCATTGCTCATCGCCCCGTACATCAGGTGGGCAAGCGCTTCGCGGTGCTGCTGGCTCATGAACAGGAAGTGCGGGTCCGGCGCGATGGAGAACGGCAAGCCAGAGAAACCATAATGGTGTGTGTACATGATGGTTGGCTTCGGAAAAGCAGTACGGCTGATGTCAAAAAGTATAGTTAGCGCGCGGCAAATTACTAAGCGCCGCGGCGCGCATGCGGCCAACCTGGCCGGGCGGAAAGGTTGGCCGCAACCGCCAATCGCCGCGCGGCCGGCAGCATGCTGGCTGCCGGCCGCGCCCGGCTTGGGCCGCCGCTAGTGGAACGACGGCGCGCGCCACACCGTGTTGCCGCCCACTATGGTCAGCAGCACGCGGGTGGCGGCCAGTTGCGCGAGCGGGGCGCGCATGAAGTTCCGGTCCAGCACGATCAGGTCGGCGTACTTGCCCGGCTCGATGGAGCCGACTTGCCGCTCCAGCCGCAGCTCATAGGCGGCATGCATGGTAATAGCGCGCATGACATCGGCGCGGGACAGCAGCGGGTCGAGGTTGAGGCGGCCGCGGTACTCGGCGCCAAAGCCGGCCGGGTGCTGCGGGTCGCCGCTGCGGGTAACGCCGACGCGCAGATTGTAGAAATAGGCCATCGGGTCCACCGGCCAGTCGCTGCCGTAGGCGATGCGGGTGTCGGCACGGCGCAGGCTGCCTTCCGGCTCCATGCGGGCATAGCGCTGCTTGCCCAGCTGCTTTTCCACCGCCTCCACCGAGTACGGCGCGCGCTGCGCCCACTGGAACGACATCACCGCGCTGGTGTTCAGCTGCTTGAAGCGGCGGTAGTCCGCCGGGTCCACCAGCTCGGCGTGGGCAATCGCCGGGCGGAAGTCCTGCAACCCCGGCTGGCTGCGGGTGTGCGCCACCGCGTCCAGCGCCTGGCGCACGGTGGCGTCGCCGATGGCGTGCATGTGCACGTCCAGCCCCTGGCGCGCCGCCTGCAGCAGCACGGCGTTCACCTGCTGCTGGCTGAAGTAGCCCTCGCCCAGCTGCTGGCCCGGCAGCCATTCGGCATGCTTGTCCTTGGCCGCTTCCACCCGGTACGGCGCCAGCAGGTGCGCGGTCTGCGCCGGCGCCTGCAGCACGCCGTCCATCCACAGCTTGATATTGCTGACGCGGATGCCCGGCTGGCTGCCGGCGTCGGCATTGTATTTGGCGGCGATGGCCTTGACGCCGGCCACCGCCGCCACCGGGTCGTTGGCCTCGTCCGGGGTGACCTTGATCGCGAACTGCGCGCGCGCGGTCAGCGCCTGCTGCCGCTGCAGCGCGGCGAACACCTGCACCTCGCGCTCGTCGCTCAGCGCCGACAGGAAGGTGGTGACGCCGGCCTCGCCGAACTTGCCCAGCGCCAGGCGCGCAAAGCGCTGCTGTTCGCTGTCGCTGGCCTGCGGCTTGCTGTTGTCGCTGAGCAGCACCGCGCCGTCTTCCAGCATGCCGCTGGGCTCACCGTTGGCCGCACGGCCGATCACGCCGCCCGGCGGGTTGACGCTTTGCGCGGTGATGCCGGCCGCCTGCAGCGCCGGGCTGTTGTTGAGGCGGGAGTGGTTGTCGATCGAGGTGACGATGATCGGGCGCTGCTGGCTGATGGCATCCAGATCGGCCTTCACCGGGTCGCGGTCCAGCTTCACCGTGGCCTGGCGATCCCAGTTCACCACCTCCAGCCAGGCGCTGTCCGGCGTGCCGGCCTTGTCGGCGAGACAGGCGCGCACCTTGTCCTGCAGCTGCGCCACCGTTACCGGCTTGTAATCCAGGCTGCACTTGGTCATGCCCTCGCCACCGGTCAGCGGGTGCACGTGGCCGTCCACCAGGCCGGGCATCAGCATCTTGCCGCGCAGGTCGATCTGCCGGGTGTGCGGGCCGATGTAGCGGGCCAGCGCGCGGTTGCTGCCGACAAACACGATGCGGCCATCCTTGACCGCCACCGCCTGGCGCACGGTGTCGTGGCGGTCGACGGTGTAGACGTAGCCATTCTTGAATACCGTGTCGGCGGCGGGGGCGGCGTGGGCCTGCGCCGACAGCAGGCTGATGATGGCCAGCGCCAGCGGCCGCTGGCAGGCAAACTGGGGATGCGACATGTTCTCCTCGTCTTTCTAATGGTTGGCCTTGCCGTGCCGGGCGGCATGGCAAGTGTGTCCACTATATGAAACGAGGGGTGGCGGCCGGGTATCTCCTCGCCTGGATTGTGTAGCCGCAGGCGCGGTGCGCGTCAGGTGCCGGCCTCGCGGGCAAACTGGCGCGGCGTTTTGCCGGTGTAGCGCTTGAAGGCGCGGAAAAAGCTCACCCGCTCGACATAGCCAAGCCGCGCCGCGATCTGCTCGATGCTCAGCACGCCCTGCCGCAGCTCGGCGCAGGCATAGGCCATGCGCACCTGTTCCAGCAGCGCGGAGAAGCTGGTCTGTTCGTCGCGCAGGTGTGCCTGCAGGGTGCTGGGCGCCAGGTGCAGTGCCTGCGCCGCCTGCTGCAGCGTGGGTGTGCTGCAGGCAATGGCGCCAGCCAGCCAGTGCAGCAGGCGCTCCCGGCTCGATGCCTCGCGGCGGCAGGCGGCCAGCTGTTTTTCGCAGGCGCGCAGCACCGCCGCCTGGGTGTCGGCATCGTACGACAGCAGCGGGGTGTCGACCCAGGCCAGCGGCAGGGTCAGCTGGTTGTGCCCGGCGGCGAACTGGATGTTGCCGGGAAAGCAGCGGTACATCTCGTCGGCGTAGCCGGGCTCGGGGTAGACGAAGGACAGCTCGGCCTGCTGCATCTCGGTGATGTACGGCAGCAGCTCGGCGATGCCGGTCCACAGCGAGAACATCCAGTCCTCGATCAGGCAGCGATGCTCGATGGCCGCCTGCTGCGGAAACTGCAGCACCAGCCGCTGCGGGGTGTAGTAGACCTCGAGCCCGCTGTAGCCGGCCAGCGTCTGGTAGCGGCGGGCGGTGGCGAACAGCTCGCGCAGGTTCCGGCTGCTGTGCAGCGCGTAGCCGAAGGTGCCGAGGTCGGTCAGCCGGCTCATCGCCCCCATGCGCACGCCCAGCGCCGGCAACGGTAGCTCGTTGACCAGCAGGGTCAGCAGCTGCGAGAAGTGGCGGGTCTCGAACGCCGGCTGGCCGTCCGCACCGGTGGCCGGCGCCGGTTGCAGGCGCGCCAGCCAGGCGGCGCGGTCGACGGTGAACTTGCTGCCGGCCAGCTGCAGCAGCAGCTCCATCCAGCGCGCCACGGTATCGGGCGCGGGCAGCTTGATCGGTGGCCGCTTGTGATCCAGCCCCTGGATGAAGTCGTAGCGGATGGGGCGGTCGGGGGTGTGGTCGGGTGTCTTGGGCGGCATAGGGTGCGAGCGGGGGCCGCGGCGGGATGCGGCCAACTTGGTGCCGTCCGGGGCGGCGCGGCGATTACGGCACAGGCTACCAACAAGCGGCGGCGGCAACAACGCGGGCGGGTGGACTCCCTGGCTGTCGCCTGCCCCGGCGAGTGCGCCACGCTCGCCCGTTGCGCGCCGGGGCCGGGCGCGCTATGCCTCCGCCGCCGGCTGGGGCGCGGCGGCGTAGACCCAGGCCTGGCGGCCCGATACCAGCTGCACCGCCACCCGGCTGTAGGCGGCCACCTCGTAACCATCCGCCGCCTGCAGCTCGGCGTCGGTCAGCAGCAGCACGGCGCCGGCCACGCTGTCTGCCGGGTTGCCGCTGGCGCGGATGATGGGATGGTGGCGCTTGCCGCTGGTCCTTATCACTTCCGGGTCGTGGATTTCCAGCTGTTCCAGCCGGTAGCCGGCGAGCACGTCCGGCCGGGTGTCCAGCTTGCGGCCGAAGGTGGCCAGCTGCACCTGTTCCAGTTGCAGGGTGCCGTAGGAAAACAGCGCTTGCGTGGCTTGCGGGTGGGACATCGCTTACTCCTCGCGGACCAGCAGGTCTTCGTAAAAGGCGCCGAACTGGCCGGCGGGGTCGGCAATCTGGATTTCCAGAATCCACAGCCCGCTGTCCGGGCAGGCGGCAAAGTCGCCCAGGCTGCCGGCCTGGTAGATGGCATGCGGAAAGTCGGACACCCGGTGGCCCTTGATGTCCAGGTTGAGCTGCCAGCCCATGGCCTGGGCGCGCTGCTCGGCAAAGTGGTACAGCGCCGGGCCGGCCAGCTGCTCGCGCAGCCATTTTTCCTTCACCTCCTGCCACAGCTGGCGTGCCGCGTGGGCACAGGCCAGTTTGCGCGGGTCGTCGCCGAGCACGAAGCTGTCGCCGGCATCGCCTTCGTGGCCTTCCCACACCACGCCCAGGTCGATGAAGAAGATATCGTCCGGCTGCAGCACATTGTCCGGGTCGATCGGCTGGTTGAAGGTTTTCAGCGTGCTGCGGCCAAAGCGGATGATGCTGCCGTGCCAGATGCGCTGCATGCCCATGCGCTCCAGCTCTTCCTTGGCCAGCTGCTTGGCCTGCAACTCGGTGATGCCGGGCTGCAGCAGTTTGGCGATGCGCTGCACCGCCAGCATGGTCTGGTCGCGGGCGATGATCATCTTGTCCAGCGCGAAGGCGGCGCCAGTAGCTTCCGGCGGGTAGGTGGCAACTGTCATGGCGGGGTGTCCGTTGAGGGGGAGCCACGAGTGTAGGGCCTGTCAGCGGGCGGCGCATGGGTAGTGCTGCGCCGCCGTATGCGGCCAACCTTGCGGCGTTGCTAGGGTGCCACGGCGGCGGCCTACGCCGGAAGAGGTACAGGCAAGGCAAACCCGGCGGCATATACTGCCGGGGCATGCCGAGGCACCCCGCGTTCCCCGGCGTCGCCGACACAAGCCCCGGCCAGCGCCGCGTTTGCCGAGCCTGGCGCAACGGTGTCGGCGCCTGTTAATGACATCACTCGGATTGCAAGGAATACACACATGCTGACCAGCGCACGTAACCAGTTTGCCGGCAAGGTAAGCGCCATCAAGCCCGGCGCCATCAATGACGAGATCGACCTCACCCTGCCCGGCGGCGATGTCATCACCGCCGTCATCACCCAGCAGAGCACCGTGAACCTGGAGCTGCAGGTGGGCAGCGACGCGCTGGCCATCATCAAGGCACCGTGGGTGATCCTGGCCAACCCGGATTCCGGCATCAAGCTGTCCACCCGCAACCGCCTGGAAGGCAGCGTAACCGCCATCCAGCAGGGCGCCGTCAATGCCGAGGTGGAGATCAAGCTCAACGGCGGCGACAAGCTGGTGGCCATTGTCACGCTGGACAGCGCTGCCGGGCTGGGCCTGGCGGTGGGCAAGCCGGTGGTGGCGTTCTTCAAGGCGTCGCACGTGATCGTGGGCGTCAAGGGCTGAGGCCCGCGCGCCGCCATTGCCTGCTGCCCCCGCCGCATCTTGCCGCCAAACCCCCGTGCCAAGGCCGGGGGTTTTTGCTGCCGCGCCGCGGCCAACCCTGGTGCCGCATGGCACGCTTGAGGGGGCCGAGCCGGCCGGGCGGCTCAGGTGGGGAGGGCGGCGGCCTGGGCCGCCATCCAGCGCCGATAGCGGTAGTTGCGCAGCTTGGTGTCGCATTGCTGCTGCAGCAGCGCCAGCGCCGGGGCCACCCCGGGGCGGCTGGCCAGGCCGCGGCTGAGGCGACGCAGCTGGTATTTCACCATTGCCATATAGCCGACCGAGGCCAGCACCTTGTTTTTCCAGGGGATGGCGCGCAGCTGCGGCGAGGCCGCGGTGTCGGCGCGCCAGGTGCGCGGCAGCTGCGGGTCGATCGCCAGCGCGGTGGCCATGCCGGCCACCGCCACGCCGCTTTGCAGCACCTGCTCTACCACCGGGTAACGGCGGATGCCGCCGGTGACCATGATGGGCATCTGCGCCACGGCGGCGATGTCGCGGGCGAACTCCAAGAAGTAGGCCTCGCGTGCCAGGGTGCGGCCGTCGCGCGTCTGGCCGTGCATCGCCGGTGCCTCGTAGCTGCCGCCGGACAGCTCGATCAGGTCCACCCCCAGCGGATTCAGCATCGCTACGACCTGTTTGGCGTCGTCGGCGCTGAAGCCGCCGCGCTGGAAGTCGGCCGAGTTGAGCTTCACCGCCACGGCAAAGCCGGGGCTGACCGCGGCGCGCACGTCGCGCACGATGTCCAGCAGCAGGCGGGCGCGGTTCGCCAGGCTGCCGCCCCAGCGGTCGCTGCGCTGGTTGCTCAGCGGTGACAGAAACTGGCTGAGCAGGTAGCCGTGCGCGGCGTGGATCTGCACACCGTTGAAGCCGAACTGCTCCGCCAGCTGCGCGCTGCGCACAAAGCGCGCCTGCAGCGCGGCGATGTCGGCTGCCGTCATGGCGCGCGCGGTGCGGAACTGTCTGGAGAACTTGCCCAGCGCCAGTGCCACCGCCGACGGCGCGATGGTGTCCTGCCCCAGCGCGGCCGGCATCTGGCGGCCGGGGTGGTTGAGCTGCATCCAGACCTGCGCCCCCTGCGCGCGGGCGGCGGCGGACCACTGCGCAAAGCGGGCGCCGTGCTGCGCCGACTCCAGCACCACGCCGCCGGGGCCGGTCATGGCGCGGCGGTCCACCATCACGTTGCCGGTGATCAGCAGCCCCACGCCGCCTTCCGCCCAACTGCGGTACAGGCGGATCAGCTCGGCGGATGGCGCGTGATCCTGGTCGGCCATGTTTTCCTCCATGGCGGCTTTGGCCAGGCGGTTTAGCAGCTGGCTGCCGTTGGGCAGCGGCAGGGTGGTGAAGGGGCTCATCGTGGTCTCCCGGGTAGCGAAGGCGGCACGATAAGCTTGAAGCGCGCTGCAAGGTCAAGCGCGGTGCGGCACGCATTTCGCCACGGCCGGCGGCGGCAGCATGGCGACACCGCAGTGGCGTGCATTGCGATTTTTGCCGGGATGGCGGCATGGAGCTGGCAAGCAAGGCGGGCGCTTGACATTAAAGTGCGCTGCAAACTTAGCATCGCGGTTGCCAGTTGCCGCACTGGCCGGCGCGGCCGGTGGGGGGCGGGCGAAATGTTCTACCATGGGGAGGAAATAACCGATGTCCATGTGCTACCGGCTTGCCTTGCTGCTCACGTCGCTACTGATGATGAAAACCGCCATCGCCGCACCCACTCCCGCATCGTTCGCCCGCGCCGGCAAGGTGCTGGTGGTGATGACCAATCACGACCACTACCCGGGCCGGAGCCAGCGTACCGGGCTGTGGCTCACCGAGTTGACCCACGTGTACGACGCGCTGCAGGGCGCCGGCTATGGCGTGGATTTCGTCAGCCCGCATGGCGGGGCGGTGCCGCTGGATCAGCGCAGCCTGGGCTGGCTGTATACCGATGCCGCGGCCAGGGCGCATCTGCAAGACCCGGCCTTCATGGCCCTGCTGCAGTCGACGACGCCTGCGGCCAACGTTGACCCCACCGCCTACCGCGCCATCTTCTACACCGGGGGGCACGGCACCATGTGGGACTACCGGGGTAGTAAGGAACTCAAGCGCATTGCCGAAGGCATCTACCGCCACGGCGGCATTGTGTCGTCGGTCTGCCACGGCGCGGCCGGCCTGCTGGACCTGCAGGCCGCGGATGGCAGCCCGCTGCTGGCCGGGCGTAGCGTGACCGGCTTTTCCAATGTCGAGGAGGCGCTGTCCGGGGTGAAGGACCAGGTGCCCTATCTGCTGCAAAGCGAGCTGGAAGCCAGCGGCGCCCGCTACGAGAAGTCGCTCATCCCGTTCGGCCGCTTCGTGCTGACCGATGGCCGCCTGGTCACCGGGCAGAACCCCGGCTCCAGCAAGGCGGTGGCGCAGGCGCTGCTGGCGGCCCTGCAGCAACAGGCCGCTGCGCGCCGCCAGCCCTGAGCCGGCCGGCATTCCGCTAATCGTTGCAGAGGAAAACGCATGAAAATCGGCGAACTGGCCAAGCGCAGCGGCATGGCGGCCTCGGCCATCCGCTTCTATGAATCCCGTGGCCTGCTGCCGCTGGCGAGCCGGCAGACCAACGGCTACCGCGACTACCCGCCGGAAGCGCTGGCGGTGCTGGCCATCATCCGCGATGCGCAGCAGGCCGGTTTCTCGCTGGCGGAAATCAAGCAGATCCTGCCGGCGGACATCACCGCCTGGCAGCACGACGCACTGCTGGCCACGCTGCGGCGCAAGGTGGCGGAAATCGAGGCGCTGCAGGCGCGACTGGCGCAAAACAAGGCGCACATCCAGTCGCTGATCGCGCTGATCGACGCCAGGCCGCAGGACATGGACTGCAAGCACAACGCCGCGCGGGTGATGGCCAGTCTGGGCATTGCCGGCGACAAGCAGGCCGGCTAACCGCGCATTGCCGCCAGCCCGGCGCCATTGGCCTGGGCCAGTTCCTTGCCGCTGAGCACGAAATCGGCGCTGTCCAGCAGCCGGTCCACTGCCAGGTCGATGAAGCGGCGCACCCTGGCCGGCTGCGCCGCGCGGCTGCCATAGTAGACGAACAGGCTGTAATGATCGGCCATGTGCTCCAGCAGGATGGGCACCAGCCGGCCGCTGCGGATCAGCGGCGCGGCGGTGGGGGCGGCCAGCTGGCCGATCACCTCGCCGGCCAGCACCGCGCGCAACTCCATGCCCTCGTCGTTGGTGCAGAACGCCGGGTTCACCGGCTGATCCTGCATGTTGTCGCCCACCCGTACCCGCCACGGCACCACCCGGCCGTCGCTGGCCCGGCGGAAGGCGCTGCAGCGGTGCGAACTCAGCTCGTACAGGCTCTGTGGCAGGCCGTGCTTGCGCAAATAGCTCGGCGCGGCGCAGATGATCAGCTGCATCGGAAACAGCCGCCGCGCCACCACGCCTTCCTGCGGCGAGTTGCCCAGCCGGAAGCCGACGTCGATGCGATCCTCCACCCAGTTGCCGATGCGGTCGTCCAGCTGCACATCGAGCTGCACCTCGGGGTAGAGCCGGCAGTATTCGTCCATCACCGGGCCGATCACCGACTGCAGCACCGAGCGCGGCCCGACCAGCCGCAACGGCCCGGCCAGGTCGTCCTTGCTCTGCCGCACGGCCGACAGCGCCTGCTGGAAGCCGAGTAGCGACGGCTGCACCGCCTCCAGAAAACGCTGGCCCTCCTCGGTGAGCGACATGCTGCGGGTGGTGCGGTGGAACAGCCGCACCCCCAGATGCTGCTCCAGCTGCCCCAGTGCCTTGCTCGCCGCCTGCGGCGAAATCTGCTGCGCCTCGGCGGCCTTGCTCAGGCTGCCGAACTCGGCGGTGCGCACGAAGGTGGTAATGGAACGTAGCTCGTTGATGGACATCGCCTGGCACCGTCAATCCGATTAACATCGAAAAGTTGTAGATAATTCAAATAATAGCCCACTAGTTTCATGCTTATCCAGCCACTAAAGTGGCGGCCATCAACTATCCCGCTCATCACGGAGCAAGAGGCCCAGCATGGACAACTTTACTTTCTTCAACCCCACCAAAATCGACTTCGGCACCGGCAAGGAGCAGCAGATCGGCCAGCACCTGGCCGAGCACGGCGTGCGCAAAGTGCTGCTGTGCTTCGGCAGCGAGCGCATCAAGCGCGACGGCCTGTTCGCCAGCGTGAGCACGAGTCTGGCCGCGCATGACATCGAGTGGGTCGAGTTCGGCGGCATCGTCAGCAACCCGGTGCTGTCCAAGGTGCGCGACGGCATCGCGCTGGCACGCGGCCACCAGGTCGGCGCCGTGCTCAGCGTCGGTGGCGGCTCGGTGCTGGACAGCAGCAAGGCCATTGCCGCCGGCGTGCCGTACCAGGGCGACGTGTGGGACCTGTTCATCGGCAAGGCCGCCATTGACGCGGCACTGCCGGTGTTCTCCATTCTCACCCTGGCCGCCACCGGCAGCGAGATGAACAGCGGCGCGGTGGTGACCAACGAGGCCACCAAGGAGAAGTTCGCCATCCAGTCGGTGCATTCCTTCCCGCGGGTGTCCATCGTCAACCCGGCGCTGATGCAGACCGTGTCGCGCGACTACCTGGTGTATTCCGCCGCCGACATCATCGCGCACTGCATCGAGGGCTATTTCACCGCCACCGTGCAGCCCACGCTGCACTCGCGCATGGTGGAAGCCATCATCAATACCGTGATCGACACCACCGAGACGCTGCTGGCCAACCCGGCCGACTACGCCGCGCGCGCCGAATTCGCCTGGGCCTCCACCCAGGCGCTGAACGGGCTGATCTACGCCGGCACCGCCGGCTTCAACTACCCGAACCACATGATCGAGCACGCGCTGTCGGCGCTGTTCAACGTGCCGCACGGCGCCGGGCTGTCGGTGATCATGCCGGCGTGGATGAAGTGGTATCACCAGCGCAACCCGGCGCAGTTCCAGCGCCTGGCGCACTACGTGTTCGGCGTGGATACCCCGCAGCAGGGCATCGCCGCGCTGGAAGCCTGGTTCGACAAGATCGGCACCCCCACGCGCCTGTCGCAGCTGGGCATCGGCGAGGCGGACCTGCCGGCCATTACCGACAACGTGCTGGGCAATGCGCAGTGGTTCGGCATCGCCGACATCTACAGCCGCGAGGTGGTGGCCACCATTCTGCGTAACGCACTCTGAGCACGCTGCCGCAGCGGGCGGCGGCTGGTGTCTGCCGCCCGTGGCCAGCCGCCTGGCCGCCAGCGGCCTGCGGCCAACCTTTCGCCACCGCCGCGCCCGCTACGGCGCGGCGGAAGACAAGCGCACGGATAGCCACACATGCACCGACTACTGAACCTGGGCGCGCGCCGCAGCATCCCCGACGGAGCGCCGGCCCGTCGCCTACGCCGCGCGCAGCTGGCCGCCGCCAGCCGGGAGTGAACACGCAATGAGCAGCAAACCAAGCCTGCCCGCCAACCGCCGGGCGGTGCTGGCCATCATCATGGCCAGCTATCTGATGATCCTGATCGACGTCTCCATCGTCATTACCGGCCTGCCCAAGATCCAGGCCGGGCTGGGCTTTGGCGCCGCCGGGCTGTCCTGGGTGCAGAACGCCTACACCCTGGCACTGGGCGGGCTGCTGCTGCTGGGCGCCCGCGCCGGCGACATCCTCGGCCGCCGCCGCATGCTGCTGCTGGGGCTGGCGATCTTCACCCTGGCCTCGCTGGCCATCGCGCTGGCGCAGACGCCGGCCTGGCTGTTGGCCGCACGGGCGCTGCAGGGGGCGGGTTCCGCCATCCTGGCGCCGGCGACGCTGGCGCTGCTGTCCACCCATTTTGCCGAAGGGCCGGAGCGCACCCGCGCGCTGTCCTTATATGCCGCCACCGCCGGCATCGGCGCCACGCTGGGGCTGGTGCTGGGCGGGCTGTTTGCCGAGCTGTTTTCCTGGCGCGCCGGCTTTCTCATCAACCTGCCGATCGGCGCCGTGCTGATGCTGGGCGCACGGCGCTACCTCCACGAAACCCCGCGGCAGGGCGGGCGGCTGGATATCGCCGGCGCCGCCAGCTCCACCCTGGGCATGACCGCGCTGGTCTACGGCCTGGTGCGGGCGGCGGAGCAGGGCTGGGGCGACTGGCTGACGCTGACAACGTTGGCCGCAGGGCTGCTGCTGCTGGGTGCTTTCCTGCTGCTGGAGGCGCGGGTACGCCAGCCCATCCTGCCGCTGCGGCTGTTTGCCAGCCGCGAGCGCAGCGGCGCCTACGCCGCGCGCATGCTGTTTCTGGGCGGCATGGTCGGGTTCTGGTTCTTTACCACCCAGTTCCTGCAGGGCGTGCTGGGCTTCACCCCCTTGCAGGCCGGGCTGGCGTTCCTGCCCACCACCTTGCCCAATTTCGTCTCTGCCATGCTGGTGCCGCGGTTGACGCCGCGGCTCGGCGGCGCCCGGCTGCTGGCCATCGGCTTGCTGGCGTGTCTGGCCGGGCTGGCCTGGCTGGGGCAGGTATCGGCCGGCACGCACTACTTCAGCGGTATTGCGCTGCCGATGCTGTTGATCGGCCTGGGCCAGGGGGTGGTGCTGCCGCCGCTGACCGTGTTCGCCGTCGCCGGGGTGAGCCGCGACGACGCCGGCGCCGCCTCGGGGCTGGTCAACGTGGCGCACCAGCTGGGTGGCGCCATCGGCCTGGGCGTGCTGGTGGTGGTGTTCGCCGCCGCGGTGCCGGTGCAGCTGGCCGGCGCGCCGCTGCTGGCGCACCGCATCGCCATGGTGATGGACGGCAGCGCGGTGATGCTGGCACTGGCACTGCTGGTGACGCTGCTATTGATCCTGCCGGCGCATGCCCGAGCGCGGGCGCCGCAGGCCGACAACGCGCAGTTGGCGCGCACGAAACCATAACGCTGCGAAAGGAAAGACCGCATGCAGACCACCACACTGAACAATGGCGTGCAGATGCCGCTACAGGGCTTCGGCGTGTACCAGATGAGCGACCCCGCCGAGTGCGAGGCCAGCGTGGCCGCCGCGCTGCGCACCGGCTACCGCCTGATCGATACCGCCGCCTCCTACGGCAATGAAGCGGCAGTTGGCCGCGCCATCGCCGCCAGCGGCATCCCGCGCGAACAGCTGTTCATCACCACCAAGCTGTGGCTGCACGACAGCGGCTACGACAAAACCCTGCAGGCGTTCGACCGCTCGCTGGCGCGGCTGCAGCTGGACTACCTGGACCTGTACCTGATCCACCAGCCCTACGGCGACGTGCACGGCTCGTGGCGGGCGATGGAGGCGCTGTACCAGGCCGGCCGCATCCGCGCCATCGGCGTCAGCAACTTCCAGCCGGACCGGGTGATGGACCTGGTGCTGCACAACCAGGTGCTACCGGCGGTGAACCAGATCGAGACCCACCCGTTCTGCCAGCAGAGCGCCAGCGCGCAGTTCCTGCAGCAGCTGGGCATACAGATCGAATCCTGGGGGCCGTTCGCCGAGGGGCGCCACAACCTGTTCGGCAATGCGCTGCTGCAAGACATCGCCACGCGGCATGGCCGCACAGTGGCGCAGGTGGTGCTGCGCTGGCTGCTGCAGCGCGGGGTGGTGGCCATTCCCAAATCGGTGCGGCCGGAACGCATGGCCGAGAACTTCGCCATCGGCGATTTCGAGCTGAGCGCGGCGGACATGGCCGCCATCGCCACGCTGGATACCGGCAGCAGCGCCTTCTTCGATCACCGTGATCCGGCGATGGTGAAGTGGCTGTATGAAGCGCATCGCCCGACCTGAGCCAGACTGCAAATAAGGAACCAAGATGACTGAACAAACCATCCCCACCGCCGGCAAGCTGGTGGTGGCCCGCGCCGGTGCGCAAGCCTCCTACCCGGGGCCGGCCGAATGCTTCACCGGTAGCGTGCGGGTGGACCCGCTGTTTGCGCCGCAAGCCCCCGCCGCCGGCTCCGGCGCGCTGGTGACCTTCGAACCCGGCGCGCGTACCGCCTGGCACAGCCACCCGCTAGGGCAGACGCTGATCGTCACCGCCGGCTGCGGCCGCGTGCAGCAGTGGGGCGGTGCGGTGCAGGAGATCCGCCCCGGCGACGTGGTGACCATTCCGGCCGACTGCAAACACTGGCACGGCGCCGCACCCAGCACGGCGATGAGCCACATCGCCATCCAGGAGCAGTTGCAGGGTAGCGCGGTGAGCTGGCTGGAACAGGTCAGCACCGCGCAATACCGGGGCTGACACCGGGGCGTGCTGCCCGCAAGCGGGCCGGTAGCATGCGGATCGCCGCTGGCCGCGGCGTTAAGGGCGTGCACCGTGGCCTGTCGCCTTGGCGGGCGGTAGAGCGTGGTCGCGCCAGCCATGCGGCCAACCTTTGCGCCGTCGTGCCGTCAGCGCGGCACGCTGCCCACCGCAAAACACCCCGGCCAATGGCCGGGGTGTTGCTTGGCCTGGCGCGCTAGCCGGGCCGGCGCTGGCGGCAAGGCTCAGAACGACAGCCGGGTCTGTACGCTGATCTCGCGCGGGTCGCCGATCTTCACCTGCAGCGCGCTGCCGCTGCTGGAGCTGTAGTAGGTCTTGTCGAACAGGTTCTTCACGTTCAGCTGCACGTCCAGTTTGTTGGCGCCCAGCTTGCTCTGCCAGGCGACGAAGGCGTCGGTCACCTGGTAGCGCGGCAGTTCGAAGCTGTTGCTGGCGTCGCCCTGGCGGGTGCCGACATAGCGCATGCCGCCGCCGGCACGCCAGCGCGCACCCTGCGCGTCGCGGCCGAAGTCGTAGGCCAGCGACACGCCGCCGCTATGGCGCGGCACGTTGAACAGCTGCTTGCCAACGTTGGCCGCAAGGTCCTCGGTGACCTTGGCGTCGGTGTGCGCGTAGTTGGCGATCACCGACAGCTGGCGAGTCAGCTGGCCGCTGACATCCAGCTCCAGCCCTTGCGAGCGCACCTTGCCCACCGCGCGGCTGACATCGTTCTCGCTCACCAGCACATTGCTTTTCTCGATGCGGAACAACGCCAGGCTGGCGCTGATGCCGCCGTGTTCGTACTTGCCACCCACTTCGTGCACGATGCCGCGCTCCGGGTCGAAGCTCACGCCGTCGCTGGCGGTGTTGGGCTTGAACGATTCGCTGTAGTTGCCGTACAGCGACCACTGCGGCGCCAGCTTGTACAGCAGCCCCAGCTGCGGCAGCAGCACGTCGCCGCTGCTGCGGGCGGTGATGCTGTACGGGCGGCCGCTGCCGTCTTCCTGCTGGTAGTGCTGGTAGCGGCTGCCCAGGCTGGCGGTCCAGCCGCTGGCGAAGTCCCAGTTGTCCTGCAGCACCAGCGCCTGGGTGTCGATGTCGCTGCGGGTGTCGCTCTTGCTGCTGCTGAGTTTGCTGGGGTAGGCCAGCGTGCCGTACACCGGGTTGTAGACGTTGAAGCTGCTGTTGTTGACGCCTTGCAGCACGTCGCCCTTGGCCTCGCGCAGCTGTTCGCTTTCCAGCACCACGGCCGGTTCGTGGCGCTGGCCGAACAGCAATACATCGCCCTGCAGGCGGGTGGACAGCAGCAGGGTGGTGTTGTCGAAGCCGCGGTTGCCGTCGGCGCGGCGGGTCAGCACGCCGGTAGTGGCGTTGTAGGACACCGGGCGCGCCTGGTTGTCGCTGTACTGCAGCTGGTTCCAGCCTAGGTTGGCCTTCAGCTGCCAGCTGTCGTTCAGCTGCCGGCTGTAGCTGCCGTTCAGCGCCTGCGAAGTGCCCTCGGCGATGTTCCAGGCCTCGTCCAGGCGCTGTTCGCGCGGGATATTGATTGGCTTGCCGTTGGCGAACACCGTGCCGCGGTCATACGGGGTCTTGAAGTCTAGGTATTCGTAGGCGAGCAGGGCGCTGCTGCTGCCGTCCTGCCAGGCCAGCGACGGCGCGATCAGCTTGCGGCGGGTGTTGCCGAAGTTGCGCCAGTAGTCGCTTTCTTCCAGTTCTCCAATCACGCGGTAGGCCAGGCCGCTGTCGCCCAGCGGGCCGGTGAGGTCGAAGTCGGTGGCGCCGCCGCCGAAGCTGCTGCTGCGCAGGCCGACACTGCCTTGCTGGCTGTACTGCGGCTTCTTGCTGATGACGTTGATCACCCCGCCCGGTTCCTGGATGCCGTACAGCAGCGAAGCCGGCCCCTTGAGTACCTCCACGCTGTCGCTGGTGACGCCGAAGTTGCGCAAGGTGGCGGCGCGCACGCCGTCGCGCAGGATGCTGCCGTCGCCGCGGCTGCCAAAGCCGCGGCGGATGAAGCTGTCGGCGATGCCGGCCAGGGTGTTGGTCTCCACCACGCCGCTGACATTGTTCACCGCCTCCTGCAGCGTGCGCGCCTGCTGGTCGCGGATCACTTGCGGCGGCACCACCGCCACTGCCTGCGGCGTGTCGAGCGCGGCGCGCTCGTAGCCGCTGCTGACGGACTTGGCGGGCTGGTAACTGTTGGCTTGCTGCGCGGGGGCGGTTACCACCACGGTGGCCAGCTCGGTGCTGTCGCCGGCATCGGCGGCGTGGCTGGCGGCGGGCAGCAGCTGGCCCAGCAGCAGGGTGGTGGAAAGCAGGGAGGGCGTTTTCATGCGTGTTAGCTTGGTCTTGTTGTAAATGCGACGAATTATCGTTCGTGATACAATTTGCTGCAATGCCACAACCGGCTGTTTACCCAATTCACCCGCCTGGCATGTCACGCATGCCGGCACCGGATACTTCATGAAACGTTACCTGATACTGCTGCACCGCTACCTGGGCCTGGGCTGCGCCGGTTTCCTGCTGCTGCTGGGCCTTAGCGGCAGCCTGCTGGTGTTCCGCGCCGAAATCGAAACCGCCGGCGGCCTGCGCCCGGCGCCTGCGGCCAACGTGGCCGGCTACCAGGCGCTGGCCGACGCGGTGCTGGCGCGCTATCCCGGCGCCGATTTCAACCTGCGCTTTGCCGCGCCCGGCGAGGCGGTGCAGGTGCGGCTGCATCTGGCGGATGCCGAGCGGCGCCTGTGGCTGGACGGCGGCAGCGCCGCCATAGCCTCGGACCAGGCCGATGGCCAGGGGCTGTTCGACTGGCTGCTGCAACTGCACGAAACCCTGCTGCTGGGCGAGGCCGGCGAAACCCTGGGCGGCATCTGCGCGCTGCTGCTGATGCTGCTGGCCATCAGCGGCCTGGTGTACTGGTGGCCGCGTGACTGGTCGCGCGCCTGGCAGCTGCGCCGTGGCAAGGGCGCGCGGGTGTGGCTGGGCGATCTGCACCGGCTGGTGGGCATGGGTTGCAGCGTGCTGCTGCTGAGCGCCGGCCTGACCGGTGCCTACCAGGTGTTTAACCGCCCGGTGAATGGCTGGATCAACGGCTGGTATGGCTACCACGCGCCGGCCAAGCTGAAGCTCAAGCCGGCGCCGGGTGCGGCGCGGCTGCCGCTGGACCTGCTGGTGCGCAACGCAGCGCAGGCGCTGCCGGGCGCGCGGCTGGTGGACATCAAATATGAATCGAAAGCGGGCAAGCCCTTGCTGCTGCGCTGGCGGCAGGCCGGCGAGCTGCATCCCAACGGCCGCAGCAATGTGGAGGTGGACCCGTACAGCGGCCGGCTGCTGCGGGTAACGCCGGTGGCACAGGCGGCGCCGGCGGTGCGGCTCACCAGCTGGGTGTACGGCCTGCACACCGGCAGCATCGGCGGCTGGCCGCTGCGCGTGCTGCTGCTGCTGGCCGGCGCGGGCCTGGCGCTGCTGTCCGCCAGCGGGGTGTACCAGTGGCTGGCGCGCCGCCACAAACAGCGGCAGGCCAGGGCAACGTTGGCCGCCAGCCGCGCCTGAGCTGGCGGCGGCCAAGCCATGCCGCCACATAAAGCAACACCCCGCCGATGTGCGGGGTGTTTTGCTTGCCGGCCGCTGCGGGGCGGGCTACTTGCGCACGCTGTGCCAGCCCAGGCCCGGCGGGTTGAGTTTGCGCGCCAGCTGGTTCAGCTGCGGCACCAGCATATTGGCCGCCAGCACGGCAAAGCACAGGCCGTCGGCGTACAGGCCGAACTCGCGCACCAGCTCGGTCACCACGCCGATGGCCAGCCCGAACAGGATGCGGCCAACCTTGCAGTCCGGGCTGGTCACCGGGTCGGTGGCGATGAAGAACGCCGCGAACATATAGCCGCCCAGTGTCAGGCTGTGCAGGCTTTCCTGCAGATTGTGGCCGGCGGCCATGCACAGCAGCACCGAGCTGGCCATCATCGCCAGCGGGATCTCCAGCCGGCTCACCCGCAACAGCCCCAGCAGCAGGCCGCCGGCCAGGTAGCCGCTCCACGACACGAGCGGCGCAGGGCTGTCCAGCAGCTCGTGCGCCAGCGGCGTGGCGCTGCTCAGCGCGTCCAGCTCCAGGCGCGGTGCCAGCAGCAGCTGTTGCTGCAGGATGGTGGCGACATCCAGTTGCAGCGTCCACGGTGCGTGGAAGCCGGGCGCCGGGTACTGCAACTGGTAGAAGCACACCGCCACCACGCCCAGGCCGGCCATCACCGGGTTGAGGCGGTTCTTGCCCAGGCCGCCGCTGCCATGCTTCACCAGCCCCAGCGCCACCAGCGTGGCCAGCGCCATCAGCCACAGCGGCGACAGCAGCGGCAGCGCGCGCGCCATCAGGCAGCCGCAGACCAGCCAGCTCATATCGCCCAGGCCGTGGCGGATGTCCTCGCGGCGCAGGTGCAGGCACAGGGTTTCCACCAGCAGCGCCAGCAGGATGCACCAGCCGGCCTGCAGCCAGACCACGGCGCCAAACTGCCAGGCATGCAGCACGGTGCCGGGCAGCAGGGCCAGCACCACGGCCAGCATGATGCCGTGGACGGTAGTGGGCCGCAGCGTCATGGCCGTACTCCCAGCCAGATGGTGCGCTTGGCCTGGCGGAAGCTGTCGCGCAGCGGCAGCTTGCTCGGGCAGACATGGCTGCAGGCGCCGCATTCGATGCAGGCGCCCAGCTGTTCCTGTTGCAGCGCGGCGCGATCCTGCTGCTGGCAGGCGCTCAGCAGCTGCAGCGGGCGCAGCGCCATCGGGCAGGCGTCGACGCAGCGGTTGCAGCGGATGCACGGCCGGCTGGCCGCCGCCGCCGGCCGGAAGGCCCCGGCCTGCACCAGCAGCCCGCTGGTGGTCTTGCTGACCACGGCGCCGGCGTCGGCCAGCGTGCGCCCCATCATCGGGCCGCCCACGTGCACGCAGCCATCGCCCTGCGCTTGCGCCGCCGCCAGCACGCTGGCCACCGGCAGGCCGATCGGCACCTCGACATTGCCCGGCTGCGCCACCGCGCCGCTGACGGTGACAATGCGGCTGACCAGCGGCCGGCCGTGCAGCACGGCGCGCCCCAGCGCGTAGACGGTGGCGACATTCAGCACCATCACCCCCACCTCGGCCGGCAGTTTGCCGGGCGGCAGTGTGCGCCCGGTCAGGCTCTTGATCAGCAAAGGTTGGCCGCCGGCGGGGTAGCGCAGCGGCAGTGGCAGCACTTCGATCGGGCGTTCATGGCCGGCTGCGGCCTGGCGCAGCGCAGCAATGGCCTGCGGTTTGTTGGGTTCCACGCCAATGCGCACGCGGCCGATGGCGAACACGCTGGCCAGCAGCGCCGCCGCGGCGATGATCTCGCCGGCGCGCTCGCGCATCAGGCGGTCGTCGCAGGTCAGGAACGGTTCGCACTCGGCGCCGTTGATCAGCAGCGTGTCCGGGCTGGCGCCCTGCAGCTTCAGCCCGGTGGGAAAGCCGGCGCCACCCAGCCCCACCAGCCCCATCTGCATGGCGAATGCCGCTAGCAGGCCGGGCGTGAGTGGGCCGTCCGGGTGGCAGGGCGGCGCCCATTCATCCAGGCCGTCGGCGGCGATGCGCACCGCCGGCTGACGCTGCTCGCCATCGGCCACGGGGCAGTCGTCGATGGCGGTGACCACGCCGGAGGTAGAGGCGTGCGCCCACACCGTGCCGGCCGGGCCATCGCCGATCACCTCGCCCTTGCGCACGCGCTGGCCGACCTGCACGCAGGCTTGCGCCTGGCTGCGGCCGTGCGTCAGCGGGATGGCCAGCTCCAGCCCGGCCACGGGCAGCGAGCGGATGGGGCTGTGGTTGGACAGCTGCTTGTGGCCGCGCAGGCGCACCCCGCCGCGCCAATGTCCACGCTGTTGCACGCTGTCGAGCAACTGTCTGAGCAGGGGGAGCTGGCGGACGGCAAACGGCAGCTGCTGGGAGAAGCGGGCAGAAATCGTCAATGTCATGGGAACTTTTAGACGCGGCAGTAATCGGCTCGCGCCGCAGTGTATCCATGTATCAAAACAAATACAAATCGTTATCATTTTTATACAAAACTGCAGGTGGACGGCGCGGCGGCGCTGGCCGGCAGCGCGCTGCCGGGCGGGGTAGGGCGGCTGTACGGGGCGGTGTGCTTGGCTTGGCGTCGCGGGGCGGTGCGGGGCGGCTAGTCATGCCAAGGTTGGCCGCAGCGCCGGCCTGCCGTTGCGGCCAACCTTGCGTATGCCGGCGCCGGCGCTACGCCAAGCGCACCCCACCTTCGCCGTGTCGTGCCGGCCGCCGGTGATCCCCCCCAACCCCTGCCGCGGCAGTACCTGACGGCTCCATCCCCATGCACCACCCCGCCGGCTTGGCGCTTGCTGCAGTACGGCGGGTCTTTGTGCGCCGTGCCGGGCGGCGGCCGCGTTGCGCCGCTGTCATGGTCGCCGCCGCGGGCTTTGCATAACTGCATTACCAAAAGTATGTGAAAGGGTGCAGAAAATGTAACTGGATGCAGTGAATAGAATTGATACGCTGTAGTTAAGCATTACACGCAGATGACGGCTGTTTCCGGGCACTGTGTAACGAGTCCAATTTGTATGGCTTGTGCTGCTTGCAACGTTTGCTTTCGATTGCTTCACCATTATGCCGGGAAGGTTTTGTGGAATGGCTGGCTTACAGCCCGTCAAACCAAATCGCAGAGCCAGCGCTGCAGGCAGCAGGTGACAGGTATTGAGAGCACCAATTTCTTGAACTTGCAAATTGGGATAAGAGAATGACCCCAAATCTGAAATATGCACTGAACGATGTAAGCAGTTCAGCTGCAATAGAGGAAGCCGTGGTGCCCGTGACGGCATCCGGGGCCGATGTTCTTACGGTCAAAAATCTGTCGAAGATATTCGGGCAAAAACCCGAGCGGGCAGCGGATCTGCTAAAGCAGGGTCTTGGCCGTAATGAAGTTTTCGACAGAACCGGCAATATGGTGGCAGTAAATGACGTGAGTCTCAGCGTCAAGGCCGGTGAAATCTTCGTCATCATGGGGTTGTCCGGTTCGGGCAAATCCACGCTGGTGCGGCTGTTAAACCGCCTGATCGAACCGACTTCCGGCAAGGTAATTCTGGAAGGGCGCGATATCGCCCCGATGTCTACCGCGGAATTGCGTGAAGTCCGCCGCCAGAAAATGGCCATGGTATTCCAGTCGTTTGCGCTGCTGCCAAACCGCACCGTGCTGGACAATATCGCCTATGGCCTGGAAGTTTCCGGCATGAAAAAGGCGGAGCGATACGAGATTGCCAGAGCGGCGCTGACTCGCGTCGGCCTGGGCTCATATGAAAAGCTGTTTCCGAACGAACTGTCTGGCGGCATGCAGCAGCGGGTCGGCCTGGCCCGGGCGCTGGCGGTAAACCCGGCGGTATTGCTGATGGACGAGGCGTTCTCCGCGCTGGATCCGCTGATCCGTTCCGAAATGCAAAACGAGCTGCTGCGCCTGCAACGGGAGGAGCAGCGCACGATTGTCTTTATTTCCCATGATATTGAAGAAGCAATCAAGATTGGTGGCCGTATCGGCATCATGAAGGATGGCTGTCTGATTCAAGTCGGCACGCCGGCCGAGCTGATTCATTCACCGGCCGACGATTATGTGCGTGATTTTTTCCGGCACGTGGATATTTCGCGTTTCCTCAAGGCATCCAGCATGCTGAGCAAGGTGGAAAAAGGCCTGATCAGCTGTGATGTGAATGCCCCGGCGGCAAAATACCTTAACCAGCTGATCGATAGTGGTGCCGAATGTGGTTACGTGTGCGACGAGTATGGCCGCTTTCAAGGCTGTGTCACGCCGGAAACGCTGCACAAATCGGCGGACGGCGCGATTCGCCATGCGTTTATCCCGGGCATCAGCACGGTAACGCTCGATGCAGACCTGCATCAATTGGCGGCCATTTCATTAAGCCAGGAACATGATGTGCCGGTAATCGATGGCGCCGGAAATCTGGCGGGTGTGGTGTCCTGCCGCACGATACTCAAACAGGTAATGGAACGGAGGGGCGTATGAACTCGTCAATTATCGGTAAATCGGTAGAAGAAACCGTCAATTATCTGTTTCTGCATTTCAGAACCGGTTTCGACGCATTCTCTGCCGGGCTCGGCGCCGTGGTCAAGCTTTTGGAAGATGGCCTCGGTATTGTGCCGTTCGCCGCCATGCTGGTTTTTCTGGTCGGCATCGCCATTTGGCGTCGCGGCATTGTGTTTGCCGTGTTTGTCGGGCTGGCGCTGCAGGCAATCCAGTATATGGGCCTGTGGAGCCAGACGATTTCGACCCTGGCGCTGGTGATTGCGGCCACCTTCTTTAGTCTGGCACTGGGTGTGCCGCTGGGTATCTGGGGCGCGCGCAATAACCGGGTGGAAGTAATTCTGCGCTCGCTGCTGGATTTCATGCAGACCATGCCGGCGTTTGTTTACCTGATTCCGGCCGTGATTCTGTTTGGCCTGGGGCGGGTGCCGGCGGTTATTGCCACCATTGTTTTCTCCATGCCGCCGGTAGTGCGTCTGACCACGCTGGGTATTCGCCAGGTGCGTGAAGAATTGCTGGAGGCCGGCCGCTCGTTTGGTAGTACCGATGCGCAGCTGTTGTGGAAGATCCAGCTGCCGAATGCGCTGCCGTCGATTATGGCCGGGGTAAACCAGACCATCATGATGGCGCTGTCCATGGTGGTGGTGGCCTCGATGATTGGTGCCGGCGGCCTGGGCGAATATGTGCTCAGCGGTATTCAGCGTCTCGATATCGGCATCGGTTTTGAAGGCGGGCTGGGCGTAGTGCTGCTGGCTATCGTGCTGGATCGCTTGACCGAGAGTTTTGGCGTCAAGTCGAAAAAATCGAAACCGGCAAACCGTTTCAATAAGGCAGGTACCGGCGGCAAGGCTTAACTGGTTGTTGTGACTGATTACTCCCGGGCAGTGTAGTGATTGCTGGCGATATTGCCGGGGTATTGGGTGGCGATGCAGTTGTTTTCTGGCTGTATCTACCGCAGTAGGTAGTACGGAGTTTGTTTTAAAACGCGGTAAAACATTAAGCCGTGAAATTTTAAAATTCTGTAGTCACAAAGGAGAATCACATGAAGAATAAAGCGCTTCTTGGAAAGAAGCTGGCAATCTCGGTTGCCGTGGCATTCGGTGCCGCTTTTGCTCCCGCAGCGTCCGCCGCCGAGCCGGTGAAGCTGGCGGTAACCAACTGGGCGGATGTGCTGTCGGTGGCCAACGTGGTCAAGTACGTACTGGAAACCAAGCTGAATCAGCCGGTGCAGTTCGTGCAGGCCGCCATCGGGATTCAATATCAAGGCGTAGCCCGTGGTGATCTGGATTTGATGGTCGGTGGCTGGCTGCCGGTTACGCACGGCACCTACTACGAAAAATATAAAAACGATATGGATGATGTAAGCATCATCTATACCGGCGGTAAAAACGGCTGGGTCGTGCCGGATTATGTGCCCAAGTCTCTGGTGTCGTCGATTGCCGACCTGAACAAGCCGGAAGTGAAAAGCAAGCTGAATAGCATTATTCAGGGCATCGAGCCGGGTAGCGGCGTAACCCAGGCATCGCAAAATACCGTCAAGGCTTATAACCTGGCCGGTTATAACCTGCAGACTTCCAGCGAAGCCGGCATGCTGGCCGGTGTGTCGCGCGCCTACCAGTCCAAACAGTGGATCGTGGCCACGGTATGGAGCCCGCACTGGCTGTTCCAGAAATGGAAAATGCGTTATCTGGACGACCCGAAAGGCACCATGGGCGGTGAGGAAAAGATTCACGCCTTTGCGTCCAAACAATTTGCCGGCAAGTTCCCGCGCACCAATGTGTTCATGAAGAAATTCAAGATGACACTGGCCGATGTGGAAGCCATCGAGTTCGAAGGCAATAACACCAACGACTATGCCACCGCGGCGAAGAAGTTTGTTGATACCCATCCGGAAAAACTGAAAGCCTGGCTGCAGCAATAATATCGACCTGGCTCTCCGCGGTTTTTTTGCGGAGAGCCAGATAATCGCATCGCTGCAATGGCATGAGAATCGTTGTATCTGTCCGGTAATTTTTCTGGCTTGTGTGACGTGCTTTGCACAATGGCTTCCGGAGTATCCCTGTGAACGAGAACGCGCGCTTCTTTTCTGAAACACTCATGAGTCGTGACCCGGTGATCGCCTCCGAGATCGCGCTGGAGTTTCGTCGCCAGCACGCGCAGATCGAGTTGGTCGCGTCAGAAAACCTCGTCTCCGCCGCGGTGCTGGAAGCCCAGGGCACGGTGCTGGGCAACAAGTATGCGCAGGGCTATCCCGCCAACCGCCATTACGCCGGCTGTGAGCACGTAGACCGGGTGGAGGCGCTGGCAATCGACCGCTGCCGGGCTCTGTTTGACGCGGACTATGCCAACGTGCAGCCGCATTGCGGCGCACAGGCCAATGCCGCGGTGCTGCGCACGCTGCTCAAGCCCGGCGACAGCATGCTGGCCATGTCGCCAGCGGCTGGCGGCTTGCCGGGCTTTGCCAGCGGGCAGGGGCATTACGGCAGTGCCGGCAAGCTGGTCACCTATGGCGTGGACGCCGACAGTTGCCGTATCGACTACCAGCAGCTGCTGCGCCTGGCGGAGCAGCACCGGCCGCGGCTGATCATCGCCGGCTATGCCGCGTATCCGCGCAGCCTGGATTTTTCGGCCTTCCGCGAAATCGCCGACAGCGTGGGCGCCATGCTGCTGGTGGATATGGCGCACATGGCCGGCATTGTGGCGGCGGGGCGGCATCAGAACCCGCTGCGCTTTGCCGATGTGGTCACCGCCACCACCCATATGACCTTGCGTGGGCCGCGTGGGGGTTTTGTGCTGACCAATCGTGGCGACCTTGCCGAGAAAATCGACGCGGCGGTGTCGCCCGGCCTGCAGGGGGCGCCGTTGATGAATGTGCTGGCCGGCAAGGCGGTGGCGTTTGGCGAGGCGCTGCGCCCCGAGTTTCTCGGTTATATCGATCTGGTGCTGCGCAATGCCCAGGCGCTCGGCAAGGTATTGCAGTCCGGTGGCCTGCGTCTGCTGAGCGGCGGCACCGACAATCACCTGCTGCTGCTGGATGTGCGCAGCAAGAATATTAGCGGCGCGCAGGCGGAAAAGGCGCTGGAGCGGGCCGGTATTACCTGCAACACCATTGCGCTGCCATTCGAGCAGGAAAATCCACTGCCGGCGACCGGTATTCGGCTGGGCACGCCGGCCGGCACCAGTCGCGGATTCGGTACCGCACAGTTTGAAGAAATCGGGGTGATGATACTTGACGTGCTGTCTGCGCTTGGCAATAGCCCGGAGGGCGACGAGCAGGTGGAACGTGCGGTACGGGGCCGGGTAAGAGATTTATGCAGTAGGTTTCCTTTCTATCCGCATGCGGATTTACACATTTAATTTCTGACGCAGCGATTCCCTGCGGCCAACCTGCAGGGACGCTGTGGTCAATTAACAGGCCATGCTGATTTTCAGCATGCCGGGGACGGCTTTTGCTTTTTAAACGCTGCGCTTTGGGAAATGCCGCCTTATGGCGGCAGTAATGACGAAGGCTGCGGCATGTTTTCTCAACAAGGAGAAATGTCATGAGTTTTGAGGGAGTTCATACGCCACTCGTTACCCCGTTCCACGCCGACGGGGAGATTAACCATGATCTGCTGGGCAAGCATGCCGCGGATCTGGCCGGCCGGGTTGCCGGGCTGGGAGTAGGTGGCACCACCGGCGAATACTACGCGCTGAGTTTCGACGAGCGCGTGCAGACGTTCAACACCGTGGCGGCCGCCGCCGGCGACAAGAGCTTTCTGACCGCCGGCATCAACGCCACCACCACGCGCGAAGTCATCCGCCTGGGCCAGGAAGCCAAGCGTGCCGGCCTGAATGCCTTGCTGGTGGCCGCGCCGTACTACGCGCAGCCGACGCAGGAAGAGCTGCTGGCGCACCTGCTGAAAGTGGACGACAGCCTGGACATGCCGATCATGCTGTACAACTTCCCGGCCCGTACCGGTACCGCCATCAGCGACGAGGTGCTGGAAGTGGTGCTGGCGCGCCCGAACTTCATCGCCATGAAGGAAAGCACCGGCGATGTCTCGCACCTGCACCACCTGGCCACGCACTTCCGCGACAAGCTGGTGCTCAGCTGCGGCATGGATGACCAGGCGCTGGAGTTCTTCGCCTGGGGCGCCAAGAGCTGGGTGGGCGGCGCCTCCAACTTCCTGTCGGAAGCGCATACCGAGCTGTTCGATGCCTGCGTCAAGCGCGGCGACTTTGCCACCGGCCGCCAGCTGATGGCGCAGCTGCTGCCGGTGCTGGAGCTGCTGGAGCGCAGCGGCAAGTTCATCCAGTACGTGCGCTACGGCTGCGAACTGGCCGGCAAGCCGGTGGGCGTGGCCCGCGCGCCGCTGGGCACGCTCACCGCGGACGAGTGCCAGGCCTTTGCCAAGCTGGTGACCCCGCTGCTGCGTAGCGAGTGATCTGACATGGACGCGAAACTGGAATTCGTTCGGCTGCCGGCACCGGACGGGGTGAACGGCTGGTGGGAATGCCTGCCGCCTGCTGCCCCGGCCCACAAGGTGACGTCTGACAGCCGGTTTGACTGGGTGGTGGTCGGCGGCGGCATCACCGGCCTGTGTGCGGCGCGGCGCTTGGCCGAGCTGGCACCGGAGGCTTCGATTGCGCTGGTGGAGGCAGATCGGATCGGGCGCACGACGGCCGGGCGGAATTCCGGTTTCTTCGTTGACCTGCCGCACGACATCAGCAGCGAGAGCTACTCGCGCAGTGTGGCGGCGGACAAGGCGGATGTGCGTCTGCAGCGCCATGGCATCGACTATGTGCGCAGCGCGGTGCGGCAGCACAACATCGCCTGCGACTGGCGCGACGACGGCAAGTTTCACGCCGCGGTAAACCAGAAAGGGCAGTCGGCGCTGGCGCATTTTGCCGATGGCCTGGGGCGGATTGACGAGCCGTTCCAGTGGCTGGATCAGCCCGCCATCCAGCAGGTGACCGGGACGGGCTTCTACCAGGGGGCGATCTTCACCCCCGGCTGCAGCACCGCCCAGCCGGCCGCGCTGATGCGTGGTCTGGCGGCCAACCTGCCCGGCAATGTGACGGTGTTCGAGATGAGTGCGCTGCGCGACATCGCGTCGCAGGGCGGCTCGCAGCTGCTGCGCTTCGATGGCGGCCGGATCACCGCCAAGCGGGTGATCCTCTGCACCAATGCCTATGCGGCCAGGTTCGGCCTGCATCCGAATGGCTTGCTGCCGGTGTACACCTTTGCCTCGATGAGCCGGGTGCTGACGGCGGCGGAGAGCCGCGCACTTGGCGGCCAACGTTCGTGGGCGCTGATTCCTGCCGACCCGATGGGTACCACCGTACGGCGGCTGGGCAACGACCGCATCTGCGTGCGCAACCACTTCGCGTTCCGTCCCAATGTCCAGGTATCCGCCGCCGATCTTGCCAAGGCCAGGCGTCTGCACCAGCGCTCGTTCGAGCGGCGCTTTCCGATGCTGCCGGACGTCGCGCTGGAATACACCTGGGGCGGCGCGCTGTGCCTGTCGGCCAACAACGGTGTGCTGTTCGGTAAGAAAAGCGACGGGGTGTTCGAGGCGATCGGCTGTAACGGCCTGGGCCTGAGCCGTGGTTCCGCCTCCGGCAAGCTGATTGCCGAGCATGCGCTGGGTTACGACAACGAGCTGGTCGAGCAGCTGTTGCAGCAGGCGCGCCCGCGCGTGCTGCCGGTACGGCCGATCGTGGACATCGGTGTTTCCGCGGCGATCTGGGCCAAGGAGTTTTCGGCAGGGGCCGAGCTGTAGGGCACCCCGCAAAACGCCCGCTTTCGTCGCGATACTGCGTGCGCACCAAAAATTCCGCCTTGCATATCAAGCATATGCGGCGTCGGAATTTTTCATTCGCGCCTGGTCTCGCTTGGCAAGCCGGGGTTTTCGAGGCCCCTCTTTAATTTTGTGAGGAATAGAACATGACAACTTATCAAGAGTGGAAGCAGCAAGCGGAAGCGCTGGCCATCGACGGCCGTGCCTTCATCGCCGGCCAGCGCTGTGACGCGGCATCGCGCGAGACCTTCAGCACCCTGAACCCGGCCACGGGCAAGCCGCTGGCCGAAGTGGCCCGCTGCGATGCCGCCGATGTCGAGCGCGCGGTTGTGGCCGCCCGCGAGGCTTTCGAGTCCGGCGTGTGGTCGAAGGCCGCGCCGGCACAGCGCAAGGCGGTGCTGACCCGCCTGGCCGAGCTGATCGAGGAGCACGCCGACGAGCTGGCGCTGATCGAGGCGCTGGAAGCCGGCAAGCCGATCGGCGAATGCCTGGCACTGGATATTCCGGAATCCGCCGCCTGCATCCGCTGGCATGCCGAGGTGACCGACAAGCGCTATGACGCACTGTCGCCGTCCGGCGCCAATGTGGTGAGCATGATCACCCGCGAGCCGATCGGCGTGGTGGGCGCGGTGCTGCCGTGGAACTTCCCGGCGCTGATGCTGGCGTGGAAACTCGGCCCGGCGCTGTCGGTGGGCAACAGCGTGGTGGTGAAACCGGCGGCGCAGACCTCGCTGTCCACGCTGCGCATTGCCGACCTGGCGCTGCAGGCCGGCCTGCCGGCCGGCGTGTTCAGCGTGGTGACCGGCTTTGGCCAGAGTGCCGGCCAGGCGCTGGGCATCCACCCGGATGTCGACCTGATCGCCTTCACCGGCTCCACCGAAACCGGCAAGCGCTTCCTGCACTACTCGGCGGATACCAACCTCAAGCGGGTGGTGCTGGAGTGCGGCGGCAAGAATCCGCAGCTGATCTTGCCCGACGTGGCCAACCTGGACGTGGTGGCCGAGCAGGCGGTGGCCGCGGCGTTCTGGAACATGGGCGAGAACTGCAGCGCCGGTTCGCGCATGCTGGTGCCGGCCGGCATGAAAGCGGCGCTGCTGGAGAAGATGCAGCAGGTGCTGGCGGGCTGGAAAACCGGCGACCCGCTGGACCCGGAGGTCAAGCTCGGCGCGCTGATCGAGAAGCGGCACTACGAAAAAGTGCTCGGCCACATCGAAAGCGCCAAGGACGAGGGCGCGCGCCTGGTATGCGGCGGCAAGGCCACGCTGGTGGAGACTGGCGGCTGGTATGTGGAGCCGACCATCTTCGACAACGTGACCCCGGACATGGGCATTGCCCGCGAAGAGATCTTCGGCCCGGTGCTGTGTGTCATTGAATACACTGATGTAGAGGAGGCGATCCGCATCGCCAACGATACCTGCTACGGCCTGGCCGCCTCGCTGTGGACCGACAACGTCAACAACGCGCACAAGGTGGCGGCACGCATCCGCGCCGGTACCGTGACGGTGAACTGCTTCGGCGAAGGCGACCTGTCGACACCGTTCGGCGGCTTCAAGCAGTCCGGTTTCGGCGGTCGTGACAAGTCCATCTATGCGCATGACCAGTACTGCGAACTGAAGACTACCTGGCTGAAGCTGGACTAATCGGTGTCGTACGCCAGCCCGGCCGCGGTGGCCGGGCTGTTTTGATTGCGCCTGCTGGCGGGTGAATGGTATTAGCGCTGCCGGGCGAATGCCGCGGCTGCGAAGCGGATTAATTATTGGCTGTGGTTTTAAAGCGCGTTACGAACCGGAAACTATTTTTGATTTGTTTGCTATGTAATTGATTATAAAGCTATTACCTTTGTTTGCTGTATGTCTGGGTTTGTTGTCATGTAAAGAGTGGCGTGGCAGACTTGCTGCGCTCGCCAGGTAAATGCCTGTGGCCGAATGGCGGTGCGGATAATGATTTCGTCATTGTGTTTCCGCATTGCACGGCATGCTTGCGCAAAAGTCTTTCAAGGTGAGTTGCTGGCGCCCGGCCACGCTCCGATACATACGATTTCAAGGTGGTAGCTATGCAGAAGAAGCAGTTATTTACTGACCGACTTTTGGCGCAGATGCCATCGTTGCGTGCATTGCGATGTTTTGTCACCGCGGCGCGTTATGAGAGTTTCACCCAGGCCGCGGAAGTATTGTGTGTTACCCAGGCGGCCATCAGCCGGCAGATCAAGGAGCTGGAAGATTCGCTGGATGTGGCGCTGTTCGAGCGCACCGGGCGGCATATCGCGCTTACCGAAGCCGGGCGGATTCTTTATAACGCCTCCTATCTGTCGATCATGAATATTGCCGAGGCGGCGGAGTCGGTGCGGCGTTCGGAAAAACATGCATTCACTATTTGTGTGTCGCATGCCTTTTCTTCGCTGTGGTTGTCGTTCCGGCTGCCATCGCTGCGCAAGAAATATCCCGACATGAAACTGCATGTGATCGTGACCGATCATTTCATGGAGCTGGATGAATTACTGGAGCCGGATGTAATCATTACCAAGAACCCGCCGCGGGAAACCGAATATGAAGTGGAGCCCTTGTTTCATGACATTGTTTACCCGGTGTGCAGCCAGGCTTTTTACGACAAGCATTTTCAGAACAAGAAATTGAAACCGCTGGAGTTATTGGCGCGGCCAACCTTGCATTTGTCGTCGCTGGGGCGGGGGCAGGTGTGCGAGCACGTGGATTGGCGGGTGTGGCGCAACTGGTTTCAAAAAGGCGATGAATCGAACCTGCTCAGCGATGTGAATTATCTGGAGAGCAACGATTACTGCCTGCTGGTGCAGCAGGCCGAAGTGGGCGAGGGCACCCTGCTGGGCTGGCATCACCTGGTGCACCGCCAGGTGGAGCAGGGGCGCTTGATCCGGCCGGTGAAGGACGCACTGGTGTTCCACGACCGCCATCACTACCTGATTACCCATAAAAACGCCAAGCTGCGGGTGGAGTATGCCCGCTTCCGCGAATGGCTGGTCGAGGAAGTCGGCACCATGATGAGCGAATGGGCCGACAGCTGATTTGGCGCGGCAGGGCGGCATTGCCAATACGGGAAGGCGCGGGCACAGATGAAGGCAGCAGGCGAGAAGACCCGGGGCTACCGGCGGCTGATTCCGTCGATGACGGCCCTGGTCGAGTTCGAGGCCGTGGCGCGCTTGAGCAGTTTCACGGTGGCGGCGCACGAACTGGGCGTGACCCAGGCCGCGGTAAGCCGCCAGGTAAAGGCGCTGGAGGAGACCCTGGGCGTGCAGCTGTTTCACCGCCTGCACCGCGCCATCAGGCTGACCCGGGAGGGCGAGGCGCTGTACCAGGTGGTGTCCGAATCGATGCAGAAGATCGCCGGGGTATTTGACCGGCTGGCGAAATATCCGCAGCAGCAACAGATAATCATCGCCACCACCGCGGCGTTTTCGCAGTTCCGCTTGCTGCCCCGGCTGGCACAGCTAAGACAGCGTTTGCCGCAGCTGCAATTGCGGCTGACCACCCAGATGTTTACCGCAGACCTGCTGCACAAGGATGTCGACGTCGCCATCCGGTTTGGCAGCGGCAAATGGCAAGCCGGCACGGCGGCCCTGCTGTTCGACGAAGAGGTGTTCCCGGTGTGCGCGCCCGGCTGGCTGCAAGCGCACCCGGTGCCTGCGTCGCTGGCCGAATTGGCCGACATGGCGCTGATCGAATCCGATACCACCTCGGAAGGCTGGATGGGCTGGGAGGAGTGGTTTGCCGCCGTGGGTTACCGGCCGCAATACCTGCATTATGCGTTCCGCTGCAGCCTGTATACCGACGCGGTCCAGGCGGCGCTGGCCGGGCAGGGGCTTATCCTCGGCTGGGGCCGTTTGGTACACGATCTATTGGCCACTGGTGAGCTGGTGCGATTGCCAGTGGCATCTCTTAAAGTCACTGATTCATATTATGTTGTCGTGCCGCAGGGGCGCACGGTTTCTCCCGTGGTGGAGGAATTGATTGCCTGCCTGCGTGAGGACCTGACAAACAACTGAATCACCTGTCGAGAATCCCGGTTTTATAAACCTGCCGCCGCGGTTGTTATGCGCGATGGCGGTTTATCGGCGTGGCATGCCTGCGGCCAACCATGTTGGCCGCAGCACGCCGCCCAGAGTGTCGTGGCGGCCGGGCGGCGTGATGGCCCGGCGCATGGCGCTTTATTTCCAGTGCGGCAGCAGGCAGCACCTGTGGCCGATTTTCTCTCCAGGGTTGAGGTTGCAAATCATGAATGTGTTGTTCGTCCCCGTTACGCTGCTGATGGGCCGCCTCAGGCTGTCCGCCAAGTTCCTGCTCATCGCCAGCGTGCTGATCCTGCCCACCATCTACATGCTGTACATGCTGGACCGCACCTACCGTAGCCAGATCGGCGAGAGCGAGCAGGAGCTGGCCGGCGAGTCGCTGGCGCTGGCCGGCTTCGAACTGCTGGCCGCCAGCCAGCAGCACCGTGACCTCAGCGCGCTGCTGCTGGCCGGCAAGCGCGAGTTGGCCGCACCACGGCAGCAGGCCGCCAGCCGGATGCGCGCCGCGATGCAGCAGATAGATCAGGCGCTGGCCGCTGACCGCCTGGGGGTGAAGCCGGGCTGGCTGGGCGTGCGCGCGGCACTGGACGCGCAGCTGCAGGCCTGGCCGCAGCTCAAGCCGGAGGACAACCTGGCGCGCCATACGGCAGTCATCAAGCAGCAGCTCGACTGGCTGTACAGCGTGGCCAGCCAGTCCGGCATGTCGCTGGACCCGGACAACGACACGCGCAACCTGCAGGACCTGTTTTTCACTATCGTGCTGCCGGCCAGCGAACACGCCGGCAGCGCGCGCGGGCTGGGGGCGCTGATCGCGGCGCGCAATACCATCGAGCAGGCGGAACGCAGCCGGCTGGGGGCGCTGGCCAGCTTTCTGTCGCAGGCCGCCGAGCAGAGCGTGGGCCGGGTGCAGCGCGGCATCGAGCGGGACGATCCGGGCTATGCGGCGCTGGCCAGGCAGAGCCAGCAAGCCGCGGCCCAGCTCGGCAGCGCCGCCAGATTCCTCAACAAGAACTACGTGGAAGCGGTGCTGATCCTGACCGACCCGCTGGACCAGCTCAAGCTGATGGATCGCACGGCGGCCGAACTGCACGCGCTGGGCCGGCTGGTGCTGACCGAATTCCGCCAGCGCACCGAGCTGCGCATCCGGCAGCTGTCGGCCTTGCGGCTCACCGTGGTCGGCACGGCGCTGCTGCTGGTGCTGATCGGCGGCTATCTGTTCGTCGGCGCCACGCTGTCGATCCGCAACGCGGTGGTCAAGTTGAAGAACGATGCGCAGCGCCTGGCCGACGGGGCGCTGTCCACCCGCGTCGAGCTGGGTTCGCGCGACGAGCTGTCGCAGATCGCCAATAGCTTCAATCACATGGCGGCGTCGCTTTCCGGCCTGGTGCAGCAGATCCGGCATACGGTGTCCGATGTGGCGGACACCTCGCTGCAGCTGACCAACAACGCCGGCGAGGTGTCGCTGGCCTCGCGCAAGCAGGCGGAGTCCACCGCCGCGATGGCCGAAGCCGTGCAACAGGTGAGCAGCAGCATCGCGCAGGCCAATGCGCAGGCGCGGCGCAGTGCCGAGCGGGTGCTGGCCACCGCGCGCGAGGCCGGCGCCGGCGAGGAGCGCATGCAGGCGACCTTGCTGGACATCCGGCAGTTGGCCGCGCAGATCGGCCAGTTGAGCGCGGAGGTCGAATCCATGAAGCAGAGTTCGAACCAGATCGGCCGCATCGTGCAGGTCATCAACGATATTGCCGACCAGACCAACCTGCTGGCGCTGAATGCCGCCATCGAGGCCGCGCGGGCGGGGGATGCCGGCCGCGGCTTTGGCGTGGTGGCCGATGAAGTGCGCAAGCTGGCCGAGCGCACCTCGACCGCCACCGAGGAGATCCGCGGCCTGGTGGAGACGATCAGCCAGGACACCGAGCGCACCGCCAAGGGCATGAGCGCGGCGCGGGCCGGCATGGAGCAGAGCTCGGGCAGCGTGCAGACCGCCAGCCAGACGCTGTCGAGCATCCTGTCGCAGAGCCTGGCCAGTCAGGAGGCCGCGCATGAGATCTCGGTGGCGATGCACCAGCAGCACGCGGCCAGCCAGCAGGTGGCGGACAATGTGGAAACCATTGCCCGCATGGCCAAGGAGAACACCTGCCACGCCGATGCCAACAGCAAGTTGGCGCAGTCGCTGCAGCGCCAGGCCGAGGCGCTTTCCGCGCAGATCAGCACCTTCCAGCTGTGAGGCGACGGCCGCGCGGCGCGGTCACCGCCCGCAATCTTGATGGCTGTCAGAGAAAGCCGGCGGGGTGCTCGTTATCATGCGCAGCAGCCTGGCCGGGGCCGGCGGCAATAACGGTCGGCTGCGGCCAACGTTTGCGGCCGCTTGCCGTTTGCTGGCCATGATTTTTGTGTAAAACAGCCGTGCTATTTATGTGAATTGGTTTGTCGCGGCAATGGCCGGCAGCCGGCAGTTAAATAGTCTTGCAACTAATGCATTCAGATTGAAATTCATGGGAATACATGTCTTGGTGGGCTTGCTGGGCACGGCATGCTATGTGATCGCCTATGCCTTGGTGCAGCTGAAAAAACTGCGCATGGATGCCAACAGTTATGCCTACCTGAATATCTCCGGCTGCCTGTGCAGCCTGTATTCGCTGTCCCATGATTTCAATCTGGCGGCGTTCGTGTCGCAGGCGTTCTGGCTGCTGTTCACCCTGGTCGGCATGCGGGCGAACCGCCGCGCGCTGTCCTAAGCCCGCCGCTGCCCGGCCGCCACCGCCCGGCTGCTGAGGCCGTCTGCCCACGCTGTCCCACCATTTTCGCTCTCGCCGCTTGCCCCTTCCATGTTGCCCGCCTATTGCTTGTGGGCAGTCGCTATTTCTTGCCGCGCCAGCCGGCTTTTTCGCATTAATAAATGTAATGTCAAAGTGAAAATATAGCGCGTTGACCGGTTTTTACATTATTCCAATACTGGAGTCGTCAGGTGCTGCCGGTGCAGTATCAACACACACATTGGAGAATGACGATGTCCACAGAAAATTGGAAAACCCACCGCGAATTGCTGCGCAGCCGCCAGGCGGGGCATGGCATGCCGGGAGAGTTATTCGGGCGGCAGGATATTCTGGATACCGATGTTGAAATCTTTTTCCAGCGGCACTGGATTCTGGTTGGTGTCACCGCCGATATTCCCGAGCCGGGCGATATTTCCACCGTCGACATCGGCAAGGCGTCCATCATCATCCTGCGCGATGACGACGAGCAGATTCGCAGCTACCGCAATATCTGCCGCCATCGCGGTGCGCGGCTGAAGCCGGCCGGCAAGTCCACGGTGGGCATGCTGACCTGTTCCTACCACCAGTGGACCTATGCGCTGGACGGCAGCCTGCGCCATGCCAGCCATATGGGGCAGGATTTCGACAGCAAGTGCCGCAACCTGCTGCCGGTACACACCAGGGTCGTCGGCACGCATATCTTCGTGTGCCTGGCCGATGAAGCGCCGACAGACATCGCCCACCTGGAAGAAGTGATGACGCCGCGCTTCGCGCCATACCAGCTGCGGCATAGCAAGATCGCCCACGAGGCCGAGATCATCGAGGATGGCAACTGGAAGCTGGTGATCGAGAACAACCGCGAGTGCTATCACTGCGGCGGCACCCACCCGGAACTGACCGCCTCCTTCCTGCCGGAGGATTTCGGCTTCTGCCCGGACAACCTCAGCGAGGAATCGAAAGCTGCACTGGCGGACTACCACGCCCGCAACGCCAAGTGTCAGCAAAGCTGGCTGGACGATGGCTTTGTCGGCGCCGGCACCAGCGTGGAGTACCTGGACGTGGACGCGGTGACGCAGTTCCGCACCCAGCAGCTGGTGATCGCCGGGCATGGCGAATCGCAGACCCTGAGCACCAGGGTGGCGTGCCGCAAGCTGTTTGGCGATCTGCAGCGCCGCGATCTTGGCGACACCCATCTGTGGACGCACAACTCGTGGACGCACGTGATGAGCGACCACGCGGTGATCAGCTACATCATTCCGCTGGCACCGGACAAGACGCTGGTGCGTACCAAGTGGCTGGTGCACGCCGACGCGGTGGAGGGCGTCGATTACAACCTGCAGGAGCTGACCGAGGTCTGGCTGGCCACCAATGCGCAGGACGCCAGCCTGGTGGCGATCACCCATCGCGGCACGCAGGACCCGGGCTATGTGCCCGGCCCGTTCTCCGCGTTCACCGAAACCTATGTCGACCAGTTCTCGCGCTGGTATGCCGCGCGCCTGAACGCGCACGGTATCTGAGGGGAGGCCGCCATGATTAGCGCGCAACATCTTGCCGTGGCTGCGGCCCCGGCCGTGGCGGACCGCTTCGTCGCCGCCAGTAGCTGGGAACACGCCGGCCGCGAATGGTCGAGCGGCGAGCAGGCCACGCTGACCTGTGTCCGGGTGATCGCCGAAACACACGACGTCACCACCTTCGTCTTCATCCCGCCGGCCGGCGCACCACTCAGCTATGAGCCGGGGCAGTTCCTTACTCTGGCGCTGAACATCAACGGCCAGCCGATCTCGCGCTGCTACACCATTTCCTCGGCGCCGACCCGGCCGTTTACGCTGTCGATTACCGTCAAGCGCGTGCCGGGCGGGGCGGTGTCCAACTGGCTGCACGACACGCTGCAGCCGGGCATGAGCCTGCAGGCGTACGGCCCGGCCGGCATGTTCACCCCCACGCAGCATCCGGCGCGCAAGCTGCTGTACCTGTCGGCCGGCTCCGGCGTCACGCCGCTGATGTCGATGGCGCGCGCCAGCGCCGACCTGGGGCTGGAGCGCGACATCGTGTTTCTGCACAGCGCCCGCAGCCCGGCCGACATTATCTTTCGCGACGAACTGCAAGCGCTGGCGCGCCTGTCCGCCGCCTTCCGCTTCCTGCCGCTGTGCGACAGCGCCGGCGACGAGGCCGGCTGGCACGGCCAGGTTGGCCGCATCAGCCTGGCGCTGCTGCAGCAGGCGGTGCCGGACTTCCGCGAGCGCGAGGTGTTCGTCTGCGGCCCAGCCGGCTACATGCAGGCGGTGCGGGATATGCTGCAGCACGGCGGGCATGACCCGGCGCACTACCACCAGGAAAGCTTCGACTTTGCCAGCGTGACGGCTGCGTGCGCTGCCGCACCGGCTGCCACCGGCACGGCGCCGGCGCAGCGCTACTCCGTGCAGCTGCTGCGCTCGGGCAAGACCTTCAGCATGGATGGCGCGCAAACGGTGCTGCTGGCGGCGAAAAAGGCCGGGGTGGTGGTGCCGTCGTCCTGCAATAGCGGCATGTGCGGCACCTGCAAGACCCGGCTGCTGGCCGGCACGGTGGCGATGCAGCATAACGGCGGCATCCGGCCGCGCGAGATCGACAACGGCCTGCGCCTGCTGTGCTGCAGCCGGCCGACTTCCGATCTGGTGCTGGATTTGTAGGCCGTAGCAGTAGCGGGGCGCAGCAAGGCAGGCGGGCGATGGCCCGCCTTTTGCATTGGGCGCCAGTTGCGCCAAGGCTGTGGCGGCGTGGTTGGCGCCGCGGCAAGCAAGTGCGTGCCCTGCGAGGCCTCCGGCGATCCGCCGGCTGCGTCTGCTTGCCCAAGGGCCGGCGACCACCCTGCGGCCAACCTTGTGCCGCTGTGGCTGGCTGCGCGGGCTTCGGCGACAGGGGGCGGCTAGTCGCCGGGCGTGTGGCCGGCTGGCGGGCAAGGCGGCGTGCTGGCGCTGGGGCCGGGATGCGCCGATCGCCACCGCGGCGGCGATCATGCCTACCCGCTTGCCGGCGGTGACGGTCATGCCTGCGCTGGCGACTGAGCGCGGCCGGGCGGCGCCAGCGCGGCAAGCGAAACGCCCCGCCAGCTCTGCGGATGGGCAGGGCTAGCGGGGCGCGAAGGGAAGGTTGGCCGCAAGGCCGTCATCCCGTAGCAGTGTCTGCCGTACCGGCCGCCGTGATGCCGCGGCCGGTACGGCAGCGTCAGGCCGCTACTTTCTTGGTGCTGGTGGCTACCGCCTTCGGGTCCAGCAGTTGCAGCAGCGCATTCTTCGACAGCGGCGGCAGCTGCGCCACCGCAAAGCGATACGGCGCTGCCACCTTGCGCAGCAACAGCCACAGGTAGTCGGCAAAGCTGCGGCGGATGATCAGGAAC